>CAZCXH010000004.1:0-73166 GCA_964502525.1 uncultured Chitinophagaceae bacterium
AAAATTTCCTCCGCTATACGGTTTGTTGAGCTATTTTAGTCTGCGGATTTGAGGTGATATTTTCAGTTTTAACTTCAATTCACTCATTGACTCTGTTAAGTTGGGAAATTGCCTGCCCATAGAAGATGATGAGGAACACCCATTAACGTGGATGCCTGCTTTTGCGAACAGTAGCTTTGAAATACTTACTGACAATGATAGCGTTATTTCAATTGTTCAATATTTTCTTACAGTACCCCCAGGAGGCAATAATGCCCGGCATGCAACATCTATTGCAACTAATTGCGATTTCAAAAATAGGATAGTACTTGATAACTCAGATATGGGCATGAGTTTCGAAAAAATTGACCTAATTAATAAAAGAATAAAAGAATATTTCGACTTGCAATTTCCGGGGCGTGGAATAATGTACCCGACAATAGGAGACAAAGCGGAGTTTAACAATTTATATTTTGGGCTTAGAAATGACAGTGTAATGCTGGTCATTGAAGCTTATCCAACAGACCACTTTAGTTATGGGACATATATTATTCCAATTGACAAATGGAAAAAACACTGAATCGAAAAAATATTGGCGCCAAATCGAGTTGGAAGGTAACGGACGTGTCCGCCCCCTGCTTTCGCTCGCCTCGGGCGAGTGCAGTTAGTCCGTGCACTCGCGGGAACGCGAGAATCCGAAGAACAAGAGGATTATGAGGATGCGGATTGCAGTTTGAAACCCGACACATCGCTCGACTTTACCTCATTGCATGCTTTGACAAGACGCTCGATGGCTGCATCGTTAACGCTGTACCAAATGGTTTTTCCAACCCGCTCCGTTTCAACAAGTCCCTGATTCCTGAGAATTGCAAGATGTTGTGAAGCAACAGATTGTTCGATGCGCAACCTGACATGAATGTCGGTGACGTTCATCCTGTTGCCGTTTTTATTGATGAGCGAAAGCATTTTCTGCCTGAGCGGATGATTCAATGCCCTTATTTTAAGTTTAGCATCTTCCAGAACCCGGGGATGCTTTTGCATCTCTGCTTTCCATGCAGGAATACCATTTCCGTTGTTTTTGGAATAAACCCCATTCTTGACAATGACTCCGTTTCCTATTTCCCTATTCCCTTCCTTTAATACTATTTTATCTGCCTTTTTCAAAAGGCGCAAAGTTTCCTCTGAGGACACTAATCTCAAACGGGCTTGAAATTTGTCACCCGGATATGCTTTTGCCATACCCGGAAGTTCCAGAATTGCCTCCCTGGTTATCAGCAGTTGATTATCCTTCCCCAGAAAATTCGCTTTACCCCTATAACCGGATGTAACAGGGTTATGCCTGCCTCCTTTTGAAACAGGGAGAAGAAGCAAGTTTGATGTGACCAATACCTCCATTTTTTCTATTTCACTACCGTTAAGTTACGAAAGCTTTCATTCAAAAGTTCCAATTGGTTGCGCTGTACGGTTACCACCTTGCCCTGAGAAAATATTTCGGTATCTATTTCAATATCTGTTTCAAATTCGCTTAAGACGGATTCTTCAATATCTATTGAAACAATTTGCGCAGGCTCATTTTGTAAAATTCGCAAATGATCGGCAAACCGCCTTGCATCTTCCTTTGAGGTGCAAAATTGTTTTACTTCCATAGAAGTTTCGATTGTTCGGAATCGTTTAAGCCGCCTTATATCCATAAGTTCCCGCGGGCTTAATACCCTATAGAGAGTTGCCATACTGTAAAGTCATTTGCAAAAACAAATGTACTTAAAACGCTTTGGGACTGCCATCCCGCAATGCCAAGACAGGCAAAGTCAAAAGCCAAATTTGCACTCGCCTCCAATTCCAAATCCAAACGACTTACCCATCCAAATGAAGCTGAATATGACCGAGCAAGAAAAATTGAACTTATGTAAAGGGGTGGTTTATCATGAAATTGGTCATTTAGTTGGGTACCTGTTATCTAATGAAAATGAACAAACTAAGCTTGGAGAACTATCAGAGATAGAATTTAAAGAGGGTGCTAGTCGTGTAGTCCCTAAAAACAGGCTATACCACTTTGAAAACATCAATAAGGAAAAGGATGCTATAATTCAGAATGCGGCTAATATCGAACGAACATTAGCTTGGTTCATTGAAGTATTGATGGGTTGCGTTTTTCAAAGTCTATTTGAGGGCAAAGACTTTACAGAATGTTTTGGATATGAGGATGGCAAATCCGGAAGATTAGATTTTATGAATCTAACTGCAATAAAACCATTTACGGACTTTAATCATTGGGGTTTTGCTGATATTGTTAAACTAAAAGGTGCTACTGTTAATGCTGTGAAAATAAGGCAAGTTTCCCGTTGAAAAACAGGATAGCTGCTTTCAAATTCCGATAGTTGCGGTAACCATTGGCAATCGAGTTCAGCTTCTGTATTTTGCTGTTGAATCCTTCGGCCATCGCGTTGGTCAGTTGATATTTGACGGTAGCGATGATGCCTGCTTTAAAGCACCGGAGGGTTTTAGCGGTTTTTTTCATGGGTTGGATATTGCTGTGAAGGACATTTTGAATCCAGCGGTCGAAGTATGCCGATGCTTCCCGGGTGGTTTTGCATTCGTAGAGTCCCATGAAATTTTCGCGCATCTTCCAGGCTTTGGCGGTGTCTAAGTTGGCTTGGTTGATTTCCTCGAACCGGGCTTTTTGTTTATCGGTCAGATGGGCGCTTTTTTTAAGCATAATGTATCTGGCTTTTTTCAGCAAGGGTTCGGTCTTTACTTCCTGCCTGCGTGTTTCATCTATGCCTTTGTTCAGATACTTCACTATGTGAAACTTATCGTGCACCAACTCAGCCTGCGGGCATTTTTTTTAACTGCCAGCATGAACGGCTCCCACATGTCCATGCACACGGCTTCCATCTTCTTCAGCCTTTCATTGCTGAACGTGCCGCTCAATAATTTTTCGCAGGCTGCCGCTGTCCGCTCTTTCTCCACGTTCAGCACGCGCTTGCCTTTGCTGTCGCTGAGCACGGTGACGTAGTGATGCCCTTTCTTATAAGATTTCTCGTCCATGTGGATGCTGACGATGTTGTCTTTCTCCAAGTCCCTGCGCTGCAATCCACGATCCACGCTGCGCTGCATGATGCGCGTCATCTTCTCATAACTGATCTCCAGGAGTTTTCCCGCCTGCGTCTGGTTGTGCGTAGCCTGAAGCGTCCGGATGGCATTGTCTTCAAACCCGTAGGTGTGCCGCTCTCCTTCATCTCCCCACGGCACCGGGCAACTGGCTATCCTGCCGTCTGCCAGTTTGATGCGCGGGGTGCGGCAGTGGAGGTGCGTCTGGCACTGCATCGTATTCAGATGCCGCCACGTTCGCTCCTCCCGGCAATCATAGACCGGAAATATCTCTCCGCTCGTTTCATCTATCCATTCCCGGCTGTCATACTTCAGATAGACATGTACCTGTTTGGTATCTTCTGCTTGTTCGACTCGCTCCACCTTCCAGGGCTTGTCCAACTTCAGCAATCGTTTGAAAAATTCTTGGGTATTCATCCTTCAAACTTGAACTAAACTTGCCTTATTTTCACAGCATTAACAGTAGCACCAACTAAAAAAAGACATTCAGGAGATAGCTGAGAAACATAATGTAATAAAGGAATTGGATTTCATTGTCGAGAGCATCGCTCAACAACTTTTGTCGAACGAAGATTCTCAGTTGTTAATCCAGGATGTAGAACTCTTGAAATTGGAACAGAGTGTTTTAAATAAACTACCGGATGGCTTTAAGAGAGATTATCAGGAAATCATCAAAACGAAATCAATGGAGATAAGGCATCTAAAGGCGTAATTAAAATATCTTTGGATAATCAGCGATAACTTTCTCTGTTTATTCTAAAAGCATGAGCGAAACAAAAAAAAATGAAACCAGATGTTTTTTTAAGCGGATTTTTTGGCGCTCTCTTGGGAGCTGCTTCATTAGTTATTGTTACGATTTATGAGGCAAATCAGAGAATCGAATTAGAAAGAAGGCAATTTGAATCACAACTGATATTGAATTCAATTGTGAGCAACAGCACTGATGAAACAAAGCAAAATATCAGGTTTTTGCTTGAAACCGGATTTATTTCAAAGAAAAATGAGAAAATTTTAGCTCTCCTGGATGATACCACCTTTATATATAGCTTGCCAAAATTTGATACAGTAACAATTCGACCGCAAAGCAACATTGTCCTAAATCAGGATGGTATTGTTATGGGCTTGCAGATATTTTCATCCCGTGTTTTAGATAAAAATGGAAACCCGATAAAAGGAGCGGTAGTATATACGAATCCCGTGGTTCAAAATAATTTTCAGAATATACAGTCGTATTTTTCTTCGGACACAACGGATGAACATGGAATATTTAGTGTAGCGTTACCGTTTGGAAAACACTTTACTTTTTTACTTTTATTTAACGGCAAGAGAATTGATTTTGTACGATATCCTTTAGGCAAAAGAATTCGCTACCCTGAAAAATTTATTATTAACGATTAAAAAAGATAGAACGGGGATGCACAAATTGGTTTTCACATTTTTAAAAATGTCGTTTAATCTGTTTACAAAATTATAGTTAATTCTTTATACATCTGATGGAGTAACCATTGTCTTTAAATTCTTCCTGCCTGTTTACATCTCCATGGTGGTAATTTAGAGTACGAATCCAAGCATGTTTCGAACCATTCGCAGTTGTGCTCCACCACTTAACATAATAACCCATACCTGTAAAACCTTGCCCTGAAATAAGTACACCTGCAGGTAACCCGGAAAAGCCACTGCTACTACTTGAGAAGGCTCCTGCATTAGGGCTATGCCAATATGGAGTTTCCGCAGCTTTCATTTTACCACCTGCATTAGAACCAAGATAATTAACTAAAGTTTGCCATTCACTATCAGAGGGTACATGCCATCCTGTTGGGCATACATTTCTGCTATCTTTTGCCGCATACCAATTATAGAGTTTCCCATAGACATTATCATAATTGATATTAGTTTGATACCAACACCAAGCACCAGTCGTTAAATCTTCCAACTGGCTATAATTGGGATTTGCAATTCTATCCCCGTTTGAATAACGTGACGTTCGTAAATTTTCAGCCATCCAAACTTGATTGCCTATTTTAACAGTCTTATAAGTATTACCATCAATGTCCGTAACAGTACCAAATCGTGCTTGCTCTATTTTTTCTGCTTCCTTTTGTTTGGCAATTCGCTCTTGTTCAATTTTCTTTTTTTGTTCCTGTTCCGCTTTTTGTTTAGCTATCCTATCCGCTTCTTCCTTCTTTTTCCGCTCGGCTTCCTGTTCGGCAATTCTATCTGCTTCTTCCTGTTTTTTTCGTTCTGCCTCCATCTCTTGTTGTCTTATTACTTCATCCACCTTGGCAATCTTATCATTTGGTATTTGTCCATTTGGATGGAATTTCGCGGCTTCCTGATAACGTTCTCGCGCCTCTTCAAATTGGCCATACTTAAACAAAAAATCTCCTTGGCTTATCAGGGTATCGTATCTTTCTTGGCTTATCAGGGTGTCGTATCTTTCTTGTAAAGCCTGGTCTATCATGGTTTTTCCGTCATCGTTATTATTTGCCTCCCACATATTCCACAATAATGAAATAATCGCTAATACCAATAAAACCAATACCGCAATCAACTCTGCTCTATTGCTTTTTTTCCAAACAGGCTTTTCAACCATTCCATTTTTCGTGCCTCCTCCGTTGGCTTCTCCAACTGTTTTGGATAAATGCCCGCCTGCTTGCTTGATTTCCTTGCGGACCAAATGCCGTATGCCCCAGATAATTGCGAGTACGATGGAACCCATGAGAAAGATAAAGAAAAGCTCAGCCATCATCATCTGAGAGGAATACATAAACACCCAGAAAACTAAAACCATCCAAAATAATCCTGTAAAAAATATGTTCAAAGTTTTCCAAGCAACAAGTATATATGTATTAAATTTTTTAATCGGTTTTACCGTCTTTTCTGTCAGCCCCTTTTCACCTTGCTGTTTGGTTTCAATCGTTACGGCTGCCGTCTTTTTATTTGAGGTCGCAATCGTTTTTTCAATCCGGCTGCTTTCTGCCCACTGCCCCTTTTGCAAATACAGTTCTGCTGCCTGTTTGAGTTGCTTCGCAGCGGGGCGTTTGCCCGGCTCGTATTGCAGGCACTGACGGATGAGCGTGTTGAGGTCTTTGCTGAAAGCGGCAGGCAGTTCCGACAGTTCGGTGTCCGGTCTGAGGTAGGAGCCGCCCATGCCGCCCCACGGCTGCTTGCCGGTGAGCAGCTCCGTCATCATCACGCCCAGAGAAAATACATCTGCGGCAGCCGTTTCATCGCCCATGTATTGAAACCGCTCCGGTGGCGCGTAGGCAATGGTCATGGAGCGGGCGCTGACTGTGGTTCTTTGCAGCGTGGTGCGCAACCGGCTGCTGATGCCAAAGTCGGTGAGCAGGTAATCACCGCCCCGGTCAACCAAAATGTTATCGGGCTTCAAATCCTGGTGGATGATGCCTTTGCCATGCAGGTATTCCAGCGCCCCGGCAATCTGCGCCACGAACACGGCTAACGCCTTTTCATCCATCGCGCCATGCTCCATCAGTTTCCCGTAGAGGCTGCCGCCCTCGCAATAGAGCATCACGAGATACGGCCTGCCGTCATGGATGTCGAAATGCTTTGCGGTGAGGATGTGCGGATGGCTGAGATGGAGGACGCTGGCATATTCGCGCTTGAACTGCTTCAGCCCCAAATCATCCATCCCGCGTTCGGGCGCATAGATTTTAATGGCTACGATGGCGTCTTCCGCCAATGTGTCCGCAGCCTGCCACACCTCCGAAAACCCGCCCATGCCCACCTTTTTGAGAAGGCGGTATCGGTTGGCAAAGATTTCATTGGGGGTGAACGGCATTCAGGGTGTTTTGCAGGCTGTAAATATATTGATTAATGAAGTTAGCGGGAACAGAAGGATGCAAGCGGAAAACGGTATTTGAATTAGCATTATCTTTAGTCAAATAATCAAACAGTCATGAGTACGAATGACTTCCTGAAAGAGTACGCTTCGTTGCCTGAGGATTTCCGAAAAGAGGTGGACGACTTTATCGGTTTTCTGAAAAAGAAGGTGGGCGAAGAAAAAAGCAAGAGGAAAAAATTGCGCAGAAGGAAGCTGGGGTCTGCTAAAGGCAAGGCATGGTTATCACCCGATTTTGACGCGCCTCTGGCAGAAATGAAAGAGTACATGGAATGAACCTGTTACTCGACTCTCATGCGGTCATCTGGGCGCTGACAGCTCCGCAAAATCTAAGCGTTAAAGCAAAACGCGAACTAACCAAGACCGGCAATGAACTGCTGTTAAGCATGGCTTCGTTGTTCGAGTTGACGGTAAAAATGAATATCGGAAAATTAATTTATAAGGGCGGTTTAAAGGAATTATTCAATGATATTGATGCGGCAAGGTATTCTATCCTGCCCATTGAAAGGAATCATCTGATCGAATACTCCAAATTGCCGATGCATCACCGTGATCCGTTTGACAGGCTCATCATCGCGCAAGCCCTATCCGATAATCTGGCTGTTGTGTCGAAAGACGAGCAATTTAAAAAGTATGGCATCAAAATAATTTGGTAGCGCCTGCCTCACTTATCACACCGCACAGCATAATTCACGTCAATATGCTTTAGCAGGCAGCTTACCCGTTCGGTGCTGAACGGATGCGTTCTCAGAAATTTAGTGAATTCATCCTGTGTTTCGTTCTTGCCCATGCGTTTCCAGAACGTAACGGCTTGGCAGCCGTCATAACCGGAAGCAACGGCAAGGTCTAATCCGTGCAGGTCGCAATAGACTTCGTTTTCCTGGTTGAAAGGCATCGTGAGGATGTAATTTGCAAGGATGCCGTAATCCGCCATTTCGCCAAGCCAGTTGCGGGCGATGAGTTGCCTGCGCAGTTGCTTATTGATGTGCCCCAGTTCATTGTGCTGGATTTCATGACTGAGAACCATCGCCAGTTCATCATCGCTTTCGGCAAAATCAATCATTGCCGTAGTGATGAAGATTTGCGCGCCCGCGGTGAAGGAATTTGCATCTTCCGACTGAATGACGCGCCACTGGTATGAATAAGGCGTTTGCGGGTCAAGAGTTTTCAGTAATGTTTTCATAATCCCATCCACCCTGCCTTTATATTTTTCCGCATCGCTGAAACCGTATTCTTCCTCCATCATCGCTTTTACTTTCTCACCCAGTTTCACTTCTTCTTCGATTCCCACCGCATCGCTGCCCGCTTTTATCCATTCATTTTCCAGGTCAGCACCCACGCCTATCATTTCATCAAAAAGCGATTGTTGCCGAAGGCAGCTCATGTCATAAGAAATCTTCGTGTTTTTGGGCTTCCATGATATAGCCGGTGGACGTGCTGTTTCTATAACAACAGATTCCTGAATGGTGTCCGGCTCAGCATTTGTCATAGTGTCCCGCTCAGATGATTGGACAGGTTTTTCATCGTTTCCGCCATTCTGATAAAGAACGAATATCCCTGCAAAAAAGATAGCGACCAAAACAAAGGGCGCGATAGAGCCTGATGTGTTGAATTGCATGGCGCGGCTACTTTCTCGATAGAGTGTAATAAATGATGGCAAGCATAGCCGTTGCCAAGAGAAACAATATGAATACATTATTGGCAAGCCCGTCAGACGCTATAAAACTGTCATGCGCGTAAAGATGCTGTGCAACCACGTCCATAAACACTTCAGGGCTTCTGCCGGAATCCTGAATCCGCGCAAGTCCCTCCGTCCCCCACCTGCCGATCGTGAAATAGCTTAACAACAGCGTGATATTATTTTGAACGGGTTGTATAATTCCGGCAAGAATGATTTGCGGCATCAGCGCAATCGGTAAAATACTCATGACCTGCGTAGCGGTGTTTGTGACGGATGACAGCATCAATCCGAAAACGAGGGAAACCATGTTGACGCACAGCAGGAACAAACCTGTTTCCATGAACAGTGTCAAATCATCATAATACGCAAACAGCATCAGCAGAAAAATCAATATCTGCGCGGCTGACAATACGGTTAAAACCGCCATTTTGCTGAAGATGTAAGGCGTGATCCGGAGGTTAAACATCCGCTCCCGCCTGAAGATGGTTGTTTCACCCACGATTTCTTTGGCAGCGTTGCTTACCCCAAACCATATCGCGGCAATCGCCATGATAAACAATGCGCCTATGTTTCCGGCAAGCGCTTCCGCTTCTATGAGGCGGTCGAACGCAGCGATGATGAGCAAGGCGATGAGAACAGGCTGCAATACCAGCAGGGCTAAGTTTCGGAGGTCGCTGAATTTTATATCGAAATATCGCAAAATCAGCCATTTTGATTGATGAAAAAGATTCGCCCTGATTTGAGCGGGTTTGATTTCTTTATTCCTGCTGCTTTCGCTCTGACCTCCCGCACCGCGCCTGTCATACCATTCCTTGCTTTCGGCAGATCCGCTTAACAGCGCATAAACCTCCGTGATTTTCTCTTTTTGAAAATAACCGAGGAACCCCTCTTTTGAGCCGTCATAAACCAAATGACCTTTTGCTCCCATGAATATTATTCTATCTGCATGTTCCAAATCTTCCGGCTTATGCGTCACCATGATTACCGTAGTGCCTTGCTCGCATAGTTTCCGCAGGCATCTGAGAAACTCCCCGATGCTCTCAGGGTCTAAAGGACTGGTTGGTTCATCGAGAAAAAGAATTTTAGGTTGTGTCAGCAGTTCAACGGCAATAGAAACCCGCTTTTTCTGTCCGCCTGACAAATTCCCGACACGGGTAGCGCGTATCTGCGCATCATTGATATTGAGGCTTGCCAACACTTCGTTCACCCTCTCCATAATCCGCTCTTTGCTGACATCTTCCGACAGTCTCATGCGCGCGGCATAGTAAAGCGATTTCTCAACCGTAAGTTCATCGTGCACGACATTTTCCTGCGGCACATACCCGATGACCGTTTTCAGCAACTCAAAATTTTCATATAAGTCCAATCCGAAAAGCCGCACACTGCCGGAACTTGGCGGACTGTCTCCGTTGAGAGCTTTCAGCAAAGTGGACTTGCCGCAACCGCTGGGTCCCATCAGCGCAACCATTTCCTGATAAGGTATCTCAAAGGAAGTTCGTTGCAGGCCTTGATAGCCATTAGGAAAAATTTTGGTGATGTTGTGGACAGCAATGGCAGCCTTCTTCAGTAAATCCTCTGCTTTGCGGACCAAACTGAATTCGTGCAAACCGATATGCAGCCGGTCAGTTTCACCCAACAACATAACATCAGCGATTCTTTGCCCGTTGACAAACGTGCCGTTGGTGCTTTTCAAATCTTCCACATAAACTTTCCCGTTCTCTTTAAAGACACGCGCATGTCGCCTCGACACCGACATATCCGGCAGCGCAATATCATTTTCAGGAGTTCTGCCTATGAATATTTCAGACTTCTGTTTTAAGAAATCATTCAGGCTTGCATTAAATGCAATGTTTATCTCACTTTTCTGCTTGGGCTGATTGGAGAGATTGGGCGGCTGTTCATTGCTTATCCTGACAGTCACAACTTCCGCCAGCGAGATTTCATCACCCGGTTTAATCGGATACTTTTGATTAGGGTTGAGTTGTTCGCCATTCAAAAAAGTGCCATTGGTAGTAGCCAAATCTTCGATCCAAACTGCATTATCATCAAATCCAATTTTGGCATGTTCCCGCGACACCCTGAAATGATTGAACTCTGCACCGTAAGCCATTACCGTATCACGCCCAAGGATCACCTGTTCCCCGCTCTGAAGGACGATATTCTGGCTTCTGCCATTCGCGATGACCTGTATGTAAATAGGGAGAGGCATGCGGTCACTCAAATTTACTTTTTTAGCGAAACCGGCAGCTGATGCTTCCCAAAAAGATTATTTTACCTTTGCCTCCTTCAATTCGTCATTCGTAAATCGTCATTCGTCATTTAAATACTCTACTATGCTTTACAACGAACCCATGCTCAGGCAAGATGCGCTTAAAGGGAAAACTATTCTGATAACAGGCGGAGGAACCGGACTCGGCAAGGCGATGGGAAAATATTTTCTGCAGCTTGGAGCCAACCTCATCATCACCAGTCGCAAATTGGAGAGGCTCGAAGAAACGGCTAAGGAAATGGAAAAAGAAACAGGCGGAAAAGTGCTCGCGCTGCAATCGGATGTAAGGAAATATGAGGAAGTGGAAAATGTGCTTAAGAAGTCGGTTGAAAAATTCGGGAGGGTGGATGCGCTGGTGAATAATGCGGCAGGAAATTTCATCAGCCCCACCGAAAGGCTTTCTCCCAAAGCGTTTGAAGCGGTCATTGGAATCGTTTTGCAAGGCTCCATCAACTACACGCTCGCTTTCGGCAAGCATTGGATTAAGGAAAAACAACCCGCAACGGTATTAAGCATCGTGACGACTTATGCCTGGACCGGCTCCGGTTATGTGCTCCCAAGCGCGTGTGCAAAGGCAGGAGTACTGGCGATGACGCGTTCGCTTGCAGTCGAATGGGCGAAATATAAAATCCGTTTCAACGCTGTTGCTCCCGGTCCGTTTCCGACAAAGGGCGCATGGGAACGCCTCGTGCCGGGCGATCTTGCAGATAAATTCGACCCCGCTAAGAAAGTGCCTGTTGGACGTGTTGGCAAACACCAGGAGCTTGCCAACCTCTGCGCTTTCCTCGTTTCCGACTTTTCATCCTACATCAATGGCGACTGCATCACGATTGACGGTGGCGAATGGCTGAAGGGAGCAGGGCAGTTCAGCGGGATGGAAGCCGTGCCGAATGAGATGTGGAATATGATCGAGCAGATGACGAGGGCAGTGAAGTAACTATATAAAAATAGAACGCGGATGACGTGAAGGGCATTCAATTTTCTATAGGAATCCTTTTTTGTATGACGTTATGAAAACTGAAAACTGGATATATAAATGGGCGGGCGATAAAAGAGCAATTTTTAGAACTGCCCTTAACCAAGACACGAGATAAAACCCCCTGCAAACACAAGTTTTCCGGTGTGGATTAAAGTTTATCTGAAATCAGAGTAGGACTGGAATAATGAGGTTGCAGCACCAACTGATGTGGTAGAACTTTTCAATGAGCAAAAATCTGTTGGCATATTTGTTCCGTTCAGAGGCGACCAGGTTGTACAGTCTGACCAACGTGAACCGTATTCGATAACAATTAATTAACGGATCAAAACGAATCATAACATGAAAGGCGGGAGCGATATGCGTTGGCAGACGATCATCTTACCATAGGGAAACACAGGGAAACACACAAGGTAGAACGTATTAAAATGTTTGGATAGCTTCATTGCCGTTGGCTTCAGCCAACGGCAATGAAAAGAGAGAAAATGATGGGCTTTAGCCCAACCTTGCCAAAACAAAAAAAATTTGGCTGAAGCCTGTTCATTTCTCAATTCTTAAACCATTGGCTGAAGCCAACGGCAATGAAAGAGTTTGATAATCAAACTGATTTAAATGCGTGTTGCCCCGGGAAACACATAAAGGGGAACGCCAAAATCGTAAATTTGAGCTATCTTGAAATCCCTTCTTAAAAAATCTGTTCTCAGAAAGGTCAATCCTGAAATCCTTTCTCATCTCACCGTGAATGGCAGGCAGGCGAATGGTCACAGATTGAAGGTGCAAAAAACATATAAGATTTATATTGACGGGAAATTTCCGCGAACCGAATCCGGCAGGTATTACAAGCTGAAAAACAAAAAAGGCAATGTCATCGCCAGCATCAGCCGGTCGTCAAGGAAAGATTTCCGTGATGCGGTGGTGGCGGCAAGGAATGCTTTTGAAAAGTGGTCGTCACTCACCGCCTTCAACCGGGGACAAATCATTTATCGCATTGCGGAAATGCTGGAAGGGCGCAGCGCCCAATTCGTTTCGGAACTGATTCAGCAGGGGCGGAGCATTGACGAAGCCACCAGCGAAGTGACGCTTGCCATTGACAGAATGGCGTATTACGCGGGCTGGGCAGACAAATACCAGCAGGTTTTCAGCAGCGTGAACCCGACAAATGCTCCTTACTTTAATTTCTCGATATATGAGCCGACCGGAGTGGTGGGTGTCATCGCTCCGCAGGAAAATTCATTGATCGGATTGGTTTCAACCATAATCCCGGCTATCACCGGAGGAAATACCTGCGTTGTTCTTGCCTCCGAGCTATTGCCGTTGTGCGCTGTGACATTCGCAGAGGTTTTACATTCATCGGATGTTCCCGGTGGTGTGGCAAATATCCTGACCGGCTTTCGCAGGGAACTCATCGGGCAGTTTTCTTCGCACATGGACGTGAATGCGATCATCTTCAGCGGTGACGACAAGAAAGAAATAAGAACCATCCAGGAAAATGCCACTTTGAACGTGAAGCGTGTTGTCATTCATAAGGAAACGGACTGGATGAAGGAAACTTCGCAAAATCCTTATTTCATCCTCGACACCCAGGAAATCAAAACCACCTGGCATCCGGTGGGGATTTGATGTGCTGATTTGCTGATTCGATGATCACTGTTGTCCGGTAAAAATTTCTATTACTCCCCTAAATTCAAGCTCTGTGTATATTTCAGATAATGCCGCCCGATGGGGCTTGGTTTTTCCTTCTTAACAAACTGCTACCATAATGTCGTCCCGCTGGGACTTTCAAAAGCTCCGTCAGGAGCGACCTTTTGGTAGAAACGAAACGAATCTGAACGAACAAAGCCCTGTAAGGGCGACCTTATTTCTCTTGATAAATATTTTTACCGGACAACAATGATTCGATGATTGGTTGACGAACTTGGTCATGAAGTAATGTTATACCAAGCGTAGTCGAATTTCCGAAGGGAAGAGACGTACTCCTGGTTAATACCGAATATTCTACAGTTCAATGGTTCGAAAACCTGAGTTGTTTCGGTCTACTCAGAACTTTTGCGTTCCTTTCTTGCTCACCTTGCCGATAATAAAGTTATGAGGCTTGGGTTTTTTCTGTGAAAACCTATAGGCAGAAAGCAACATGTCAGTGGCATCTTTCAACTGAGTCATGTTATTGGTATGTAAAATCGCAAGCCCCTCGCTCTTTCTCACTTTGTCGCCAGCTTTTTTATGAAGGACTATTCCTGCAGTCGCATCAATGCCTTCTTCCTTTTTGCTTCTGCCTGCTCCGAGCATCATCGCTGCGTTCCCGACTTTTTCCGCAAGAACTGATGTAATATATCCGTCTTTTGGTGAAGTGATGATCTCAACGATAGCCGCTTTCGGCAATAACTCCAAATCCTTTATTTGCCTGACATCTCCGCCCTGCGCCTCAATAAGCCGAGTTAGTTTTTCCAATCCCCTACCCGAGTGCAGCGCATGCAGCATCCGCAGCCTCGCGTCCTTTTCTTTTCTCACAATGCCGGCCAGCAAAAGCATCTGCGTCCCCAGATAGACGCATAAGTCCTGCAAATCTTTCGGACCTCGCCCCTTCAGGGTTTCAACCGCTTCAACCGCTTCCAGCCCGTTGCCTACAGCCCTTCCCAAAGGCTGCTCCATGGTTGAAACAACCGCAATCGTTCTTTTGCACAGACTTTCGCCTATATCCACAAGCTGACGAGCCAAATCGAATGCGTCCTTTTTGTTTTTCATGAAAGCGCCATCCCCGCATTTCACGTCAATCAGAATCGCGTTAGAGCCGGATGCGATCTTCTTGCTCATGATGCTCGCTGCGATAAGCGATTTGTTTTCCACCGTTGCCGTTACATCGCGCAACGCATATAGCTTCTTGTCGGCAGGAACAAGCTCAGCGGTTTGTCCTGCGATAGCTATCCCGATGGATTGCACCTGGCGCACCAATTCCTCCTTCGTCAGTTCAGCGCGAAATCCCTGAAAGGATTCAAGCTTGTCTATTGTACCGCCCGTAAACCCGAGACCTCTGCCGGAAAGTTTGGCTACAGGAACTCCCGCTGCAGCTACAAGAGGCGCCAATACGAGTGTGGTTTTGTCTCCAACGCCACCCGTACTGTGTTTATCAACTTTAACTCCGGGGATGGAAGCAAGATCAATCGTTTCTCCGGAGGCAATCATTGCCTTTGTAAAAGCGAGCGTTTCATGCCGATTCAATCCCTGAAAATAGATTGTCATCAGTAAGGCTGAAGCCTGGTAATCGGGAATCTGACCGGTGGTATAACCGCGAACGAAGAAATCTATCTCCTCATCAGACAGGCGATGCCCGCTTCGTTTCTTATGAAGTATATCGAGAATTGACATGAATTGAAAAACAAATTACATCATTATCAAGAAATCTAAAAACCGGATTGAAGAAAAGCTGCAATCAGCAAGGCATTCAGGAAGGATAATTTTTTACTTTTGCCTGCTGAAAAATGAATATCGCAATCATCGGTTATGGCTATTGGGGTCCGAATTTGCTTCGCAACTTTTCAGAGAGGGATGACTGCGAAGTCAAATTAGTATGCGACCTGCGGCAGGAAAGATTGAATGCTGTTAAAAAAAGCTATCCCTCCGTTTGCACGGTAAACTCTCCGGATGACGTATTGAACGACAATCTGATTGATGCCGTTTGTATCGCCACGCCAGCTTACACTCATTACGAACTTGCCCGGAAGGCTTTAAAGAATGGAAAGCATGTAATGATCGAGAAGCCTATGACTTCAAAGACATCTGACGCTGAGAAGCTGATCAATCTCGCAGTGCAGAAGAAAAAGCTGCTGATGGTTGATCACACCTTTCTCTACACAGGCGCTGTAATAGCCATCAAGCAAATCGTTGAAAGCGGCAGCATCGGTAGAATAAAATACTTCGACTCCACGCGCATCAACCTCGGACTTTTTCAGTCGGATATTAATGTCATTTGGGATTTGGCCCCCCACGATATTTCCATTCTCAATCATTTGGTGAAAGAGCAACCGGTCAGCGTCAATGCAACCGGAATTTCGCACACGCACACCGGACTGGAAAACATGGCGTTCCTGACGCTTAACTACCAAAGCGATCTGATCGGACATTTCAACTGCTCGTGGACTGCACCCGTCAAAATCAGAAAGATATTGATCGGGGGTTCAAAAAAAATGATTCTTTTCGATGATGTGGAGCCAACGGAGAAGGTGAAAGTTTATGATACAACTTACAACATACAGCCCCGTACCGATGAATCAAAAAGAGAGTTGCTCGTGGATTATCGGGTAGGCGACATCTACATCCCGAAGTTGGGCAAGCGCGAAGCATTGGCAGGTGTCGTTGAAGATTTTGTTAACGCCATTTTTAAAAAGACAAAACCATTAAGCGATATGCATGACGGTGCGAAAGTAGTGCGCATTTTGGAAGCCGCAGACAAGTCAGTCAAAAATAACGGCAAGGAAATAAAGATAGCGTGACGGCCAGGGACGGATTCAGGTGTCTTTTTTAAGGGCAGTTCTGAAAATTCTGCCACTTACCCCTCTCCTTCCGGAGACCTTCTGGGGAGGGAGGTGTTGAGGCGATAGAAAGAGCAATTTTTAGAATCGTAATTAAATAAATAATTAATTTATATGTTAATTAATGCAATACAACAACCTCCTACCGCAGCAGCGTAACGCTTCCCTTGAACTGCTTTCTCTCCCCATTCAGAAAAACGCCTTCCACCCAATAAACATACACGCCCGGATTCTGCATCTCTCCCCCGTCCGTTCCATCCCAAAATTCTCCAATGGTACGGGTTTCAAACAGTTTCTCTCCCCAGCGGTTGAAAATGATGCAGGTGATCTCCGAAAGCGATGAGGTGAAGAAAATTTCAAATTCATCATTTATGCCGTCTCCATCAGGGGAGAATGCGTTTGGCGCGTGGATGCTGTTGTTGTAATCCAGGTCAATGAAAGCCCTTGCCGTTGCCGCGCAATTTCCACCCTGCACGGTGATGCTCACCGTAATCCAAACCGGCTCAGTGGGAACTATGGTCGGTTCAGCGCAGGGAGCAATGCACCATAACGGCAGGCTGGATGGTTCCCATGCATAAGAAGGCGAGACGTATGCAGGTGAATGAACCGCGCGAAGCGTGACGCTGTCGCCATAAGTGACAGTGGTATCCGCAGGGATAATCACAACGGTCAGAGGCGGAGGCTCGTTCAGCATGACCGTGGCGGATGCGGTGCAGCCATTGCCATCGGTTGCGGTAACGGTATAAATGCCTGCGCTTGCCCCGGTCATTTCAGCGTCATTGGACGGAGGGCTGTTATTCCATAAATAAGATACCGCACCGGTTCCTCCGTTTGCGCTTGCCAACGCAAACCCGGAGCTTTCCCCATGGCAAAGCGGATTGGCGTAAGTGTCAATAACCGCGACCAGCAATACCGGTTCCGTCACAACTGGGCTGACGGTTGCCGTGCAACTGTTTGCGTCCGTCACCGTCACATCATAGCTGCCTGCCGGAAGGTTCACTGCGCTTGAGGTGATTTGGTTGTCCGCACCGCCATCCCATTGATATGAGTATGAAGGGGTGCCGCCATACGCTGTAACCGATGCTATGCCATTGCTGTCGCCATTGCAAACCACAGGAGTTGCGATTGCTGAAAGATTCATCTGAGACGGCTCGATAACGGAGTATGAACCGCTGACGGAACAGTTATTATTATCGGTAACAACAACGGTGTAACTTCCGGCACTGAGCGAATCAATATATGGCGTCATCCGGTTATTCGTCCATGAGTAACTGTAATCCGGAGTTCCGCCTGTTACACTCAGATCAGCGTACCCGGTGTTTTCTCCATTGCAACCGACATTGCCGATAACAGCGGTTAATTCTAACTGCGGAGGCTCGCTTATCAGCGCGGTGTCGAAAGCAAGGCATCTGTTGGAATCGGTAACGGTTACGTAGTAAGTTCCTTCGGAAAGATTTCGCGCTGTGTCATTTGTAATGGAATTGCTCCACTGATAGGTGAACGGACCATTCATCCCTGTTGCCATGGCAATAGCTATGCCGTCATTTCCGCCAAAGCAGTTGACGCTTCCGGTTGTTATTGAAGTGGCGATGGGAGGAGGCGTATTGATGACGAGCCTGATGGTGTCTGTGCAGCCGTTCGCATCGCGCACCACCGGCTGATAATTCCCTCCCGGAACATTCGTGAATGAAGATATTGATTGAAACTGATTGCCAATTGAAAACTGATAAGACTGCGTTCCTCCCGATGCCGAAAGATGAATTTCCCCGTCAGCGCTCGTAAAGCATTTCGCGTCTTCTGAATAGCCGGTCAATACCAGCGAGTCGGGTTCATTAACAACGTATCCGGATGTTGCGGTGCAGTTATTCGCATCAATAACGGTCACGATGTATGCGCCTGCAACCACGGCATTCAAATCTTCAGTAATCGCGGAATTTGACCATTGGTAGCGATAGGGCGTCACGCCACCGCTGACATCAATGTTCACGGTTCCTGTATTTCCGCCATTGCACAGCACATGCGTTGACGCACCGGTTATGGCAAGCGCGGTTGGTTCGGTGATGGCATAGGAAGCCGTTGCATTGCAAGCGTTCATATCAACAGCAATGACATCATAGTTTCCGGCTGTTAATCCGGTTATATCTTCCGTGCTTGCGTTGTTTGACCAGATGAATTGAAATGGCGCTGTTCCTCCGTTCACAGTGAGATAGATGGCACCGTCATTCCCCTGCGCGCAGCTCACATGTGTCAATGCTCCGGTGAGTTCGACTGAATCCGGTTGCGTCAATGTGAACGAGGCTGTGGCTATGCAGTTGTTGAAATCGGTTGTCGTCACCGAGAATGTGCCGGCTGCAACGCCTGAAATATCTTCGGTTGATGCGTTATTCGACCACGAGTAAGCGAATGGATTGACTCCTCCCGAAGCAGTGAGATCAATTGCGCCAGAATAATCTTTGAAGCAGAGCAGATTGGTAGTGATTCCACTGAGCACGATAGCCGGAGGTTCGGCAACTGCAAAGGCTGAAGTATCTGAACACTGATTTGCATCAAAAACAGTTACCATATAACTGGCGGCTGAGATTCCAATCAGATCTTCGGATACTTCAGCATTTGTCCAGCGATAGGCATACGGCACTGTTCCTCCGCTGACGGAAAGATTAATCTCTCCTGAGCTATCTCCATTGCATATAACATCAATCACGTTTCCATTGACAACAAGCGGTGATGGCTCGTTGATTGTTGCTGAAGATGAGGCAGTGCAGAAATTGGAATCAATTACCACCACGCTGTAAGCGCCTGCGGCTAAACCTGAGATATCTTCCGTTGCCGCATTGTTCGACCAGGTGAACCGGAATGGCTGTGTGCCGCTGATAATGGTGAGGTCAATGGCTCCGTCATTTCCACCCGCGCAGTTCACATCGGTTTTTACCAGAGTCAAAACAATGGAATCGGGCTGTGTTAATGTGAAGGAAGCAGTGGCGGAACAGGAATTGAAATCTGTGGCTGTAACCGAGTAGATACCCGCAGCAACACCTGAAATATCTTCGGTGACCGCATTGTTTGACCACAGAAGTGAAAACGGCTGAACTCCTCCTGAGACAGTGAGGTCAACAGCGCCCGTATTGGCTGTGTTGCAGGCGACATGCGTGATGATGCCGCTTAGCATGATTGCCGGAGGTTCTGCAACCGGGAAGGTCGAAGAAACCGTGCATTGGTTGGAATCTGTGATGATAACGGAGTAGCTTCCCGCAGTTACCAATGATAAATCTTCTGATACCGCTGAGTTGGACCATTGAAAATTATAAGGAGTGGCGCCTCCTGCAACCGTAATGTCAACATCGCCCGTGTTTTCTCCGTTGCATAAAACATCAGTGATAATCCCGTTAACAGCAAGCGCAGCGGGTTCGGTGATAGTGACCGATAAAGCCGTTGTACATAAATTCGAGTCAATAACAACCACGTCATAAACATTCGCGCTCAATCCCGTGATGTCTTCTGTTGTTTCATTGTTCGACCAATTAAATTGATAGGGATTAACTCCTCCGCTGACCGAAAGATCAATAGCTCCGTCATTTCCACCGTTGCAGGCAATATCAGTTGTTGCCGTTGACAACGCGATTGCGTCCGGTTCGTCAAGCATAAACGATTTTATCCCGGAACACAAATTCGAATCGGTGGCAATAACCGAGTAAGTTCCTGATGCAACGCCTGAAATATCCTCGGTAATTGCATTATTTGACCACAGAAATGAAAATGGTTGAACTCCCCCTGAAGCGGTTAAATCAATGGTTCCGGAATTATCACCATTGCAAAGAAGATTGGCGACAATCCCGTCAAGTGCGATGGCGGATGGCTGGCCAACAACAAACGCAAGCGTATCCGGACAAAGATTTGCATCCAAAACAGTCACCATATAATTTCCGGCAGCAATGCCATTAAGATCTTCGACAATGGCTGTGTTTGACCATTGGTAACTATAGGGTCCGACTCCTCCAACTGCCGCAAGGTCAATAGCTCCGGTACTCTCACCGTTGCACGACACATCCGTAACAATTCCGCTCACCGCGAGAACCGAAGGCTCGGAAATGGTTGCTGAGGCTGATGCAATGCACAAATTGGAATCCATAACAATCACGTCATAGGTATTGGCGGTCAATCCGGCAAGGTCTTCCGTGTAGGTATTGTTCGACCAGTTGAACCGGTAGGGGATGATTCCTCCGCTGACCGAAAGATCAATGGCTCCGTCATTTCCACCGTTGCAACTCACGTCTGTTTTCACAGAAGTTAAGACAATTGAATCAGGTTGAGAGAGAGAGAATGATGCTGTCGCGCTGCATAAATTTGAATCTGCAGCCGCAACCGTATAGATTCCCGCGGCAACGCCTGAAATATCCTCGGTAATTGCATTATTTGACCACAGAAATGAAAATGGTTGAACTCCCCCTGAAGCGGTTAAATCAATGGTTCCGGAATTATCACCATTGCAAAGAAGATTGGCGACAATCCCGTCAAGTGCGATGGCGGATGGCTGGCCAACAACAAACGCAAGCGTATCCGGACAAAGATTTGCATCCAAAACAGTCACCATATAATTCCCGGCAGAAATGCCAGCCAGGTCCTCAACATCGGATGTATTCGACCATTGATAGCCGTAAGGCGCGACTCCACCGTTAACCGTCAAATTAATCGCACCGGTGCTTTCACCGTTGCACGAAACATCGGTCACAATGCCATTCGCTATCAGCGCGCCCGGTTCAGCGATTGCTATCGAAGAGGACGCGGAGCATAAATTCGAATCAGTTACAATCACATCATAAACATTGGCAGATAACCCTGTAATATCTTCCGTTGCCGCATTGTTCGACCAGTTGAATTGATAAGGAAAAACTCCACCGCTTGCCGCGAGATCAATAGCTCCGTCATTTCCTGCGTTGCAACTCACATCCGTTTTGACAGAGGTTAAAACAATTGAATCCGGTTCTGTGAGCGCAAAAGTCATTGATGCGGTGCATGAATGTGAGTCGGTGGCAATCACCGAATAGGTTCCCGCAGCCGCTCCCGAAATATCTTCGGTAACAGCATTGTTCGACCATAAAAACGAATAAGGCAAAACTCCACCGGCAAGCGTTATGTCAATCATACCGGAGCTGCCGCCATTGCATAAAAGGTCAGTGGCGTTTCCGTTCAGAACGAGCGCTGAAGGTTCCAAAACAATGACGGTTAACGAATCGGGACATTGGTTCATATCAAGAACATTTACAGCATATGTTCCTGCAGGTACACCGGTCAGGTCTTCGGCAACTGCGCCATTTGACCATGAGTAGCTGAACGGGCCGGTGCCGCCATTAACCGTCAAATTCACCGAGCCGTCAGACGCGCCATTGCATTTTGCGTTAATGACCATTGCGCTTAACGTAATGCCCGGGCTCGACATCACAAAAAATGAATCCGTTGCAACACAACCGTTCAAATCCGTAACCGTCAGCAAATAATTTCCTCCGGCAAGATTGGCAATATCTTCCGTGACGGACGCGTCCGACCAAATGAATGTGTAGGGCGCGGTTCCGCCTGTGATGGAAACATACACAGCGCCATCATCGCTGAAAGAGCAGGACGAGTTGACTATTGAATCAAGCTCAATCATGAGCGGTGCGGGTTCAATAATGCTTGCGCTTTGCGTAGTGACGCAGTTGCTGTCATCCCGCAAGGAAACTGAATAAGAACCGGGACTGAGACCGGAAAAAATATTGGAAGATTGAAAATTTATTCCATCAATGGAATACTCGTACGGAGCAACTCCGCCAGTCGCGGCAATGTCCATTCCTCCATCCTGCGCTCCGCTGCAGCTAACATGCGTGACGGAAATATTTTCCGTTAGTGCGGAAGGCTCACCGATAACAAAGCTGACTGTATTCACGCACTGCCCGGCATCGGACTGCTCAATGGTGTAATCGCCACCCGGCAGTAAACTCAGCGTGTCGAAATCATTTACCGCGGTGCTGGTTTTTAAAATATTCCCCAGGCTGTCGCGCCAAACGAAATCAAATGGTGCGGTTCCCTGTCCTTCCGCAATAACCCAGCCGTCAGCAGCGCCATTGCAGGATGCCCCTTTCATTTGCAGCAGCGGTTCAGGACAATCAGTGTATGTTGCAAAAAATTCAAAAACCGGGTCGGCAGCGCAGGCAAAGCTGGTCCACGAGCCTGTTTCACCGTCACCGAAAGTATTGACTGAAACATTCAAATTATTTCCATTGGTGCACCGGGCTACCGTAATATCCCAGCAGAAGACGAAATTCACCACGCCCGTGCAGTTGTCCCCGTAATTATCTCCCGGATCATTGGGGTCGCAAATACCGGCACACCCTAATATTGACTCATAGAAAAATCCGGGACCTGCAGTAGTTCCCGTGACGCTGCTTGTCACGGAGTTATACCATTTCCACGACCCGTTGAAGTCGCAGGTGGGCGGGGGATAGGTGACCAGCGTGGACATGTCCCAGCACTGACCAAAATCAGGTACGATGCCATGCAGCCAGTTGGATGATGTCGGGTTCCACCGGGTTACCGTGAGGCAAAAGTGAACGGTGGTTCCCGCCTGGTAAACACCGCCAGAAGGCAGCGGTGACGCGGTTAACAAAGCGTTGATCACGCAGGGGTCGCAGTCATTTCTTCCCGTGATGGTCAACGTGAAGTCGCCTTTCTCCGTTGTGTCGCCTCCTGAAATCTGGAGGTAATATGTTTGACCGCGCGTGATAGGCTGAAAAGAAGCCTGTAAATTTCCAAACGCTCCCACGGCACAACCTCTGCCGATGAAAGTATTGCAGTCTGTTCCTTCGTAAAGCCCGATGTTGGGATTATATAATCCTGAGATGCTGATGTCAATGATGTTCGATGAGGCAACGAAGGTGTACCACACGTCAGCGGCAGGCGCTGCCATGTTGCTGCCTGCGGGCTGGCAGCCGGTAAGGTAGCGGTAAGGTGTTGATGCTGTTGCTCCCGTGTTGCTGAGGCAAAAGACATTGGTTGCCGTACCGGTGAAGGGACAGTTGGGGGGAGCCGAAAGGGTTCCGAGGTGGCAGGCATTCGGGCAGATATCGGGAGGAGTTGATGCGCAGAAAGGCGTTGTGCCTGTGCAGGGCGGAGGAGGCGGACAAGATACGCAGGCAATATTTGCCGACCATCCGGGATTGGATATGGAAAAATCGGAATCGAAAATGAAAGTCAGGCAACCGTTAGTGGCGGTCACCGTGCCGGGCGAATTGGTGCCGGAATAGGTGCCAATGATGGGATAAGCCGAAGACGCTCCATCATAGATCGTCAGATCATCGAAGGTGCTTTCAAGATCGAAAGATGTGAATGTGATGGAGAGGCACTTGCCTGCTGCGGTCGGGCAGAACGTGGTGGCAATATTTTCACCATCCGCATAGTTTCTCGAAGGTCCTCCGGAATCGTAGAAATATCCTGAGCATGCGGCAATGACGCCTCCGGGATTATTGTAGTTCTGCGCGTGAAGGATGCAGGTGGCAGCGCTTATAATCAAAAAAATTCCTGCAAGCCGTTTCATCATTTTTAACGCAAGCCAATGGTTTCGGGAGTTTGCGGCCCTGAATATCGGGAATCTTAAGGAAATTTAGAAAATATTTCCAAACCGCTGTTCTCTTTCTTCAGACCGGGCGCACGACAAATTTTTTCGCTTCGCTCTGGAAGCCAGAATCGCAAGCGCAAAATGGAAAGCATTTACTTAGCTATCGAGCAAATAAAAGCGGAGCAAAAGACGCATCCGAAATTATTTGCACATTGGCGGGCAGGCGATACGATTTAAGACTAACAAGAGCCCCGATATGATCGGAGGAGACTGTACGCACCGTTCTGTGAGAAGGCGGGGGTGAAACTCCCCCGATCTACTCGACCTCTCTATTCCGAAACAGATTGATAATCACTGAGATTTAAAGGCGTGTTGCCCTGGACAGGGGTGAGGCTGGTCAGGACAATCGCCTAATTTCGCCACATTATTAAATCATAAAAATGACTCAACCGAAAATCGAAACTGCGCTGACGCGGATGCTGGGCATCCGCTACCCGATCATCATGGCGCCCATGTTCCTGGTGTCGAATGCGAAGATGGTGATAGAGGCAAACAATGCGGGCATCACAGGAGCCATTCCTGCGCTGAATTACAGGACTGACGCTGATTTCCGCAAGGCGCTGGATGAAATACGCCAGGGGACGAATGGCCCCGCGGGCATCAATCTCATCGTCAATAAATCGAATATCAAATTAAAGGAGCAACTGCAAACCTGCCTTGATTACAAAGTGGAGTATATCATCACCTCGCTGGGAAGCCCGCAGATGGTGATTGACGTGTGCAAGCCGAAAGGCATTAAAGTGTTCAGCGATGTGACGGACGAGCGGTTTGCGCTGAAGGTGGAGGCGATGGGCGCTGACGCCATCATTGCCGTGAATGCCGATGCGGGCGGCCATGCCGGCCCGCTGCCGGCCTCTGTGCTGATTCCGCAACTGGTGAAAGCATGCAAAGTTCCCATCATATCTGCGGGGGGCGTGGGCAAGGGAGAGCACCTCATCGAAAAGCTGCAGTGGGGATCGTGTGGCGCGAGCATCGGCAGCCCGTTCATCGCATCCAACGAGGCGGACGTTTCGATGGAATACAAGCAAGCCATCGTTGACTATGGCGCCAAGGACATCGTGATGACCACCAAGATTTCAGGTACGCCCTGCACCGTCATCAATACGCCCTACGTTCAGCAGATCGGCACGAAGCAAAACTGGTTTGAAGCGCTGCTGAATAACAACCGCACGATAAAGAAATACACCAAGATGCTCACCTACTACAAGGGCATGAAAGCGCTGGAGAAAGCCGCCTTCAGCGCCACCTACAAGACCGTGTGGTGCGCGGGTCCTTCAATCGAATATGTCCACTCCATCCGCCCGGTGAGGGAGATTGTGGAAACGCTCATCCGGGAATATTTTGTGGCGAAGGCGAAGGAGACGGTGGCAGGTTGAGGCTGGATTAAGATTGTACCTCAACCCCGCAAATAAATAACTGTCATCGTGTTGAAAGACAAGAGCTGCGCTGATCGCACGACTCCGTAATTTTCACTTATTCAAGTGAAAAATTAATAAAATAAAAGATTTAAACATAGATAATGGAGAAACACAAACCTTGTCAATCGGGAAAATTCTATTTGCACTCAATTATTTGAGAAAACTTTTTAAAGAGAATAAAAAGTTACAGGCTGTACAAATTTCAGACTATATAAAAACACTTACCAGCTGCTCATGTCTCTACTCATATTACTATGGATAAAGCTGTTGCTGTTCAAATCTTTGAATTTTGAATTGCAAAATTCACGAGGCATTAAACTAAATCTAATAGAAAAGATTAAGGCGAAATTGATGAAGGCGGTTTATATAGAAGCTGTTAATGCTGAAGAAAATATAATTAGGATATAGAATAATTTTGCTGAAATATATCGCTTTGAAGAATCTATAAACGCCAATGCATTTAGAGGCGAAGGGACTCTCGAAGATATTTTGCTGCATCATTTGAGAGTTGTGGATAACAGAACAAAATTATCCGCCAACGATAAAAATGACTTTAATAGTCCGGCAAAATCAGGTAATAAGGAGGAGGCTATCATGAACTATCTTACCAAGCAGATTGGTGAAAAACAAGATGTTGTAGAATACATTGTAAGCCTTTCGGAAAGTTTTAAAAATTCGGTTGAGCTAATTAGCATTTAAAGTATATCAAGACACTTCCGCTTCACGACACACAGCAAATTTTGGTTGACACCGAAGATGAATTGCAGATAAAGTTAAAGTTGTGTGTAACCCACGACCTGATTATGGAATTGCTTTCCTTTGGAGACAGCATGAAAGTTTTACAACCGAAATCTTTAGCAGAAAAAATAAAGGCAGCACATCAAAAAGCAGCGAGACAATACAAATGAAATAGAAAGCCTCGAAGGATTCAGGGCAGAGCAGAAAAAGGCTTCATCCCCAGCCACTCCAGCGCTGCGCCACTTAATAATTTTTCTTTCACCTGTGAATTGAAGGGCATAGATTCAATCAGTTTTCCCGGTTCGTGCTCGCCCAGCGGAAAAGGATAGTCGCTGCCGAGGCACACGCGGTCAGCGCCAACCAGATTCACCAAGTAATCGAGCATCTGCGCGTCATGCACCAGGCTGTCGAGCCAGAATTTGCCAAGATAATTTTTAGGCTTAATGTCACCGGTTAATTTGGAAAATGCAACTTATATACACGCTCGCTTAAATCTCTATCTTGCCTTGCGAGTGGCGGTGATGTAACAGTTTTTAGCTTCTCTTGCAGGGCGGAGCCTGCTATTGCAAAGAGGCCGAATAGTAGCGAGAGCAGTATGAACCCGGCATCTCCATAGCGAACTCCTTCATAAAAAAGGAAGCCGGTATAAAAATAAAGAAAACAATTAATTACGTAAACAATTGTATGCGCGCCTCCGAAGCAGGTTAATTTAGTCATTGCTTTAACTGTTTTCTGTTCAACTGAAGCGGGCTGAAATTTTTTCGCTATTATGAAGTATTCAAAGTCCCGTTTAAGCTCCCTCCTCAGCAACCTGTTGTAATGATGGTCATATTCCTTATCGTAAGCTTTTTTGGTCGCCTTATTGGAAAGAAACTGATAGGCTCTGTTGATTTTAGCAAATTTTTCAAGCGCATCAGGGCTGTTATTTATGTCAGGATGCCATTGCAGGGAGAGCTTTTTGAAGGCAGCCTGTATCTCCTTTTTTGTTGCGTACCTGCTGATGCCTAAAGTATTATAGTGGTTTGGAAAAGACATAGGGTTAATAGGGCTACTAAAGTTAGCACAAAACCTCACGAAATGACACAAGCCGGAGCGCATGCACTGAGCGGATTTTCGCTTATGCCTAAACAAGGATGCAGCACAAGGCTCAGGCAGCGCAGCCTTGCAGAAACAAGGGTATTTCTGAAGCAGGAGGAGTGTTAAACTCTAACAGTAAACATTTCCCGTTTCATCCTAGCCATTCAAGCGCAGCACCACTTAGCAATTTTTCTTTCACCTGCGAATTGAACGGCATGGATTCAATCAGCTTGCCCGGCTTGTGCTCGCCTAGCGGAAACGGATAATCGCTGCCGAGGCACACACGGTCAGCGCCAACCAGATTCACCAAGTAATCGAGCATTTGTGCGTCATGCACTAAACTGTCGAGCCAGAATTTGCCGAGATAATTTTTCGGGTTTACAGCATTATGCTTTGCAATCAAATCAGGTCGCACCTTGAAGCCGTGCTCAATTCTGCCAATCGTTGCGGGAAATGAGCCGCCCCCATGCGCAAAAGCAACGCGCAGCTTCGGCAGCTTTTCAAACACGCCTCCGAATATCATCGAACAGATTGCCAATGAAGTTTCTGCAGGCATACCCACCAGCCACGGCAGCCAGTAATCCGGCATTTTTTCTTTGCCCATCATATCCCACGGATGTACGAAAATTGCGGCATTTAATTTTTCTGCGGCTTGAAAGAAGTGAAAAAGCTCAGGCGCGTTCAGATTCCAGTCGTTCACATGCGAACCGATTTCAACTCCCGCCAATCCGAGTTCTTTTATGCAGCGTTCCAATTCTTTTATTGCCAAATCAGGTGCTTGCAGCGGCACTGTTCCTAAACCGATAAACCGTTTTGGGTTTTCTGTAACAACGCTTGCGATATGGTCATTTAAAAATCTTGAAACTTCCAGCGCATCATCCGGTTTCGCCCAATAGCTGAACAACACCGGAATCGTTGAAAGCACCTGCACATCAACATGATGCGCGTCACATTCTTTCATGCGCACTTTTGCATCCCAGCAGTTGGATTCTATCTCACGAAAAAATTTATCGCCAATCATCATTCTTGCGCAACATGGTTGATGATGTTCAAGATGCACAAAACCATCGTAGCCGAATTTCTGCGACCAGCGAGGAAGTTCCTTCGGGAGGATGTGGGTGTGGATGTCAATCTTCAGCTCTGAGTGTTGGGTGTTGAGTGTTGGGTAAGGAGTAATGAGTGTCATGTATTCAGTTGGGGCTTATTTCTCTTTCGAGAAATTTGATGTATCCAATTAAAAGTTTTCTTACCTCCGCAAGTTGAGCGTGAATTGCTTCAGTCTGAGATGATTGTGCGAAATCCAAATCTTCTGATAAGTAAAGCCGTGATGCCAGCTTGTAAATAGACCTTGCTCTGTTTCTCTTTTTGAATTTCTGCCGATACTCCTCCAGATTCCACCTCGAATATTCTGCTACAGTATAAGTTCGCGACATATCCTGCTCCTCGGCAACCAGCGATTTATCTTTTCGGTCATTCTTTGAAATTATCAATATTTCATCAAAATGAAAATGTAATTTCACCGCAATAAATTTCAAAAAACAACCTGCAATGATTTCAAAAAAACTTGAAAAGGCTCTGAATGCCCAAATCAAATTGGAAGCGGAAGCATCCTTCAATTATCTCGCCATGGCTTCATGGTGCGAGCAGAAAAGTCTGAATGGGGCGGCTAAATTTTTCTATGCCCAGGCGGAAGACGAGCGCCAGCATATGCTGAAAATTTTCCTGTATATCAATGATCTGGAAGGACATGCTCTTGCACCTTCGGTTGACCAGCCGGCAACAGAGTTCAAATCCATTCTGGATGTTTGCTCAAAGGCTTTGGCGGGCGAGCAAAAGGTGACCAAATCAGTTCACAAATTGTCAGAGTTTGCGACTGAGGAAAAGGATTATGCCACCTACAACTTTCTGCAATTCTTTGTTGACGAGCAGCGGCAAGGCGAAACGGTTTTTAACCACATTCTCGACAAAATCAAACTCATCGGGCTGGAGGGGATGGGGCTGTATTATATTGACAAAGAGCTGGAATCATTGGCTGGTGGCGGAGGTAAGACAGATGCAAACGAATAGTTTCACTTCCGCAAAAAACTATTTCGCTTTACAAAGCACAGATCGCACTCAATGAGCGAGCCGTCATGATGCTGGCGTAAAAATCCGGCAAAATCATATATCACATAATCCCGCTCATTCATGAATGTTACTACATCTGCAATCAGCGGATAACTTTTGTGCTTATTGTGCAGCGCAGCTTCGATGATGAACAATTCGGTTTTTCCGAAAACAGATTCAGCGCCCTTCAGCACTTCCAATTCATAGCCCTGCACATCTAATTTCACCAACTCAGGAATTTCCATCTGTCCTGTTTTAATCAATTCGTCAATCGTCCACATCTCCACCATGCGGGGAGTCCTCTTGTCCTTTTGAGGAATGTCCTCCTCCATGAAGCCCGACCAGGCAAGGTCTTTGAAAACCCTGAGGGGTTGCATACCGAGGTTGGGGCCCACTGAGAAGTCGAAAAATTTACACCTGGCATTGCGCCTGCAAAATTCTTCGAGCATTTGTTTCATCTCTTTCAGCGGCTCTACCAGATAAATTGCCGCTTCAGGATATATTGCAATTGCCATACCGGCAAATTTGCCCCTGTAAGCTCCCACATCGAGAATGTAGTTGCATTGCAGTCCGCGTTTTTTTACATCACTCAAAAAACTTTCCATTTCACCCACAGGCGAATTCCATTTGCGGGTGATTTCAAGGCCAAAAGCATTGAACAGCTTCTTAACAACCTTTTCCAAGCCTCCATTCATGGGATGAAAATAAGGAGAGTTTTATAAAATAAATAGAACACTGATGCACGGACATATAGTAGGTGATAATCCGTCAAATTCACATCATCCATGTTCTATTTCGTTTATCCTAAGCCTACTAAAGTAACTTGCGCCAAATTAAGATTTATGATACCTGCAAAAGGATATGCAGCCCGAACCGCGAAATCGCCATTAGCTCCGTTCAGTTTCAATCGCAGAGACCCTGGACCACATGATGTGCAGTTCGATAAGGAAGCGATAAGGAGACCTTCCTAAAAACCTATATTATATTAGCCATCGGATGAATTGATAATAGGACGGATAGAAACATTATGCATCGCATGCCTTTTATAAAGCATCCATCCGATGACTTTTTTCAAGCAGGCTGCCCGCCACCATCCCGGCAACTGATGCGGCAAAAGCCGGTATCATGGAGGGTATCTTTATTTCAACCACGAACTCAAATACCACCCACGAAGCCATGCCGAGAATCATCGAGAGCATGGCGCCAGAAGAAGATGATTTTTTCCAATAGATAGCGGCAGCCATCGGCACCAGCAGCGACACCAAGCCAAGAATGTATGATTCACCGACAAGTTCGTACACGCTTTGTTTTCCCATCGCCATGGAAGTGCTTATTGCTGCGATGGCAAAAACCGATATTCTCAGCAGTTGGAGAAAGTGGCGGTCGTCCAGCCGGTGAAGAGTCAATGGTTTGATGATATTTTCAGTGAGAATGCTGGCTGGTGCAAGAATTGCTCCGCTGGCGGTGCTGAGAATGGCCGACAGCAGCGCTCCAAAAAATAATATCTGAACGAAAATAGATGTGTGTGAAAGCACCATCATGGGCAGAATGTGCTGCGGGTCCATGCGTAGCATTTCAGGATAAAGCACCCTTGCCGCCAGGGCAATGAACAGGGGAATCAGCGAAATGAGCAGGTAAATAGCCGCGGCAAGATAAGTGGATGCCACCACCACCTTTTCGGAAGAAGCGGAGTTGGCGCGCTGGAATATATCCTGCGAGGCAAGCGCGCCCAATCCCAGCGCTGCCCAGGCGCAGGCATATTCAATTACGGAATATGTTTCGGCTTCGGGCAAAAACTGAAAAAAACCATCGGGAGCCTCATTCAGCAGGGAAAAAATCCCTCCGGCTTTCGCAGCAATAACGCCTGCAGTCACAATCAGCCCAACCACAATCACAACGCTTTGAACGAAGTCGGTGATGGACACCGCCCACATGCCCCCGGCAAGCGTATAGGCTGTCACCACTGCTGAACTGATGAGGATGCAGTATTGAAGCGGAATATGGATGATGATGCTCAAAATGATTCCCATGGCAACCAACTGCGCGGCTATGTATCCGAAAAAAGTGAGTACCATGCAAATGCCCGCGACCAGTTCAACATTCCTTCCATAACGGTTGCGATAGAGGTCGCCTAATGTCAGCAGGTTCATCCGGTAAAGAGGGCGGGCGAAAAACAGCGCATAAAGCAGCAGGCAAAGCACACCGCCAAAGGGATCTTCAATCACCCCTAACAGTCCGTGCTCTATAAATTCAGATGATGCGCCAAAGACCGTTTCAGAGCCAAACCACAGCGCAAATAAAGCCGCAGAGCTGATGAACAGCGGCAGTTTCCGCCCGGCAATCATGAAGTCTTTTGAACTTTTGATATACCGGGTGGCTAAAAAGCCGATGAGCACGGTTACTGCAAGATAGATGATAATAAATATCAGAAGCACGTCTGGCGCTGGAAATTTGCGTGAAAATAAAAATCAGAAACCAAATCCGGATTGCGGCTTGATTATTCAATCATCGAATCAGCACATCGGCAAACTATCCAATCAATTGTTTCTTCCCCATGTCGGGTCGGTGGTTTTTTCCTGGCGGATGATTTCAAACTCCACCCTGCGATTGAGTTTCCGATCGTCTTCTGTTATTTCTTCTTTTACTATCGGCCGTGAACTGCCATAACCGAAAGATTCAATTCTTGCTTTGCCGATTCCCCCTTTGGTGGTCAGATAATCTTTGATGGAGTCAGCCCGTTTTTGAGAAAGCACGTTGTTTGCCTGAGCGTCTCCTTGTGAATCAGTGTGTCCTGAAATTTTCAGATTGAACGTTGGATTATCGAGCATGAAGTTCATTATCCGGTCGAGGTCGGATTGCATTTCCGTCAGAATCCTCCAGTCGCTGGTGGCAAATTCAATGCTTTTGAATTGCACCCTGACGAAATTGATTGAAGGCACCCTGAAGTTCATGACGGTGTCTTTATCCAGATGGAAGATTTTTTCTATACGGAAAAAATTCTCGCCCTGAATAACCAGCAGGTAGCGGCTGTTGTTGATCAGGTCAAAAGAAAACGAGCCGTCAGGACGAATGTACTTGGGCGCCACTTCGATTCCGTTTGTAAGATCAATGACGGAAACTATCCCTTCAAACGGCTCATTGCTGATTGAATCTTTAAGCGAACCGGTGAATGCGGTGTTTGCGTGAGGCTGCGCTTCCATCGGCAGCGGGAATGAGAAAAGGTCAAGGTTTTCAAAACCCTTCTGTTCCGAACGGGCATAAAACAAATCTTTGGATTCGGAATCAATTGTGAAATAAAATTCTTCTCCTTTTCCGTTTACAAGTGGCCCTATATTTTTTGGCTCGATCCATTGGTTGTTTACAAGGCGTGTTTTAAAGATGTCAAACTCTCCGAAATTCAGCAGATGACCGTTGGAGCTGAAGTAAAACACGTTGTATTTCGGATGATAAAACGGGCTTGCCTCCGCGTCTTTCGTATTAACCATCGGTCCCATGTTCTTCGCATGCGACCACTTTCCGTCTTTTTGAACCACAGAATAATAAATGTCAGTGCTGCCGAAGCCGCCATCACGGTCGGAAACAAAATACAATGTGTCTTCAGAATGAGAAAGCGAGGGATGCGAGTCCCACGAATAGCCGTTCACTCCGGGACCAAGATTGCGGACATTACCCCATATTCCATCGCCCACGAGGTCGGCAACATAAATGTCGCAGTTTCCATATCCATCTGGCGCTTCGCATCTGATAAAATACAACCGCTTCCCGTCACGCGTCAGGCAGGGCGAGCCTTCGTTCAATCCGGTATTGATGCCTTCAAAAGGTTCCGCCTGCTGCCAGCCTCCCATGTCAGAGCGTGTTGCCCAGAACACATCTTCATTGTAAAGATTCTGACCGGCAACTTTTTTCCTGTTGCGCTTTGAAGTAAACAGCAGCACATTATTGGTGATATTCAACACTGGTCCGTAGTCTTCATAACCGGAATTAACCGTCTCTCCCATATTCAGGAAAACACCTCTTGGCGGACGGAGCGTATCAATCTGCTTTCTGTAATCCACCAATTCATAGTAGTATTCAACAGGAACATATTCGTCCTTTTCATTGAAAACAATCCTGTCATAAAACTGCATGATGTATTCCCTGTCCTTCTCAGTGTTCTTGAGCACCAGACGGTACATGTTTTTCGCCTCTTCCATCATGCCCTTTTTTTCATAGAGTTGCCCGAGCATCCAAAGCAATTCATAATCCCGGCTGAAATTTTCGCATCCGAAATTTCTGATATAATCCTCCAGTAACGGAAGCAGTTTATCATGGTCATTGGAGCGTTCAGCTTTCAATATTTGCTTGCGTTTGGCATCATCATAGTAATAAGGAACATCAATATTTCTGAATGAGAATGAGGCGGCAGATAAGGCAGCCGACTCCTTTTTAACCAGTTTCTTATCGCTGATTAAGTATTTGTTGTTCTGTGCATGGAGCCGGGCTGAAATGAACAGCAGCCATAACGTGACGGCAACGAATGTCTTCGATATGATTGAACGGTAGCGCATCTTGCATCAAGTTGAAAAAACGTTTCCTGAGAATTGGCGAGGTCAGAGCGGAGAACCGGGTGACCTTTTATTACGAAAAAGTACAAATAAGGTTAACTATCCCGCTTGATTCTTGTCAGTTCTGGCGGTTTTTACTGCCGTTAACTTTGCTTCCAGCCGGAGCAAATATGAAAGGGAAAAAAATCCTTTTTACAATCGGTTCGCCTAACCAAACCTCCCAGATGCATCAAATCGCAATGCATCTGCCTGAGACCGACAATTATTTCAGCCAGCATTTTGGAAAACACCCCTGGGTAAGTTTCGGGCAAAAGACCGGCATTCTCAATAATGCCATTATCGGTGAAAAGAGCCATTGGAAACGAAAAGCTGATGAATACCTTGCTGACCACGGTTTGAGGAACGACTACAAGGGGGAAGTATTCCGCAACAGATATGACATGGCGGTGATGTGCATTGACTACCTGGTTCCAAAATTCATGCGTAAAATTAAAACGGTACTTATCCAGGAAGGCATGATTGACCCGTTGCGTGCCATCGGCAGGCTGGTGAAATTTTTCAGGCTGCCCGGCTATTATGCATTTGATACTTCATTAATGGGTTATTCCAACATTCCGGATTTGTATTGCGCGGCTTCGGAAGGATATAAAGAACACTACATCAGGATGGGCGTGGCGCCTGGCAAAATCATCGTCACCGGCATTCCCAATTTTGATAACGCAGCTTCTTTCATTGATAATGATTTTCCGCACAGGGGCTATGTCATGGTTGCCACTTCTGATATCCGCGAAACATTCAGAAAAGAAGACCGCGCATCGTTCATCAAAAAGTGCGTGCGGATGGCTGATGGTCGGCCGCTGCTGTTCAAGCTCCATCCCAATGAATACAAGGACAGGGCTGAAAAAGAAATCAGGGAGCATGCACCTTCCGATTCGCTCATTTTCCATGAAGGCAATACCAACCACATGATTGCTAACTGCGAGGAGTTGGTCTGCCAATACTCAACGGTGGCTTACATAGGCATGGCTCTCGGAAAAAAGGTGCATTCATTTTTTGATATTAAATATCTTGAAAAAACGATGCCTCTTCAGAACGGAGGCAAGTCGGCTGAACGAATTGCGGATGTGGCAAGAGGTTATATGAACTTCAGCGGAAACGGAACAGAGTTTCTGAAACAATACAAACCCGACTGGCTGATTGAAAATTCTCACCGTCATACAGGCGCGCAGAGGCTCATCACGGCTTCCTGATAAAATACTGCTCCCGCTTGCCGGAAAGCCTTTGCTGGTGCGGATGGCGGAGAGGGTAACGGCGTCCACGCAGACGGGCACCGTAGTAATAGCCACAACTGCGGATAAGCAGGATGATGTGATAGAGGAAATGTGCAGGCAGGAAAACTTTCTTTGTTTCCGCGGCCATCCTACCGATTTGCTCGACCGGCATTACAAAGCAGCACTGCAATACCAACCCGATGCGGTGGTTAAAATTCCGTCCGATTGCCCCCTGATTGATCCGAAAGTCATTGATAAAGTGCTTGGATTTTATATTGCCAATTCCCGCAAATATGATTTCGTGAGCAATCTTCATCCCGCTACTTATCCCGATGGCAATGATGTGGAAATAATGAGTTTTAAAACTTTGGAGGAAGCGTGGAGAAATGCGCAGCGCCCGCTGGAGCGGGAGCACACCACGCCATACATCTGGGAGAACCCTGAGAAATTCCGGATTGGCAACGTGGCGTGGGGAACCGGAAAGGATTTTTCCATGAGCCACCGCTTCACGGTTGATTACAAGGAGGATTATGAATTCATCAAAGCGGTGTACGATGAGCTGTTTCCGGAAAATCCTTCATTCGGCTTGGACGAAATCCTTGCCCTGCTTGAAAAACGACCGGACATCTTTGCCATTAACAGTAAGTTTGCTGGGGTGAATTGGTACCGGAATCATTTGGATGAATTGAGAACGATTTCGCCACGGCAAACCAAACTCATTCCATGAAATCAAAGGTTTCAGCGAAACGAGGAAAACTTTTCGTTCATAAAAAGCCTTATTCCCGCCAGAAAACGGAACATGCAAGGCTCATGCAAAACCTCGCGCTGACTCCTTTGCACCGATGGAAAAAGGCGTTTTCACTCATGTCGCTTTCGCTGGCTTTCAGGCGAGGCGCGCTCAAAGTGCCGCAAGGAAAAGGAATTTTGCTTGGCAAAAGCGCAGCATGAGCGCTTTTGAAGAATCGGCTGACATTGTATTCACGCTGTTTCAAAAGCACGGTGTCAGATATTTGCTGGTTGGCGGACTTGCGGTTAACTATTATGGAGTGGCGCGCGCGACAGGTGTTATTGACTTGTGGATTGAAGATACAGAAGAAAACAGGAAGAAACTGATCAGCGCGCTGAAGGAATTCGGCATTGAAGGGATAGATGCGCTTATGCATATTCCACTCATTGCCGGCTACTCTGAAATTCTGCTCAATGACGGTTTGTATCTTGACCTGATGCGGGAACTTCAATTCATCAAGGCAAATGAATTTGGAGCAAGTTATGCCAATGCCACAGATTTTAGAATAAAAAAGAATACTATTGTGAAAATCATCAGCATGGAACAACTGATCAATGAGAAATCCAAATCAACCCGAGCGAAAGATAAAGAGGATGCCCGTTTGCTTAAAATTTTGAACGAACAGAATAACGGCAGGTAATGAATCAAGAAACTCTTCAACGCCTCCAATCCCTCGCCTTGCATGTCCGCGAACACATCCTGCGCATGTCCACCGATGGCGGTTGTTTTACAGGCGCATCGTTATCTTGTACAGATATGATCGTCTATCTCTATGCTGATTTTCTGAACCTTAATAAGAACAATCTGAAAGATCCAAACCGCGATTACCTGTTTCTGTCGAAAGGACATGATGTGCCCGCACTTTATGGAACGCTGGTGGAATTGGGCTTCATTGAAAAAGAAAGATTGAAAAATCATCTCAAATCAAACGACCACATCTACTGGCATCCCAACGTCAATATTCCCGGAATTGAATTTCATTCCGGCTCGCTCGGACATTTGCCCGCTGTAGCACTGGGTGTTGCGCTTGATTGCAAGATGAGAAAAACAAACAACCGCGTCATCGTCATCACCGGTGATGGCGAATTGAATGAAGGCTCCGTGTGGGAGGCAGTGCTCGTTGCCGCATCGAAAAATTTAAACAACCTGACTTTTGTTGTTGACAGAAATGAATTCCAGGCGAATATCCGTACGGAAGAATTACTCCCGCTCGAACCGATTGACGAAAAATTCAAAGCGTTCCACTGGGAAGTGAAGCGGATCAACGGACATGACTTTAATGAATTGGAAAGAGCGTTTTCGGCTTTGCCGTTGAGTTCTGAAAAACCAAGCGTGATTATTGCAGACACCGTTCGCGGCAAGGGAGTTCCGAGCATTGAGAAGCGCGCTGACAGGTGGTTCTGCAATTTCAAACATGAGGAAGTGGAGGAATTGATTAAAGAATTGCACGGTGTGGCAAAAGCTGAATTGAAATCGGAAACTTTGGTTGTGAGATGACCCGGCATCGAAATAGCTATATTTGATTGTATTTCAATAACATGTCAGCAACTGAAAAACTCCGCAATAATCTGATTGACAAGATTCTTTCCATCAACGACAAGGAGATTCTTTCTGCGGTTGATAAATTGCTCGAATCAACAATAAAATCAGAGGATAAAATAAAGCTTTCAAAGGAGCAAAGATTGATTATTGAGGCAGGGATGAGAGACATAAAAAAAGGTAAATTGATTGATGATGCGCAGTTGAATAAAGACGAAGATGAATGGCTCGCAAAGTAGTTTGGACGTTCACCGCCAGAAACCAGAGAAAGGAAATTCTTGAATACTGGATTAAACGAACCGGAGGTAAACGATATAGCCGAAAGCTGTCAATGGCTTTTCGCAAAAAGGCGCAGCTCGTTCTGAACTTTAAGCATATTGGACGGCTCACCGAATTTGAGGCAATAAGGGTTACTTCTTCCGGACATTATAATTTTTACTACACCATACACGGAGAGTCAATAATTATTGTTTGCTTGTGGGATAGCCGCAGAAATCCCAATGATCTCCTGAAAATTTTGAAGAGGTAGCATGAATTACGAAACCCTCATTAAAGAAACTGCTCTCGCTGACGAACGCTTTGTGGTGATGACGGCTGAGAACCGCGCACTCATCCGCAACCTTCCGCAGGTCTTAAATGGAAGATTCATTGACACGGGTATTACCGAACAGTGCATGGTGGGCATGGCAGCAGGACTTGCATTGCGAGGCAGAATTCCCATCGTTCATGCGCTCGCCACATTTCTTACGTTAAGAGCTTTTGAGTTTATCCGCACAGATGTCGGAATCGCAAAACTTCCAGTAAAGCTTACCTCATTTGTGCCGGGATTTCTTTCCGATGGAAACGGTCCTACACACCAGGCGATTGAAGATGTTTCCCTCATGCGCGGCATTCCGGGGATGCAGGTTTTTTGTCCGGCTGACGAACAAGACATGTTGCTGATGTTGCCGAAAATATGGGCTTCACCGCATCCGTCCTATGTCCGGGCAACGACAAGACCTGCAACTTATCAGCACTCAAAAGATTTTGAAATCGGAAAGGCTGAAGTGATTTCCGAAGGGAAAGACCTGACGATTCTCGTTTACGGAATGTTGCTTGAACAAGCGATCACGGCAAAAGACCTTCTGGAGAAAAAAGGATTGTCTGTCGGTTTGGTGAGTATGCGCTCTTTAAAACCTGTTGATGAAAATGTTTTGCTGAAAGCTGCGAAGCAAAGCAAATGGCTTATTACGATTGAAGATCATTTTCAAACCGGAGGGCTTTACTCGATTCTCGCGGAAGTGCTGCTTCAGAATAAACTCACCGCCAATGTTTTCCCCATCGCACTGAAAGAAAAATGGTACAAGCCGGGATTGTTGTCTGAAGTGTTGGAATATGAAGGATTTACCGGAAAGCACCTCACCCGAAGGATTTTGGAACATTGCAAATAATCAAGCTGCCTGGGAATAAATTTTCAAACCAATCACTCCCGCAAGTATCAGCAGGATGAAAAACAGCTGTTGCAATGAATAAGGTTGTTTGAATACCATGATGTCAATCACTTTGGTGGCTGCCATCGCCACCCCCACCCAGACGGCAAATGCCGTTGATGCAGGAATTTTTCGCATCGCAAGCGAAAAGAAAATGATGTTCAGCACTCCGAAGACAATATAACACAGTACCGGCAACAGCTTCATGTATTCCTGCCCGGAAAAAAAAACACCCCACTCGATGGATTTGATCTTCCTGAAGTCAATGTATTTGAGCGAATACAGCCAGCAGACTTCGAGACATGAAGCAATAAGCAGATACAGCCAGTGCATGCGGTAAAAATACAAAATCACCCTGCGGAAAAAATGTGCAGTTCCATCCAATGACATTTCAACCGAAAAGCTTAAGTTTAATAAAACACCTAATACCTTAAAAAATGAAAGTAAGAATATTTCTGCTTTTTGCTCTGATAGGACAGTTCCTATTGGTCAGTGCCACCCATAATATAGGAGGCTTCATTACTTATCGTTACATTTCTTACCTCACTTATGAGGCAACAGTAACCACATTCACGAAGGCATCATCAACTGCATCGGATCGGGATACAATTACTTTAGATTGGGGTGATGGAACGACTGAGAATATTTCAAGAGGCAATGGACCAATAGGTGGCACAGGAGTCCCGTTAGGTGAAGTCATCCCCGGAGGTGATGTTAAAATAAATATCTACAAATCAGCTACACATACTTATGCTTCACCCTGCGATTATTTCATCTCGGTTTCAGATCCTAATCGAATATCGAATATAATTAACTTCAATGGCGGAAACTCCGTCAATATTCCCTTCTATATTGAGGCATTGATAAGAGGTGAAACGGGGAATAGCTGTAGTAATTCGGGCGCAGTCCTTTTATCCAACCCCATAACATACGCAAACATCAACGATACTTTCAGATTCAATCCAACCATCATGGATCCGGATGGAGACAGCTTGTATTTTGAATTAATACCTCCAATGCAGTCGCATCAATATCAAGTTCCCAATTACCAATATCCTGATGAGGTTCCAGGCAACAATGACCTTTTTTCCATCAATCACACCTCGGGCGAAATAACATGGCTCACTCCTCAAAGGACTGGAATATACAGCATCGCGGTCAGGGCAATTGAATTCAAGAACGGACTTTCTTATGGCTCAACGGTATTCGACCTGCAAATTTTTGTTGAAGATGCGAATGTGAATCCACCTTCATTTAACGTCAATTGGCTGCCGGATGTTAATGGGAATTATTCATTTACGGTCAACCCGGGAGATACGGTGCAACTTGGTTTTTCAGCCATATCCAATACGATTGAAGCTTTGGGAGAATTATTCCATTTGTCTCAACTGCCCCTGTTTTCTGTAAGCGGCACAACTCCATCATTAAGCGCATCATTGGTTTGGATTCCCGATTCATCCCACTCCCGGTTATATCCTTACATTGCGACTTTCAGGGCGACCAATCAACTGGTCAACCCATGGCAAAAAGACCTTACAGCCTTGATTTATGTTACTGGCGGCACACGTTCCAACTGCGCTGCTCCCGCATGCAGTACATCAGGAATATCGCATTCATCTTTACAGTCATCCGTTTCGGTTTCTCCCAATCCTTTTTCATCATCTTGCACTATTCGCCTGAACCAACCCGTCAATCAGGATTTGATTTTGAAGCTTTATGATTACACCGGAAAGTATCTGTATTCTCTTTATTCGTCTAACAGTGAATTTGTCATCAATAAAGGAACGCTCACTAATGGATTACACTTGTTCCAAATCCGTAACGATGACTCCAAAATAATTTCAGCAGGAAGGGTAATTCTTGGCGAGTAGCATTTCAAAATCATCGAATCACCGAATTACCGAATCAGCACATCATTCAGCTTCCTCCCCTTCCGGCACACGCTGATATTTTGCATTGGCTTCAGATGCGGACATTTAGACCTGCAACCATTTAAGCGTTTTTGCGTATTGTTCCGCTAAGAGTTCTATCTCTATGCCTACCCAGCCAAAGATGAGCGCCTTTTCACGGGCATTTTTATACTTCATTGCGCTGCTGCCTGCCGTGCTGCACGCTCAAACCCCTCCCACGCTGGTTTTTCCCAAGAACAATATCGTTACATCCTCCACCAACATCGCCTTCCAGTGGGATACAGTTGCCGGGGCAACCAGCTTTGACATTCAGTATGACACCACTGCCGCGCTCAATGTCTCATCGCAAAACGCGCTTGTCTCATCGTTTTCAGCCACCCTTGCTTCCAATAAGAAATATTATTGGCGGGTGAGAGCGAATACGGCAGGCGGCAGCACCGGGTGGTCGCCTGTTTGGTCATTCACCATTTTTTCTCCTTCGGATATTCCAAGAGTGGTTCCCGCGGTTCCCAATCTTGTCACGTGGTATAAGCCGGATTACGGCATCCACACGGACGGAACGAACACCTACGTAACCCAGTGGGATGACGCCAGCGGTCAAAACAACCATGCGGTTCAGGCCATGAGCGGTTTTCAGCCGCTTTATATCAATTCATCATCTGTTATAAACGGTTATCCGCTGGTGCGTTTTCCGGGGCTGAAGCAATATCTCGACTTTACCATCAGGTTGAACTCGGTGGAAACTGTCTTCTGGGTGATCATGGAGGATCCTGCGGCAACCCAGCTTTACCGCGTTCTTCTGGGCGACTGGGACAATGAGCCTCACTTCGGCAGAGGATGCTGCACGGGAGGTTATCCGGGCCCCGACAAATATATATATGATGATTTATATCCGATGGCGAATGATTACGCCATGAACGGGACAACAAGGGTGAATGGAACCATCGTGGATGCCATCGCAACGAATGTTCCCACCACCATGTCAATCATCAGCACCAAGACAACAGGCAATTGCCAGGCTGAAAATTTTTCCAATGACAGAAACTTCATTGAAAGTGGCGGCAGATACAGGGTTTGGTGGGGCGACCTCGCTGAACTGATTATCTTCAATGACCCGCTCACCACGGCTCAGATTTCGCTGGTGGAGGAATATCTGCGGAACAAGTATGCTCCCGCAGTGAATCTCGGCAAGAATATAATCAGCAAGTACAAGCTTTGCGATACCGTCACCTTATCCGTTGGTCATTATAAAACGGTAACGTGGTGGAACGGAGCAACCACCGCTTCGGTGCAGGTGTCAGCGCCAGGCACCTACTGGGTGACGGTGAAAGACCAATTCGACCGGTTCACTTCAGATACCATAAAAGTGGAATTTGTAAGGCCGCAGGTGATTCAGTCCGGCTCGGTTTGCCATGGCGATTCCATCGTTTGGAATACCGGCTTGGGCAACGACTATGCATTCGAATGGCAGGACGACAGCACGGACTCAAGCTACGTCATTAAAGAAACAGGCGATTATTGGGTGAAAGTGACCGACAGCACGGGATGCGTCTATCAAACCTCTGCAGTGCATATTACCGTTGACACATTCCCGATGATTGCCGATCTCGGAGCGGATACGCTCATCTGTCAGGGGCAGAGCATCGGGCTGGCGAGCGGTGCGAACCTTGCTTCGGATTACCACTGGAGCACCGGAGAAACCGACCCGGAAATCAGCATCAGCACATCGGGAACATATTCGCTTACAGTTTCCAATGGCCATGGCTGTTCGGCAGTTGACTCAATATATGTTGACGTTGGCGCCAATGCTCCCGTTTCCAATTTCAGCGCTGTCACTGTCTGCTACGGAGAGTTAACTTCATTCACTGACCAATCAACCATTGCGCCTCCCAACAGCATTGTTTCATGGCTTTGGAGTTTTGGAGATGGCAGCACCGATACTGTTCCCAATGCAACGCATGCTTATGGTGCTCCAGGAACATATGCAGTGACGCTGAAGACTACTGCCGACAACTTGTGCATTAATGTGAAGACGAAAACGGTAAAAGTTCATGCCTTGCCTCAACCTTTGTTTTACGATTCCGTGGCCTGTGTCAACATGAACGTCACATTTGAAGATGCGACTACCGTTGAGCAAGGAGCCGCAATTGCCAATTGGTTCTGGAATTTCGGAGATAACTCGGCTGCGATACAACAAAACCCCGTTCACCAGTTTTATTCGATTGATACATTCAATGTGTCGCTCACGGTCACCGATTCACGCGGTTGCTCGAGTTCTTATTCCCGCCAGGTGGAGTCAGTTCCCTCTCCTGCTCTGCCTCCCTCTCCCAACCTGCTTCTGCCTTTGCATGAGGTTACGCTTTCCGAGCCTTCCGTATTGCTTGATTGGCAACCCGCAACCGGAGCGCTTTACTACTCAGTGCAGATTGCAACCAATGCTTCATTCACAAATATCATCCGCCATTTTCAGGATTTAGAAAGCGATTCGCTGGTAGTCACCGGACTTGCTTCTGGTCAAAAGTATTACTGGAGGGTGCGCGCCCATAACATGTGCGGTGACTACGCTCCTTCAGGCATCAGAAATTTCAGTCTGTTCACACCGGATATTATGCCGGGTTTGTGCGCATGGTTCAGCGCTGACAGGAATGTTTCGAATGATCTTAATGGCAACGTGGATACGCTTTTCGATGGCGGTTCTGCAGGAAACAACGCCATTCAGTCCAATGCGCTCAGGCGTCCGGAACTTGTTCTTAATGTTCCGGAACTTAGCGGGAAGCCGGTGATGCGGTTTGACGGGCACGATGATTTTCTTAAATTCAACATGATCAGCACTATCAGAACAATATTCTGGGTGGTGAAGGAAGACTCGAATGCAACGCCATTTTACCGGTCGCTGCTGGGAACATCACCCAACGGCTCGCAGCCGGATTTCACAAGGGGATGCTGCGATGACGGATACCCGGGCACCCAGAAATACATTTACGATAATGATTATGCCTCAACCAATGTGATAACGGGTGTTACCCGCCTTAACGGTACCGTTATCAATCCGCTTCAGACGGATGTTCCCACAAGATATTCCATCATCTCCACTAAAACCAATGGTGATACCAGGGGAGATTGCTTTTCATGCGACCGTCCGTTTGAATATGTAAATGACCAGCGTTATTGGCATGGCGATCTTGCGGAGTTGATAATATTCTGCGAACCGTTGTCTGATTCCCTGATTAATGTTGTTGAAAAATATTTGAAGGATAAATATGCCCCGCCTGTTTATCTCGGTCCAGATGTGATTCTCGAATACGGATTGTGCGCACCGACCGTGCTTAATGCGGGCGACAGATTTGTTTCTTACCAGTGGTCAACGGGAGAAACAACTTCCAGCATCGAGGTGAACGGTCCGGGAACTTACTGGGTGGTGGCGAGGGACCTTTTCGGCAACGCTTCCTATGACGAGGTGTCCATAACAGGGGGATTGAATATGATAACCTTTGCCGATACGCTGAACATTTGCCTGGGAGACACGGTTATCTGGGATACGGAACTCGGAAATGATTATTCATTTCAGTGGCAGGACGGCTATAGCGGAAGCCTTTATGCGCTGCACGACACAGGATACTATTGGGTTACGGTTACGGACTCTTTCAACTGTTCGGTAACGACAGACACCGTTTACGTCAGGATTGACTCATTCAGCGTGCAGGCAAAGCTTGGTGCTGACACCAATTTGTGTTCCGGAAACAGCATCAGCCTCCTCGAAGGTCAGGGCGATGCAATTCAATACCATTGGAATAATGGCTCGGCAGAACCGTCAATTATTGTAAATCAATCAGGCAATTATTCAGTGACTGTTGCAAACGCCAACTCTTGCATTGCCCATGATACTGTCAGCGTGACAATTGTTGGTGTCGCTCCCAATGCTGATTTTGTTTTCACCGATGTATGCTTGAACGATACTACTCTTTTCAGAGACCAATCAAATTCACCGATGCTAACCTCGTGGACCTGGAATTTTGGAGATGGCGCAGCCGCCACCTCGCAAAATGCCGCGCACGTTTATCAAAGCCCGGGAACGTATAATGTAAAAATTACAGTCATTGATTCCATCGGGTGCGCTCAGTCCGCTGCAAAGCCGGTAACCATATATCCGCTGCCGGCTGCCAGCTTCTATCATGACCTTGTGAATTGTGCAAAAGATGAAGTGCATTTCTTCGATACGTCAACCGTTGCGCCAGGTCAAACTATTGTGAGTTGGTCATGGACGCTCGGTGACGGAGACTATGTTGCAGAAAGGCATCCTGTTCATGTTTATCAGGAAAAGGGGGTGTACCCGGTGAGCATTAAAGTGACAACTGACAAAGGATGCAGCAGCCTTGCATACAAGCCGGTGGAGGTCTATCCCGAACTGGCAGCAGGCATCAGGGCTGAAAATCTCTGCATGGACAAGACTGCCAATTTCTTTGACAATTCTCCCGGTTTTTCAAACGTGTCATGGTATTGGAATTTCGGTGATAACATCGGTTATTCCTATAAAGAAAATCCCGCCTACAACTATCCTCATGCCGGCATGTTCATCGTATCGCTCAGGGTTGCTAACGCCATCGGATGCGAGCGCACCGTGACCGACACCATCATCATTTCTTCGAGTCCTGCCGTGCGGTTTGATACTCCTGACCTTTGCGAGAACGGTTTGTTTCAGTTTATTGACAGTTCGGTTCTTAACCACGGGGATGACGTCATAGCATGGCAATGGAGCTTCGGTGACGGATCACAGGAAATGACCATCCGCAACCCTGTTCACGCTTATGACAGCGCAGGCTTGTATCCTGTTTCGCTTGCGGTACGAACGGAGAAGGGATGCGAAAGCTCCGCAACAAAAACCATTGCAGTGTTGGAGCCACCTCTCGCAGATTTCAGCTTTTCGCCAACCTACGGAGCCGCGCCTATCACGGTGCATTTCACCAACCAATCCGAAAGGGCTTCTGCGTACGAATGGAACTTTGGTGATAATTCCACATCAAGCGAAGCCAATCCGGCTCATACCTATGAGCAAAATGCCACCGTGGACATTTCACTTATTGCTTCCAATCTTCCGGGATGCAGCGACACGGCCACCAAAACATTCAAAATCGCGGCCGCAACGGTTGATATCGCCATTGAAAAAGTGATAATAGAAAAATCATACAATGACGATTGCAGCTATGTTTTAACAATGGGAGCCTACGTGCAGAATGTCGGCACCCGTGACGTCACCGGCTTTGACATTTTCGCTTCCAACTCTGAGGGGGGGACTATCATCGAGCATTGGGAAGGTGAATTCAACCAGCGGCAAGTCACTTACCAGTTCAACGCAGACTTCCAGATCTCCGATTGCGAACAAGACGCAGTGATATGCATGGAGGTGATGAACCCCAATGGAGAGAACGACATTAACCTGCAGAACAACCGCTCATGCGTTACCCTCAGCAGCGAGCCTGTGATTATCGGACCGTATCCGAACCCCGCCAAGGAATATGTGAACCTCGACATCATTTTGCCTTCATCCGGACACCTGAGAATTTATAACTACAATGCCTCAGGCAACAAACTCAAAATGATGACTGACGGTGACCGCAGCAAAGGCTATCACCGCATCTCCATGGAAACCGGCAACCTTGCACCGGGAGTCTATATGCTCAGGGTTGAGTTCAAGGACTATGATCGCATTGTGAAATACCTGATACGGTAAATCTCCCGTCATTTTATCCGCTAAGAGGCTGATTTGGAACCTCTTTATCCTGCTTTCAGTTGTAGCAAACATACAGTACCTTTACTCAAAGCCTTTAGCGCGATCTTTATTGCCGGATGGTTCGGTGCCATCCGGAGTTTGAGGCATTGAGTAACATGAAATTCCCGAAAACACCCTCTTTCGGTTTTCTGCAATTTACCGCGACTCTGTTTGCTGTTTCGTTAGCAACAGTTTCACAGTCGCAGCCAACGCTTATCATTCCGAAAAATAATATTGTCACCGCCAAAACAACAATCATCTTTGAATGGAACGCTTATGCCGGTGCAACCGCATATCACCTCCAGGTGGACGAGGACGCTTCATTCACATCTCCTCAAACCGTAAATGATTCCACCATTTCCGTTACCACCTTCAGCGACACTCTCGCCACCGGGAAAAAATATTACTGGCGCGTGAGAGCCAACCCTGGCGGAACATTTACCAATTGGTCATCCGCGTGGTCGTTTGATGTTTTTTCACCAACTGATATTCCGGTTGTCAATCCGCCTACCAATCTCGTCACGTGGTATAAAACTGATTTTGGGCTGAACACGAGGACTGACAGCACCGGCACTTATATAACGCAGTGGAATGACGCGAGCGGAAACGGTAACCATGCGGTGCAAAGCGCAGATACGATGCAACCACATTATGTGGATTCCATTTCCGCAATAAACAATTATCCGGTGATGCGTTTTGACGGTGTGGACGATTGGTTTGATTTTACTAACGACCTTTTTTCCATAGGGAGCGTGTTTTGGGTGATTAAGGAAGATGGTAATGCGTCAACAGCGGTAAGGGGACTGCTTGGTGTTAACAGCAATCCTGAATCTGATTTCACGCGCGGTTGCTGCACCGGATCTATTCCCGGACCGGATAAAACAATTTATGATGATCAATACCCCGTGTCAGGACCGAGTCTCGCGCGCAACGGAGTAACCAGGATCAACGGAACGCAACTGCCCTTCAACGGCAAGCGGGAGGATATGCCCACCACCATGTCAATCATCACGACTAAAACCGCGGGCGGCAGCAGGGCGGAGAACTTCTCTAATGACAGGAACATCACTGAAACCAGCCGCAACACTCTGCGCGTGTGGGATGGCGACCTTGCGGAACTGATCATCTGCAACGAACCGCTGACTGACACTCAAATTGTACTTGTTGAGGGTTACCTCCGTGACAAATACACTCCGGCAGTGAACCTTGGGGCGGATATGATTTTTACCGACCGGGTCTGTGACACCCTATCGTTTTCAATTGGTGGATATATTAAATCTGTTACCTGGTGGAGGGACAGCGCCCTGGTGGAGGATTCCTTGATGTCAATTACCGTCACCGAACCAGGCATTTACAGCGTACAGGCAAAAGATCAGTTTGACCGCACCACCTATGATACTGCGATAGTGCAGTTCGCCAGACCGGATGTGATTCAGGACACTGCCATCTGCTTTGGAACATCAATAGTCTGGAATACCGGGTTAGGCAGCCCTTTCACATTTGTATGGCAAGACGGCAGCACCGGCTCCAGTTACACGATTGATAAGTCAGGCGACTACTTCGTTACCATCAGCGACAATTCAGGTTGCAGCTACAAAACAGACACGGTGCATGTTGTGGTGGATTCATTCAGTTTAATAGCTAACCTCGGTTCTCCGGATACTACAATATGCCAGTATCAGTCCATCGGCTTGATAAGCGGAGCGGCAATGGCGGAAGAGTATTTGTGGAACACTGGCGACACCACGCCTCAACTGATAGTCGTTGCCGATAACCCTTACACCCTCACGGTTACTGATGCCAATGGATGCAGCGGCTATGACTCCATTTATGCTGATGTTGGTCCGGAAGCACCCATCGTTGACTTCACTTTCACAAACGTGTGCCTCGGATCGGCAACAAGCTTCAGAGATACTTCCGGGATTACCAACGGCTTCCTTGCAGGATGGTATTGGGAATTTGGAGATGGCAATACAGCTACTTCAAAGCATCCTTCGCATACCTATCTGGCTGCAGGAAGTTATTCCGTGAGGCTGACTGTAACTTCTGACAGTTCATGCACTAATTCAAAAGTGAAAACAGTGCAGGTGTTCAGCCTGCCGCAGGCTTTTTTCAGCGATTCGGTTTTTTGCGCGGGAATATCCCGCCAGTTTTTTGATGAGAGCGCCCCCGGCTCTGCCAATATCAATCAATGGCATTGGGATTTTGGCGATGGCGATACTTCCGCGCTGCAGAATCCATTTCACGAATACGACACCATCCGGTTGTATAATGTAACGCTTGCCATTAGCGATCTCAACCATTGTGCCGATTCGTTCAGCAGGATGGTAAATAGCGTATTAGGAGTACCTCCTGCTGACACGCCTATTTTGGTTTTGCCCAAAAATGACGTGGCGATTGCTGACTCCGTCATGCTTTTCGACTGGCAGCCAACCAATGGAATGGAGTACTACACCTTGCAGATTGCAACGTCCCCTTCTTTCTCAAACGCAATGACATTCGATGTTTTCGTTGACTCTGCCGTTGTAAGCAATTTGCCCTTCAATGCGGATTATTATTACTGGCAAGTGCTTGCCATCAATCAATGCGGGGTTGCTACCGCATCAGAAATACAGCGATTCCATCATTTCAAGCCGGATGCGATTTCGGGAAATTGTTTATGGCTGAGGAGTGGTCGGGGATTGTCATATAATATCAACGGGCAGGTTGATACCATTTTTGATGGCAGCCCTTCCGGCAACAATGCGTATCAAACTGATGTTGCCCGGGCGATTGATTATGTTCCCAGCATACCTGAACTCAATGGGGCCCCAGTCCTGAGGTTTGATGGGGAGAAACAATTTTTTCAATTCCAATTGATTGATTCTATCAGAACTGTCTTTTGGGTGATAAAAGAAGATTCACTCGCAACTCCGTTCTACAGATCGCTATTGGGAAGGCTTGATGATGAATCCGACTTTACCCGCGGCTGCTGCAATGATGTAAATGGCGATGGATTTAAGGATTATCCGGGAACTGATAAGTTTATTTACGATAGCGATTTTGCCGAAAGTTTTGTTTATCACGGCACCACCCGCGTTAACTTTCGCTCTGTTGACCCTCTTATCACTAATGTGCCCACGCAATATTCAATTATCACCACCAGAACCTTGAGCCCTGCGACCGCGGACTGCTTTTGCGATCGCCCTTTCATATTTGCGAATGACGACCGCTACTGGTGGGGCGACCTTGCGGAGTTGATCATCTATTGCAAGCCGCTTTCAGATGCAGAAATCGAGGCAGTGGAATCATACCTAAGAAACAAATACGCTCCTAAGGTTAACCTTGGTCCCGACATCGTGAGGGACTATGGCTTGTGCGACCCGGTGAAGCTCACTGCCGGTGATCATTTTATCGAATACTCATGGGAAGCTCCGGGAATGACCAATATTCCTGATACCAACACGATTGATTTCTATGGCTCCGGAACTGTCAGGGTTACGGTGAGGGATATTTTCGGATATGTATCAGATGATGAGGTTGAAGTTACTGGTGGCTTGAAAAATCCGTTCCCGGATGATACGGTTCATGTCTGCCTCGGTGATTCCGTGATCTGGAACACAGGGATGACCCATGATTACGATTTTAAATGGAAATTGGATGGAATTGATTCCGGCACCGACAGTTTCTATGTTATCAAGAAAGAGGGATTGGTCACTATTGAAGTAAAGGACATCAACAACTGCGCGGTCAATGACACTGTGTATGCGAATATTGATTCATTCAGCGTTCAGGCAACGCTTGGCGGTGATACCGCGCTGTGCACTTTCAACCGGATAGGGCTGCTCACCAAGACGGAAGAAACACTTACCTATTCATGGTCAACAGGTGAAACTGATCCCGTCATCGCTGTTGTTGATTCCGGCTATTACGCTCTGACGGCAACCAACATTCATGAGTGCATCATGACTGATTCCATTCATGTTGATACTTTTGGTATTGCACCGAATACAAGCTTTACGTTCAGCAATGTTTGCTTCAACGACATTACAGCGTTCACAGATGCTACCAGTCCTGCGGACATCGGTTCGTGGCAGTGGATTTTCGGTGACGGTGATTCATCAACAGATCAGCATCCTTCGCATTTTTATACCGATACCGGAACTTACCATGTAAAGCTGATTGTGAAGGATTCCGAGAATTGCCGGCAGGATACAACAAAAAATGTGGTAATCTATTCGCTGCCGGTTGCCGCCTTTGCTCATGACCTTGTTATTTGCGCAAATGCAGATGCCCTGTTTCGCGATGCCTCCACCGCTCCAGGTCAGGCAATAACTTCATGGTCATGGACATTTGGCGATGGCGGCACGGCAGCAATAAAAAATCCAATCCATGTTTATCCTTCAAGCAGCGTACCTGCGGATTATCCGATCAGCCTCGAAGTGACAACTGACCAGCATTGCAAAGGAACAGCTTATGACACATTGGAAATTTTCCCTGAACTGATCGTCAGCTTCAACGTGGAACATTTGTGTATTGATAATGGTCTTACAAAATTCACCGATACGTCTCCCAATCATTCCAACGTATGGTGGTACTGGGACTTCGGTGACGCCACCTCGCCTTCTTTCGCGCAAAATCCCACTCACAGCTATTTTGAAAACGGAATCTATATTGTAACGCTTGAAGCGAGAAATGCCATAGGCTGCGCTACCACCGCGGGAGACACTATTACGCTGACCGATCCCCCGGTTGTGAATTTCGACAACCCGGATCTGTGCGAGGATGAACCGTTCCAATTTTCCGACAACAGCGTCACCAACGGCAACGACAGCATCATCTCCTGGAACTGGAATTTCGGTGACGGAACATCATCAATCTTGCAAAATCCCGTTCATGTTTATTCTCAGGACAGCACCTATCATGTAATCCTGAGCGTAGCCACCCGCAACGGGTGCGCGAGCTTTGCGCAGAAGACGGTTGAGGTGCTGCCGCCCCCTGTGGCAAACTTCGACTTCACCCCAAAATATGGTGCTGCCCCGCTAACGGTTTCCTTCTCTGATTTATCAACGAACGCAACGCGCTACAACTGGGATTTTGGCGATGGCTCTCCTTCTTCAGATTTGAGAAATCCGGTTCATACTTACTTGCAAAACGGAGCAGTGGTGATAAAGCTGATTGCAGCGAACCTTGCAGGATGCAGCGATACCGTTACCAAGCCGCTGAACGTGACGGTATCAATATTTGACATCTCGTTAGACAGGATTATCCTTTCGAGGCAGAATGGCGACTGCTCGATCAACATGCAGGCTGTGATCACCAACCGCGGAACGGTGGAGATCAACAGCTTCGACATTCAGGCGCACAGCTCCAGGGGCGGCACGATTGAAGATAATTTCACGGGCGGCAGCCTCTTCACCGGGCGCGAGATGACCTATCCCGTCAGCGTTCGTTACATTGTGAATGACTGCAAGGATGTTGTGATTTGCATGGATGCCCTGAACCCCAACGGGCAGCCCGATGAGAATCCGGCAGACAACCATTTATGCGCCTCGCTGAATAATAACTTTGTGATCATCGGTCCTTACCCTAATCCGACAGGCGATTTTGTGAGGCTTGATATCATGCTTCCCTCTGACGGCAGCATCAGGATTTCCAACTTCAATGTTATCGGACAGCGGTTAGCCGTTATGGAAGATGCGCAGGCGCAGAAAGGATATTACCCCGTCATGCTCGATGCCGGTCATCTGCCGGCTGGCGTTTACATTTTGAAAGTGGAGTACCATGATGAGGAGCGGATAATGAAGTATGTTGTAAGATAATGTTCCTCCTTAACGAATGTTTATGCTGCATTGCGCTGCTTGTGATTTAGGGCAATCCTTTGGAAATGATTCCTGAGAATTTGTTACTTTGGGCTTTGAAAGGTGCATGAAGAAATCCGTGCCGCCATTGCCGCTCAGCGCCCCCTCCACCCAAATCTATGGTTCCGTCAAAAAACCGGTGACATATTACAAATGGTAAATGGTATTAGGTTTCATCGAAAAAGTTATCATCAGCAAATCCGTGAGCAGCAGAATCGCCACCGCCTGGTGCAGCACTCCAAGTAAAACCGGCACTTCGCCTTTGAAGTGGAGCACGGTGAGAATTCCGAGAAAGACTTGAAGCAGCGTTACGATCGGCAACGCATTCACCGAGATTTTCAATGGTGGCGGTAAAGCATTCTTCCTTGCTTTAAAAAAAAATGCAACCGCCAGCATGGTGAAAAAATATGCCGTAAGCCTGTGAACGAACTGCACCAGCGCAGGAGCAAAGGTGGTTGTGTCATAATGGAAGAAGGAATCGAAACTCCAGTTGGAAAGAGAAAGCAGAACATCGGGAATAAATTTCCCGTGCATGTCCGGAAATGTGGGATAAAGCAACCCCGCTTTCATTCCCGACATCAGCCCGCCAAGAACAAGCTGAAATGAAAGAACAATCATCAGTACAATTGAAAATTTTCTTAATGATGTATTGGCAATAAAATGCAAGTTGCTTTGGACTCCCCTCTCTATTGGAGAGGGGGCGGGGGTGAGGCTGTAAAAGACCGACAAGCATAGCCACCAGCAATAGCCATAAGTGATCAGCGCCAGCGACAGATGCAGCGTCAGCTTGTAGGCATCCACCCACGGACGGTTTACCAGTCCGCTTTTCACCATGATCCATCCGAATGCGGCAACCAAAGCCGCAAGCAAGACAAGAACAATGAGCTTCTTAATTAATGACGCAGAAAAATTTTTTCGATAAAGAAAAATGGCGAATGGAATCGCAAACACAAAGCCCATTGCGCGCGCCCACAGACGGTGAAGGTACTCCCAGAAGTATATGAATTTAAACTCGCTCAACGTCATGCCGTGATTGAGTTTATGATATTGCGGTGTGGCTTTGTATTTATCAAATTCAGCATTCCAATCATTGGAATTGAGAGGAGGAATAGTGCCGGTGATGATCTCCCATTTGGTGATGGACAGACCGGAACCCGTTAATCGCGTAATGCCGCCTAAAATAATCTGGAAATAAATCATCACCACTCCGCAAAAAAGCCAGAGGGCGATTTGCTTTCTGCCGCTATTGGTCATTTACCTTAAAAGCGTCACGCTTCCCTTGAGCCGCTTGCTGGTGTTGTCGTTAAATCCTACTTCAAGCCAATAAACATAAACATCAGGCGCCAGCAGCTTTCCATGATATGTTCCGTCCCAGCCATCGTTTAAATTTTTTGACTCGAAAACTACTTCTCCCCAACGGTTATAAACTTTGAACAAGATAGCGCTGACCTCTTTTCCAAAAACATGCAGCACATCGTTAATCGCGTCATCGTTCGGAGAGAATGCGTTAGGAACAAACACCGCGACCTCGCCTATCACATCAACATAATTCACAATCGTATCGGTGCACCCGGTTGCGTTTGTCGCAACGAGCGTAACTGCATATCTTCCGGTATCGGCATAAATGTGCGAGGGGTTCTGATCATTAGCTGTTGCATCATCTCCAAAATCCCACAAATATGCAGCGGCCCCCGTGCTGGTATTGGTAAACGCTACGGCTTCATTCTTCGTTACCAGCAAAGGCGCTGCGTTGAAGCCCGCAACCGGCTTATCAGATACCTGAAGCGTTTGCGCGGTTGTATCGGCACAACCGCCATCCATTGCAACAAGCGTGATGGTGTAGCTGCCGCCTTGCGAGAAGGTTTCACTGGGGTTGGCATCGGTTGAAGTATTTCCGTTCCCGAAATCCCAGGCATAATTCAAACCCGCAGGAGTGGAATTATTGGTAAAAACAATAGGTTGTCCGGCACAATCAGGGTTCACCGAAAAATCAGCAACCGGCTTGGATAATTCGGTGACGGTGGCATCATCCGTATTTGCACAACCGTTGTTATCGGTCACTGTCACAAAGTAAGTTCCCTCTGTAACAGTCACGCTTGCACTGCTGCCGATGCTGTTTCCTCCGGCATCCGCCCACGCATAGCTTGCTCCAGCGCTTGCTGTCAAAGTTGTGTTCCCTCCCGTGCAATAAGTCAATGGCCCGTTGATAACCACAACCGGCAAGGCATTTTCGGTCACGCTGGCGCTGGCTGTTGCGGAGCAGCCGTTTCCATCAGTGCCCGTTACTGTGTAGTTTCCCTGCGTGACAGTAATACTTGGCGTGGTGCTGTTGGCGGCATCATTCCAGAGATAGGTTGCCCCTCCCGTTGCGGTCAGCGTTGTGTTTCCACCTGCACAGTAGCTTAATGTTCCGGTGATGGCTATTGCGGGCGAAGAAAATTCAGTGACTGTTTCGGAAGCTGTTCCAGAGCAGCCGTTGGCATCGTAACCGGTTACGGAATAGGTGCCTCCGGTGACGGTAATGCTTGCGGTGGTGCTGCCTGCCGGATCATCCCAGAGGTAGGTTGCGCCTCCGGTTGCGGTCAGAGTCGTGTTGGCGCCCTGACAATAAGTTAAAGTTCCGGTAATACTTACGGATAAGCTCGATAATTCTGTTACTATGGCGGAAAAAGTTCCGGTGCAGCCATTTGCATCGGTTGCTGTAACGGTGTATGTTCCTTGCGTGACGGTAATGGTAGCCGTTGTCTCTCCGGTAGTCCATGAATATGCTGCACCGCCAGTTGCTGTTAAATCGGTGCTGCCGCCTGTGCAATAGGACAATGTTCCTGTGATATTTACGGTGGGTGATGGATTCTCGGTAACGGTGGCATTTGCTGTTGCCGAACAACCGTTTGCATCAGTTCCGGTAACTGTGTGGGTTCCCTGAGTTACGGTAATGCTTGCGGTGGTGCTGTTGGATGGATCATCCCATAAATAGGTTGTGCCTCCGCTTGCCGTAAGCGTTGTGTTTGCGCCAGCGCAGTAGCTCAATGTACCGCTGATGCTGATTGCTGGCAGAGGAGATTCAGTGACCGTGGCGCTGGCTGTTCCGGTACATCCGTTTGCATCGGTAGCGGTTACGGAATAGGTGCCTGCCGTTACTGTAATGCTTGCGGTGGTGCTGTTGGATGTGTCGTCCCAGATATAAGTTGTTCCCCCGGTTGCTGTCAGCGTGGTGTTTGATCCCTGGCAATAATTCAAAATTCCTGTAATATTTACGGGTAAAGTTGATATTTCCGTCACCGTAGCGGAAGCGGAAGCCGTACACCCACCGGCATCAGTTACCACTACGGTGTAGGTGCCTTGAGTAACGGTGACGCTTGCGGTATTGCCGATGTTGTTTCCGCCAGCATCAGTCCAGGCATAGCTTGTTCCTGGGCTTGCGGTGAGCGTGGTATTGCCGCCTGTACAATAACTTAATGAGCCGGTGATAGAGGCAGTGGGTGGAGGAGTTGTCACGGTGTAGGTAATAAGAATGCCCCCGCCTGCGCCATTTCCGCCATCTGAATCCTCACCTCCGCCACCTCCTCCGCCATAGGCGCTGCCGTTTCCGTTATCCGGAGGTCCACCGGTTCCACCGGAAGGTCCTGCGCCCGCTCCGCCAGCACCTCCATTCCCGCCACTACCGTTATTACCATTTCCTCCCGGAGTATTTGTCGAGCCCCCGCTGGCAGTGCCACCTGCGCCTCCTGATCCCGCACTACCTTCCGTACCATCTCCTCCCGTACCTCTTGTTCCTCCATTTGCCGTAAGGCTTACTGGCGTACCACCGGCATCTGTTCCTGTAAAGGCGCTGCTTCCTCCGCCATTGCCGTTATCACCATCCTGTCCGTCATCGTTGCCATCTCCGCCACAGCCGCCCGCGCCTGCGGTATAGGAAAACGATGAGCCGGGCGTCACATTAATAGTGATTGTGGTGTAGCCGCCTCCACCACCACCGCCTCCGCCACGAGTGTTAAAAAAACCTCCATTACTGCCGCCACCGCCTCCGCCAGCACCACCGCCCCCACCATAGACATCAATGGTGATAGCGCTAACATTACACGGAACCGTCCACGTTCCGGAAGCGGAACCGCCACATGAGGACCCTGAAAAGGTTACATCCTGCGCATCGGAGAAAAAATACAGGGACATCAATATCCATGCAGCAGCGGTAATTTTTTTCATTGTGTTATCAATTTTCAAAATAATCACGAAGCCTGACACCGATCGAGATCCCAAAAATTAAATAAACACATTCCCGTCAGATTTTCGATATTCGGCTTCAAAATATAAAGTTAATGCCATCGTACAAATTTCTCTCATGGAACGTGAACGGCTTGCGAGCCGTGATGAAAAAAAACTTTATGGAATGGTTTCAATCGCAGGATGCAGACATTGTTTGCCTGCAGGAAACCAAGTTGCAGCAGGAACAAATTCCTGCTGAATTGGTGAAGCCCGATGGTTATCACGCTTACTTTGATTTTGCGGAGAAGAAAGGATACAGCGGAGTGGCGCTGTTTTCAAAGCGCGAGCCCATCATCGTTTTAAAAACTATCGGTGAGAAGTTTGAACGCGAGGGCAGGATCCTGATTGCGGAATACCCTGAGTTCACGCTTTATGGGATTTATTTTCCCAACGGGCAGATGTCGGATGAACGGCTGCAATACAAGCTGAATTTTTATGAAGCCTTCCTGGAACATTGCGAAAACCAGCGCAGGCAGGGAAAGAAGATCATCATCACCGGTGACGTCAACACCGCGCATAAAGAAATTGATTTGGCGCGACCGAAGGCTAATGAGGCGACTTCAGGATTTTTGCCCGTTGAAAGAGCGTGGTTAGACAAACTCATGGCTCACGGATACATTGACACCTTCCGCTTATTCAATCAAAGCGAAGGTCAGTACACTTACTGGGACCAGCGCTTCAACGCCCGCTCGCGCAATGTCGGCTGGAGGATTGATTATTTTTTCGTGAGTGAAGATTTGAAAGCAAATGTGAAAGACGCTTTTATTCAGGCTGATGTGCAGGGATCAGATCATTGTCCGATTGGATTGGTGCTGGAGGTTTGAAACGAATGCTCTGTAATCATTTATTTTTGGAGCAATGCATCTTCAGCAAACAAAACGCGGCAGCCTCAAATCGGGAGGTCCCCAATATTACTTTCATAACCTGAGTGACGTTGTTAAAACTTATTTGCGTCAGAAAAGAGCCGTTCCGGTTGCGTTAGTCACTCCTTATGGTGCAACCAAAACCACTTTTTTCGCTGTGAGCAAGGATTTCAAATTTTCAAAAGGAAAAGTAGTTGCGGGAAATGTGGGGCACGACAGAATCCAACAAGGCGATTCATCTGAAAGTATTGGCGAGGCGATTCGGCTTTGGTACAACCTGCCAAAGGGAGATTTTGAAAAGATTGATTTAGAATTAGACATTATTGACGATTCATTTTACCTGACTCCAATACGGTATAAACAACCAAAGTCAAAAAGGAGCATTTCGATTCCAACGTTCGAAAGACCATTGACTTTCACTTCTCAATACATCAGCAAGTTCTGGAAAGACCAAATCAGTTATTTGACTTCTCTTAAAAAGAAAGAATTAGTTGAATGGTCATTCGAAGAAATTTCGAGAATCGCTGAAGACCACACCAAAAAGGTACCCCATATTCAAGAGCCGGACTTATTAAGAGCATCAGGACCGCTGAAGCACCTGGGAATTACGCTGGGAGCTTATGTCGGGAAAGGTTACGATTGCAAAAGCATCTTTCAATTTGATTCGCTGCCTCATTATACCGTGCCTGTAGAAATCAAGCGGCAGAGCAAAGGTTTTCATTACCAGATTAAGAAATACGGGAAAGAGGAATTATCACGCGCGGTAATTTTGTGCGCGAAGCATGATTTAGACCACGTTCCTAAAAATATTGACGTCATTGAACTGGCGGCATTCGCCCAATTCGGAAAGAGTTTATGAACTACGCTGACATTAAACCAATAGAAAAACGAATTCCCGCGCTCAGGCAGGCGGCAAAGCGGCATTATGGAGTGCATCCTTATTTTACAAGAAGACCTTACAATGTTGTCAGTGAATACATCCTCCAATACACTGCTCCCGGTGACGTGGTTTTAGACCCGTTCGGTGGTTCAGGCGTTACCGCCATAGAAGCTTTTTTGGAAAACAGAACAGGAATTCAGTCAGACATTAATCCGCTTGCGAATTTTATCACGAAAGGAATCGTATTGCTTCCCGAAGCGGAAGAAAGGGAGATTTCCGAAACGCTGCATTATTTCAATACTGTTTGCAAAGAGAAGTTAGAGCAAGTCGCATCAGCGCAAATTAATCTGAATGATTACAAAAAGATTTTACCGCCCAATGTAAAACTGCCCAAGAATGCTGACGTTGAATATTACCACGAGCTGTTCAGCGAAGAACAACTGGTTTCTTTAGCAATACTGAAAAACGAAATTGACGCGATTAAAAAAGAAGCTATCAGAAATCTTTTTCTGCTCGCATGGTCAGGAGCGCTTGCCCGCCTGAACAAAACTTTTATCTCCACAAAAGGACGCGCTGAATCAAGGGGCGGTTCCAGTATCTTCAGTATTTACCGTTACAAGGTTGCAAAGGACGAAGTTCATCTCGACCCGTGGACAGTCTTTCAGCAGCGGCTCGAAAGCATTCTTGATGCGCGGAAAGAAATCCTCAAAGCCATTGAATTAAAAAAGAAGACTATCGGATGGTTTGGAAAATTCCAATGCTTCGACCTGGACGTTTTAGACCTGGAAAAGGAGTTGCAAGAAAGTGTTGACTACATTTTCACCGACCCACCCTATGGCGGACACATCTCTTACCTCGACCTTTCAACACTCTGGAATGTGTGGCTGGGAATTTCACCTGCTGATGAAGTGAAGGGAAAAGAGTTGATTGTGGGAGGGGAGTTGGGATTTCCGGAAGATTACTACGTCAGAAAATTGTATGACTCGATTCGGACTTGCTTCAACATGCTGAAAAAAGACCGATGGCTTTCGGTAGTGTTTCAGCATTGGAATATTCAGTACTTCAAATCCATTCTTCAGGCTGCTGAAGACTCAGGGGCGGAACTGAAGGCGGTTGTATCACAGATTGGCGACCCGATTTGGTCAATGCACAAGAAGAAGGGAAAAGAATCTGTGCTGGCGGGGGAGGCGATTCTGACATTTTACAAAGGCTCAGGCAAAGCTGCCAAACGGAGGAATCCTGACGATGGGATTGATCTGACCTCCATTATTAACAACTTCCTTTCGTCATACACATCACCGGTTTTATACGGAGAGGTTTTGTTTAATCATCTCGTAATCAAATCGTGGAAGCATGGAGTTATTGACGATTTGAACATCACGAAAGATGATTTAACCGGCTTGCTTGAAAACAGCGGTTGGGTTTATGATGATTCGATTCACGCATGGCATAAGCATGAACTTAAAGTAGAGTTGAACCTGCAAGTTTCTGTTCCTGAGTGATGAAAATGATATTATAATTTGACACCGCTATGAAAAAACTCGTCCTTCTCCGTCACGGAGAAAGCATCTGGAACAAGGAGAACCGCTTCACCGGCTGGAAGGACGTTGGGCTTTCCGAAAAAGGGATGGAAGAAGCGAAAAAAGCCGGGCAGCTTTTGAAGAAAGAAGGATTTCAGTTTGATGTTGCATACACTTCCGTTTTGAAACGCGCCATTAAAACGCTTTGGATTGCACTGGAAGAAATGGACTTAATGTGGATTCCGGTTTACCGTAGTTGGAGGTTAAATGAAAGACATTACGGTGCGCTACAAGGATTAAACAAAGCGGAGACAGCGGCAAAATATGGAGACGAACAAGTGCTGATTTGGCGCAGAAGCTATGACATACCGCCACCGCCACTTGACAAAAACGATGAGCGCTACCCCGGAAATGACAAACGTTACAGAGACCTTGCCACGAGTGAAATTCCGCTGACCGAATGTTTGAAAGACACCGTTGGGCGCTTCGTTCCTTACTGGCAAAGCACGATTCTCCCTGACGTGCAAAAAGGAAAGAGCGTTTTAATTACAGCGCATGGTAATTCCTTACGCGCATTGGTGAAACACCTCGACAACATCCCTGACGACAAGATTGTCGGCATGAATATTCCAACCGGCATCCCGCTCGTATATGAGTTGGACGACAACATCAAGCCAATCAAAAATTATTATTTGGGCGATCCCGAAGAAATCAAAAGAGCCATCGAGGGTGTTGCCAAACAGGGAAAAGCCGCTGCAAAATGAGTGATACGCGCAGGTGGGTGATTGGCGATGTGCATGGATGTTCTATTACGCTTCGCTCGCTGATTGAAAACAAGATTCAACCCGGAAGGAATGACAAGCTGATTTTTGTCGGTGATTATGTTGACCGCGGTCCTGACAGCAAGGGAGTGGTTTCTTACCTCATGGAACTGCGGCTGATGGGTTACAACCTCGTGATGCTGAAAGGCAACCACGAAGACATGATGCTGCGCTCGATTAACGACACTAAGTTGCGCAAGGATTGGTTTTACAACGGTGGCATGCCTACGCTGCGCAGCTTTGGCGTGCGCGAGACGAAGGAAGTGCCCTATCATTTCCTCGAGTTTCTCGAAGCGCTCGACTACTACCACGCGATGGACGATTTTCTCATCGTTCATGCCGGCTTGAATTTCGACATTCCCGATCCGCTTGCCGACCTCGAAGGCATGTTGTGGATCCGGAACACGTTTGTGCTGCCGGAAAAAATCAGCAACCGTACAATAGTCCATGGGCACACGCCCGTGACCGTTGAGCAAATTAAAGAGGCAATAGAAACTCACTCAAAAGATATTGACCTTGATGCCGGCTGTGTTTACACCGGCACGGAAGGCCTTGGAAATCTCTGCGCACTCGAGTTGAATTCCATGCGGCTCGAAGTGCAACGCAATGCTGATTTTTTATAATAATCCTGATTTCTTCCCTAACTTTATTTGAAACATTTGTGATGAAAGCCGCTGAACTAAAGCATAAAGTTCTAACTGAGATTAAGTCGCTGGACAAAAAAGGATTGGAAGAAGCTTATGGGGTATTGATTAATTTTTTTAACAGCCGGAACGACTATTCCGAATGGAGCAATCTTTCCAAAAAACAAAGGGGAGGTATTCTGCTTGCGGTGAAGCAACTTGATGAGGGAAAAGGAATTCCTCACAAAAAAGTGATGAAGAAATACCGCAAAAGGTATAATGGCTAAGAAAATAATTTGATCACCGTCTGCAGAAAAAGATTTAGAGTTGACAACAAGCTACCTTTTAAAAAATTGGAATGAGAAAGCAGTGGGCAGTTTCCTTGATAAGCTGGAAAGTTCCATTCGCCTGCTATCACAATTCCCGTTCATGTTTCCTTGTATCAACCGGAAATATGGAGTTCATAAATGCGTGGTCACAAAACATAATGCTCTTTTTTACAGGGTGAATGAAGACCGTGTTGAATTACTGCGGTTGTTTGATACGCGGCAAGACCCGGAGAAATTGAAATTTGTTTAACCAAAAAATAGATGACATGCCCAAACCTAAAATCGCTGTGCTCCTCTCCGGTTGCGGAGTGTATGACGGAGCTGAAATTCACGAATCGGTTCTGACGCTGCTGGCGCTCGATCAGGCAGGAGCCGCATATCAGTGCATCGCGCCCGATATGAACCAGCATCACGTCATCAACCACATCACGGGTGATGAGATGAATGAGAAAAGAAATGTATTGATTGAAGCCGCGCGCATTGCCCGCGGCAATATCAAATCAGTCAAACAGGTGTCGGCAAAGGATTTTGACGGACTGGTGATGCCCGGAGGATTTGGCGCTGCGAAGAACCTTACCAATTGGGCGTTCTCCGGCCCCGATGGCGAGATTCATCCGGAGGTAAAACGCATCATCAATGAGATGGTCATTGCGAACAAACCCGTGGTAGCAGTTTGCATGAGCCCGGCTGTGGTTGCAAAAGCGTTTGCCGGAACGAGCATCAAGCCAAAACTTACGGTCGGCACTACCAAAGAAAAATCTTCGTATGACATTGCAGCCGTGAGCGCTGGCATGGAGAAAGCCGGGGCGGTTGCGGAGATGGCGGGCGTTGAAGAGATTGTCGTGGACGAAAAAAACAAAATCATCACTTCGCCCTGCTACATGATGGAGGCGAGCATCTCCCAAGTCTATTCGGGAATCAGGAAGGCTGTTGAGAAAATGATGGATTGGATATGATGCCATGCCGGAAATCCCCGTAACTGAATCTTCCCCCGCAAAGAAACACTTCACCCTTCTCGAAGTAGCGCGCAGCATTGAAAAAACCATCCGCGAAAAATTTACGGGGCGCTACTGGGTGAAGGCGGAAATCGCCAAACTGAACTACTATCCCAAAAGCGGGCATTGTTATCCTGAATTGGTGGAAAAGAAGGACGGAAAAGTGCTGGCGCAAATGCGCTCCACCATCTGGGCAAGCTATTTCAATGCCATCACCCGGAAATTCAATCAAGCTACGAAAGAAGAATTGCGGGAAGGAATGACCGTCATGCTTCTTGCGAAAGTGGAGTTTCACCCTTCGCACGGAATGCAGTTGAACGTGCTCGACATTGACACGGACTATTCGCTCGGGCAGATGGCGCGTGAGAAAAATGAAACCATCGCGCGACTGAAGAAGGAAGGAATTTTCGACAGCAATAAGAAGATTGCATTTCCGCTATTGCCGAAACGGATCGCGATCATCTCCGTGCAGACCAGCAAGGGCTTTCATGACCTGATGAGCATTTTGGAAAAAAACGACTGGGGCTATAAATTCTCTCATTTGCTTTTTCCGGCATTGCTGCAGGGCGACCATGCCGCCCAATCCATCCGCAGGCAGCTCTGGAATATAAAACGGCATGCAGCACATTTTGATGTGGCGCTTATCATCCGGGGCGGGGGCGGTGATATCGGGTTGAGCTGCTACGACAATTATGAACTGGCAAAAGATGTTGCATTGCTGCCGATTCCGGTGATCACCGGGATAGGTCATTCAACGAATGAAACTGTGGTGGAGATGATTGCCAATCAGAACAAGATCACTCCGACTGACGTGGCGTATTTTCTCATTCAGCAGTTCCATAATTTCGCAGCGAGAGTTCAGACGGCAATGGACACCGTTGCAGGATATGCAGAAAATTTATTGTCTGACGAACAGCAAAGATTGGACGGGCAAATCCGCCATTTCAAATCCAACACGCAGCGACTGATTGACAGGAATAAATTCTCCCTTCAATCTTCAGCGCAAAATATTGAAAGGATCTCCCGCTCGTTCCTTAACAACCAAAGAAGAGACCTGCGGGAATCCGCTTACAAGCTGAAATACAAGCCGGTTCAAAAGGTAAGCGATGAACGCATTGCCTTGAACGGTTGGGCAAAACTGCTGGCGCTGCACGGCAGGCAGACGATGAAAAATGAATCATCAAGATTAGCGACCTTTGAAACCAAGGTGAAATTGCTGGAACCGCGCAACGTGCTGAAAAGAGGCTACAGCATCACTTCACATAATGGCAAAGTGGTGAAAGACGCAGGCGCGTTGAAAGCCGGAGAAATCATTCAAACGGAATTTTACAATGGCAAAATCGAAAGCAAAATCGAGTCAACCGGAAAATGAGATGGATGAAAACATAAAATATACCGAGGCTATCAGCGAGCTGGAGGCTATAGTTTCAGAGATCGAGAACGAAGATATTTCCGTTGACGACCTGGCGGAAAAAGTTAAACGCGCCTCTTTTCTGATCAAGATATGCAAGGACAAACTCACCAAGACAGAAACAGAGGTGAATGAGGTACTAAAAGATTTGAAATCGGAAGCTTCCGGGACGGAAGAAAATGAAGCGGTTTAAAATTTGGGTTCATCGCAAAAATGCCTGCCTATACATTAAATGATGCGCTATTCAATGACACCCTGCGGGGTTCAATTGGCTATTCAGATTCTCCCTTCTATAATAATGTCACCCTTTCAGGGTTAAAATCCCGAAGGGATGAAATGATTATAGATTATAGAAAACATCTTCGTAAATCCTTTTTTAACTCCGAAGGAGTGGCATATCAATTTCCTGAACAGCAAAATAAAAATTAGGTACGGATTTTTGCGATGAACCAAATTTTGATGCCGTGCCGATTTGTTTAGCCATTAAATAGATTGTAGAATGATTAAATTTGGCATTGATGCCGGCAATAATGCGAAAGGCCGGGTTCCGTTTTTTCTTCTACGGCAATGAGCATCTACCTGGATCCGGTTGAGCTTGTTAAATCAAGCGGCTTCAAAGCAAGCGAAATAAGCCGGATCCGAAAACTCATAATAAAAAATCAGGAACTTTTACTGCATAAATGGAATGAGTACTTTAACCGTAACTAAATCAAACAAAGCAAGGGACGTTTGGTTTTCAGAGCACAAGTTGCACGTCTTGCTGGATGATGGGCGGGAAATAGCCGTGCCTGTTGATTGGTTCCCAAGATTGCGCGATGCCACAAAAAAGCAAAGAATCAAATGGAGGTTCATTGGCAAGGGCGAAGGTATTCATTGGGAGGAAATAGACGAGGATATTTCTGTGGAAGGATTGCTGAGGTGAAACTCCGCCCGATAAAAACCTCTTGACACCGCCAACGACAATCATCAGCCGACCAATTATGACACATGCGTCCTGCGGTAGGGCAGGCTTGGAATTATGATAATTAATTCAACCGCTTCCAATATTCTGTTCTGCCCAGCAGGGAAAACCCAATGTATCCTCTCACCTTCAACTTATCCGGGGTCTCCAATTGCATATAGCACTTGTAGGTTTTGCCATTGTCAGGATCATACACAGTGCCGCTGTTCCATTCATCTTCCCCGTCAAAAACAAAATCCTTCAAAATATGCAACCCGATTACTGGCTGGTTTTTGAGATTCGCATCCGGGTTGTTTTCATCCACTCTCGGTTTCCCGTTCTCGGCAGGTTTTTGAAGCCAAACAATCTTGCCCTGATAAGTGTTTCCTGTTTTGAATATTTCAACTCGACCGTTGTCGTCACCGGGTGTTTCCCAAATACCAAGAATGGCATCGGTTTTCTGCTGTGAGAAAGCGGTTTAGGCAAACAGAAGGAGTAATAATCCGCAAATGCGAACAATGCTGTTCATCTTCATTTGAATTATAAGAGTGAAATTAATTCTCCCGTCACAATTTCCAGATCTCCCCAACCGCCAGATCTTTCAGTCGTCCGTCAAATCCACTACAGACTGCGATTTCTTCGAGCCACATGATGGGCTCGCTCATGGGTTCATCCGCCAAATCAAATACGCCATAATGCATCGGCACAAAAAATTTCGCCCCTAAATCCTTAAAAGCCAAATGAGATTCCTTTGGGTTCATGTGCACTTCTTTCATTATCCATGTCGGCTTGTAAGCGCCAATGGGCATCAGCGCAATATCAATTTTCGGAAACAGCGTTTTGATCTCTCCGAAATGCGCGTCATAACCGCTGTCACCGGAAAAGTAAATCGTCAGCTCCTTATATCGGATCAAAAAACTTCCCCACAATCTTTGATGATCGTCCCACAATCCGCGTTTGCTCCAATGGCGCGCAGGAAGCTGAAAAATTTCCAAACCGCTTTCATTCAAATGGTACTGCTGAAACCAGCCGGCTGTTTGAATGACCGCTTGAGGCAACCAGTTCCTGAGCAGCCCGTCCATGTTTAATGTTGTCAGAATTTCAAGGTTTGACCGTGCGGAAATTTGCTTAAGGCTATTCTTATCACAATGATCGTAATGATCGTGTGAAAGCAGGATATAGTCAATCTTCGGAAGCTCATCAAAACCATAAGGCACCGGAACTTTACGCTTCATCACCGGCAGGTTTCCCATCATCGGGTCGGTGATGAAAACCGTGTTGCCCAGCTTCATCAAAAAAGTGGCGTGACCAAGCCACGAGATGTAATCGCCATCGTGGTTTGTTAAATGTTTGGTAACGGGCAACTGCCATGTATCAATTTTCTTTAATTCACGTTGCGGGTTGGGCGTTACAGCCCAGCGCAGCACTTTGGAGAAGCGGGTGTCAATTGGCTTGCCGAGGTTCTGAAATCGTCCATATTTCACCGGATTACCCTTCCAGCCTTTTTTGATGACGGGCAGGTTCTCGTTGAGCAGGAAATCCATGTGCTATAAGTTCAGCGAGGCGCTTTAGCTCAAATACTATGCAAATTAGCCCCCCTTGCCAATCTGGGTAGCGTCTCAGATTCGTCATGTTGAGCGAAGCGATCCGCAGAATGACGGATTCCGTCACTTTGTGCGGAAAACATCTCCACGATTTCGAGAAGGAGATTCTTCGCTACGCAAAGCCTCCGCTCAGAATGACGTGCAGGATTTTCACCCCCTGTGTCCCCCTCAATGGGGAGGCAAACGCGCGCAGGCAAGCCTCCCTGGAGGGAGGTTTGGTGGGTGATAAGATTTTTGTCATTTTGCAAGCAGGAATGCCTGAAAGGAATAGTAGACTCAGAATGACGGGTCAAAATGAGATGCTTGCCAATTTGACAGCGCATGCCCGCTGGCATTAGCTTTGAAAGACCTCCTTCCGTAATTTTGTATCCTTAAATTTTTTAACCCACATGGAAACCGGACAAATCAACGTCAAGACCGAGAATATTTTCCCGATCATCAAGAAGTTCCTCTACTCTGACCATGAGATTTTCCTCAGGGAATTGGTCGCCAATGCTGTTGACGCTACTCAAAAGCTGAAGGGCTTGGTTTCGATTGGCGAGATGAAGGATGAATTGGGCGACACCACCATCGAAATCTCCATTGACGAAAAAGCAAAAACGCTTACCATCAGCGACCGCGGCTTGGGGATGGCCGATGAAGAAGTGAAGAAATACATCAACCAGATCGCTTTTTCCAGCGCGCAGGAATTTGTGGAGAAATTCAAGGATGAAAAGGCGAACATCATCGGGAAATTCGGACTGGGTTTTTACTCTGCATTCATGGTTTCGGACAAAGTGGATGTCATTACGAAATCATACAAAACCGGAGCAAAAGCGGTGAAGTGGTCGTGCGATGGAAGCCCGGAATATTCATTGGATGAAACCAAGAAGAAAGAACGCGGGACAGACGTGGTTCTCCACATCAATGAAGAGTCGAAAGAATTTTTAGAGAAGGCACGGATTCAAACGCTTCTCGAAAAATACTGCAAGTTCCTGCCCGTTGAAATCAAGTTTGACGGCAAGGTGGTCAACAACCCGAATCCAGCCTGGGTGAAAAAGCCGTCCGAATTAACTCCTCAGAACTATCAGGATTTCTATAAAGAATTGTACCTGTTTTCCGAAGCTCCGCTGTTTTGGATTCACCTGAATGTTGACTATCCCTTCAATCTCACCGGTATTTTGTATTTCCCGAAACTGAAGGGCGGCTACGAGTTTCAGAAAAATAAAATACAGTTGTACAGCCGTCAGGTGTTCGTGACGGATTCGGTGGAAGGCATCGTTCCCGAATTTCTCATGCACCTGCATGGCGTGATTGATTCGCCCGATATTCCGCTCAACGTGTCGCGCAGTTACCTGCAGAGCGATCCGAACGTGAAGAAGATTTCATCTTACATCACGAAAAAAGTTGCGGAGAAACTTTCAGAATTATTCAAGGAAAACCGGAGGGAGTTTGAAGAAAAATGGGAACACATCAGCGTGTTCGTGAAATACGGGATGCTGAGCGATGAGAAGTTTTACGAGAAGGCGAAAGACTTCTGCCTGCTGCAAAACACTGACAAGCAATACTTCACGATTGATGAGTATAAAGAAAAAATCAAATCGCTTCAAACCGACAAGCATGAGAATACGGTGTTCCTCTATGCGGCCAACGCGGAAACGCAGCATCATTTCGTCCAGCCTGCAAAGGACCGGGGATATGATGTGCTCTTGATGGACTCCATCATTGACAACCATTTTTTCAGCCACCTCGAAGCAAAGCTGGAAAAAGTTGCTTTCAAGCGCGTGGATGCCGACACGGTGGAACATTTGATTGAAAAAGAAGAAAAGAAAGAATCCGTTTTATCAAAACGCGAGGAAGAAAAATTGGTGAAGCTGTTCCAGGAGCAGATCAACGATCCGAAAATTTCTGTCGTTGTAAAAGCCCTTTCCCCCGATGACCAGCCCGTCACCATCACGCGTCCCGAATTCACGAGGCGCATGCGCGACATGGCGGCAAGTGGCGGTTATGGCGGCATGGGCTTCATGCCGGAAGAATACAACCTGGTGCTGAACGCCAACCACAAGCTTATCAGCGCCCTCGTCAATGAAGAATCAAAGCAGAAAAAGGAAGACCTCGTGAACCAGCTTTACGACCTCGCGCTGCTTTCGCAAAACATGCTGAAAGGCAGCAAACTCACCGAATTTGTGAAACGCAGCACTGGAATCCTGAGCGGGGAGGGTACGGGGAAAGGGAAGATTATTTTGGAACACTGAGTGAGTTGCGGGTGAATACAATTCCACACGTTTTAATAACTTTAGAGAAAATACTTTTTATGAAAACAGCCATCCTGAAATCAACTTCGGAAAACGATATGAGGCTACTGGCTGCGGTTGCAAGAAAAATGGGCGTAAAATTCAAAATGTTGTCCATTGAGGAAGCTGAAGACATCGGGCTTTATAACGCAATGAAGCAAAGCGCGGGCAAGAACATTGACGTTGATCAGTACCTGAAAAAATTAAAGGGAAAGTGAACGTTTCGGTTGACAAGACTTTCGAGAAGGATACCGATAAGATTAACAACAGAAAGCTGCTGCTTCGTGTCGCAAAATGTATCAAAGAAGCGAAAACAGCGCAATCACCCGCAGCAATAAGGAATCTTAAAAAGATGAAAGGCTTCCTTTTCATTACCGGATTCGGATGGGTGAATACAGGGCAGGCATCACTATTATTGGCGCGGATATCAAGTTTATCCGGTTCCTGCACCGTAAGGAAATATACCGGTACTTTCCGTGAAATGAACAGTCATTTTATCTTGGAGAAACATGCTGAAGGGCAGCAAGCTTACCGAATTCGTGAAGCGCAGCACGGGGATTCTAAGCGGGAAAGTATAGGGAAAGGGAAGATTATATTGTAGGGGGACAATAAGCTATCACCTATCACAGTTGCATTCTGCGCTGATTATCGCAGATAGTTCCTGAATTTCAATCGTAGCAGGATATCCCGTCAAACCTGGAAAAAGAAATACTTTACAGTTCCCACATTGTTTATGGTAAACGCTGAGGTTGCGTATGTGTATTGCGCCAGGATACTGCACAAGAATTTGGTTTGTTATATCAACCATTCCAAAGCGCGCTGCATTTCCCACAAAAATCTTTCTAAAAATCGGTGAGCCTGCTATAACACAGCAGTCTTCATTGCTCAATGGATTCATAATAGCCTCCAAAAAATTTAGCAGAGTTGGATTTGCTCCATTGAGCTTGAAATTTGAGCTGTATAGCGGCACCCAATCAATTACAACTCCGTGCGAATCAAGTGCAGTAGGATATGGCACATTGATATTTCTAATCAAATTTAAAAGCCGGTCACAGTTTCTGAACATTTTGAAGTCCGCACCACGCTGAAATACGGTGTTCTGAAATAGTATGTCATCCGTAAAATTGTGAGCGGAACGTAACTGGGTTTCTCCCGGTACGTGTGGTCCAAATTTTGGATTCAAGGTTATAAAATGGCACTTCCTGTGACCAATGTATTCTAAAGTTTTAGGATCAAACAAACTACCAGAATAAAAATGCGGGTGGTAATCTTTTAGAAACTGATATTGTGCCCCTAGAGCAACACATAGGTTTGCTGAATTACCGGTATTATTCCATAAAGGATTTGTTCTCCTGTTGAGGAATGCCTGTCTGAGTGCAACGAAGCTTCGTTTTTTTCATGGTTTTAACCCGAAATTCTTCTGTCCCTTCCTGTTGCTCTATGTTACTTTTCAAGTAGCTCCTTTGCCCTTGTCCTATTTTTGATGCGATTGCCCTGGCTCATGGAAGAGTCTTTCAATGGAGCAAGCTTGTGCGATAGGCTTCGGGAGATGATAGCTTGTTATAGCAGCATTCCAAGCCAACTGAGAGGTGAAGTATGGAAGCCCTGCAAGGGCGACCTTTTGGTAGAAAATATGTTCGTCAAAATATTCAAGCCCCAGCGGGGCGATCTTTTTTGTCAATTTGCTTATCCCGAACTCAGTTGATAATCACAGATTTTCGTCCGGGTAAATCATATTTATCAGCGTCATCTGCGTTCTATTCCTAATTTTAAACAGTCTCTAAGAAGCAAGGCGGGAAGCGCCTGTTGTGGATATACCGAATATTCTACGGTTCAATTTTCGAAAACCTGACTTGTTTCGGCATACCTGCGGCAGGCGACCGCATTTCGCAGACAGTGGTAAAAGAGCGGTTAGAGCCGGGCGTGGATACAAATTCCACAGCAGTTCATTCGGCTATCGCCCGCGCAAAAGGGCGCATGATGCCGCAGCACAATGCGAGCGGCATTGCAGGGAAATGGCGTGGGCGATAGATGTTGACATTAACAGCCAGGAACAATAACGTCAGCTAATCGTATACCGAAACAACTCAGGTTTTCGAATAATTGAACTGAGAAATGTTCGGTATTAACCAAGAGTACGTCTCTTTCCTTCGGAAATTCGACTACTCTTGGTATAAATCGTCAATCTGAAATCGTAAATCCCTACATCCCCTTCATCTTCTCCCATATCTCCGGCAACTGCCGCAGGATGCTCATCTCCCGCCATTTGAGGCGGGCTTCTTCCGCAGGTATTCCGAAGTAGGTCTTCCCGCCTTCCAATGATTTCGATACGCCTGATTTTGCAGAAATAATCGCCCCCTTCCCTATCCTGAGATCTTTTGAGATGCCCGTCTGTCCCCAGATAATCACCTCGTCTTCGATGATGGTTTTCCCGGCTATTCCAACCTGTGCCGATATAAGGCAGTTTTTTCCAATGACAACGCCATGCCCCACCATAACGAGGTTATCCAATTTTGTTCCTTTGCCAATGATGGTGTCGCCTGAAACCCCCCGGTCAATCGTGCAGCCCGCGCCAATTTCCACGTTATCTTCGATTACAACCCTGCCGCTGCTGAGCAGCTTATCATAGAAGTTTTCCGCGCCATTTCTGAACTTGAAGTAGTAAGCATCACCCCCGATCACCGCATTGGGCTGGATGATGACGTTATCTCCGATGATGCTGTAGTCGCAGATGCTTACGTTAGCGTGGATAATGCAGTTTTTGCCAATCTTCACATGATTGCCCACAAACACACCGGGCTGAAGGATGGTGTCATCCCCTATCTGGGCTGAAGGGCTGATACGCTCCCGGCATGGCTCAAAAGGCATGAAGTGCAGCGTGAGTTTATTGAAATCGCGGAACGGATCTTTGGAAATGAGGAAAGCCTTGCCGTTGGGCGAGGTCATCTCCTTATTAAGGATGACGTAGGATGCCTTTGATTTCAGGGCAACCCCGAAATACTTTTCCTTGTCAACAAAGGTGATGTCACCCGGCTGCACCTTGTGAATCTCATTGATGCCGGTGATTTTTAAATCGGGATTTCCAACGAGCTTTGCCTCCAGAAAATCTGCCGCCTCACCCAGGGTTAGAGGTTGTTTGAGCTTCATGAAGCTATTTCGCTTTGAAACAGAAGGGCGAACATACAGAAAAATCTTGAAATAGACGAATCAGCACCTTAAAAAGGTTGCAGGGGTTATTGTCTGAATATTGAGTAGTTCTAAAAATTGCACTTTTTGTCGCCTCACCCCTTCCCTATCCAGTAGGATAGGAAGCAAGTAGAATTTTAGAACCGCCTTATTGTCTTATTGCGGGAACATTAACCCCATGCAATTCACCCCCGATGTTTATAAACAGGTTGTGAATAAAAATTTAATCAGCATAATGGTCTTTCTTTTTATCATTTCTGCCTCAATTCGATAATCTATGTAAAGGGCAGTTCTAAAAATTCAACAACTTACTCCCTCTCCAAATGGAGAGGGCTGGGGTGAGGCGATAAAAAGAGCAATTTTTAGAACTGCCATAAAAAGAAAGAATGACGGCACTCAAAGGCATCATCGGTGTAGCAATAATGATAACTGCCGGAATAGCCGTCTTTCTGCTTTTTGCGGCTGTGAAGATAACCATTCTTTCCTTTCGCTTTCTCAACAGGCGCGTGCTTGACCAGTTCTGATTGTTTTATATTATTTGATAATATATTATTTTCTTCCTTCATTCCTTTTTCTCCATTTGCCCCACCCTGCTGCAATCAGCACGGTCAATATAAGCAAGCCACCAATCTGGACATACAATTTTTCCTTTTCCTTCTGTTCACGTTCCTTCTGTTCTATCAAATACCTGAAAAGGGCAACCGTGTCAATTTCCGGAGTTTGCTTTCCGGAAACAGAGTCCATCAGGTGATCAAGCCTGGATACCGCTGAGTCGAGGTGCTCCATTTTTCGCTTAATGGAGCGGCTTGCAGAATCAAGATAGAAGCGCCTGTTTGGGGTTGTGTCAGCGCTAACCTCCAGACATAACAACATCAGCACCGGAATTAAGTAACGCTTCCAAAATAACTTCAACAATTTACGGATAAATCCTATAATTGAG
>CAZCXH010000005.1:0-63152 GCA_964502525.1 uncultured Chitinophagaceae bacterium
TTCTTAGAACAACTGCCTGTTTTGCGGAAGTTATTTTGAAAGTGTTGCTAAGATATTTCGGCAAAATCTCTTTTTTTCAAACTTTCGGAATAAATTCGCCCGGTCTGAAAGCTATTTCCGTCATATCTCTTCTGTTTGCAGGCTGCGTTGGCTTTGCGCAGGAAACATTTCCCGTAAACGGCATTGCGGATGAACGCCCGGAAAGTTTCGCATTCACCAACGCGGTGATTCATCAGGATTATAAAACGATTATCGAAAACGGAACGCTGCTGATTCAAAAAGGCAAGGTCGTTGGTGCCGGAACACAGGTTGCTGTTCCAAAAGATGCTGTCATCATTGATCTGAAAGGGCTGCACGTATATCCATCGTTCATTGACCTTTATACCGACTATGGCGTGGAGCCGGTGAAGAAACCCGAAGGTGACTCATGGAAGCAATCCCGTTTTGACTCTGGAAAAAAAGGAGCGTTCGGATGGAATGAGGCGGTCAAGCCGGAAGTTAATGCCGCTGAATTATTCAAAACAAACGACCGCGCGGCAGGCGATTTCAGAAAACTCGGATTCGGCACGGTGCTCACCCATCAAAGGGATGGAATTGCACGCGGCTCAGGCGCGTTGGTAACGCTGGGCAACAAGCGCGAGAATGAAGAAATCATCAAAGCCGAAGCCTCCGCTCACTATTCCTTTGAAAAAGGCGCTTCGCTGCAGGATTATCCAAGCTCGCTGATGGGGGCGATTGCCCTGCTGAGGCAAACTTATCTCGATGCGCAGTGGTATGAAGCGGTAAAAGGCAAAGTGCCTTATAATATCTCTTTGGAGGCTTGGAACGAACTTCAGGCGCTGCCTCAAATTTTTGAGGAGCGTGATGTGTTTGCTCTGTTGCGTGCAGAACGTGTTGCCGATGAGTTTGGCGTTCAATATATCTATAAGGCCGGAGGGGATGAGTACAAGCGCCTCAATGAAGTGAAGGAAACCAAAGCGTCCTTCATCGTCCCCGTGAATTTTCCGGATGCGTATGATGTCGAAAATCCTTTCGATGCCTCACGATTGTCACTCGCTGCCATGAAATCGTGGGAGATGGCTCCCGCCAATCTTTCCATGCTGAACACAGCCGGAGTTGAGTTCGCCATCACCACCGATGGGTTGCAGGATAAAAATGCTTTCATGAATAATCTTCGGAAGGCAATCAAATATGGATTGCCCGAGGAAGCTGCCTTGAAAGCGCTTACTTACACTCCCGCGAAAATGCTGGGCGTGCAGGACAAAGCCGGCTCGCTCCATAAAGGGACGCTGGCAAATTTCATCATCGCATCCGGAACGATTTTCGATGAAAAAACGCGCATTCTCGAAAACTGGATTCAGGGTGAAAAATTTGTGATTGATAATGCTGTCCCTGAAAAAATAGATGGAGACTACCGCCTGACTTTCGCAGAATTCAACTATAAGCTGGCTGTTGAAGGCAGCCCTTTCAACATTAAAGCCAAAGTTCATTTGACGGACAGCACGGATGTGGAAGCGCACTTCAGCCGCACGAATAATAACGTCAACATCTCTTTCAACCAGACCAATCAAAAAGATAAAACGGAGATGGTTCGCCTGAGCGGGTTGATTGAAAAGGAAAAATGGTCGGGCAAGGGGCAACTCAGCAGCGGCAGATGGGTTGACTGGGAGGCGCGCTTAGAAAAACCATCGGATAAGAAAGAAGAGGAAAAACGCGACACGCTTCTTCCTGTTGGAAAAGTTATTTATCCGTTTGTTGCTTACGGTTATTCCGAGCCGCCAAAACAGGAAACGGTATTGCTGAAGAACGCCACCGTTTGGACGAATGAAAAAGAGGGCATCCTGCAAAACGCGGATGTGCTGATTAAAGACGGACAAATATCCGCTGTTGGAAAAAATCTTTCGGACAAAGATGCGCGCGTGATTGACGCCACCGGCAAGCATGTGACATCAGGCATCATTGATGAACACTCGCACATCGCCATCAGCCGGGGTGTGAATGAGTGGACACATGCAAGTTCAGCGGAGGTAAGAATCGGAGATGTGGTGAATCCTGAAGACATCAATATTTATCGTCAACTGGCAGGAGGCGTTACAGTGGCGCAGTTGCTCCACGGCTCTGCAAATCCAATTGGCGGTCAGGCGCAGCTCATCAAATTGCGGTGGGGATATTCGCCCGAAAAAATGAAGATGGAAAACGCTCCGAAGTTCATCAAGTTTGCGCTGGGTGAAAACGTCAAGCGTTCCAACTGGGACGAGGCGCCCTACCCCCGCTATCCGCAAACCCGCATGGGCGTTGAGCAGGTGTATATTGACCACTTCACGCGGGCGCTGGAATATGACAAAAAACAAAAGGAATTTTCTGCGCTTTCAAAAAAGCAAAAGGAAACTGACGTTCCCCCACGAAGGGATTTGGAGTTGGAAGCGCTGCTTGAAATTTTGAAGCGGGAAAGATTCATCACGTGCCATTCCTATGTGCAGTCAGAGATTAACATGCTGATGAAGGTGGCGGAAAAGTTTGGCTTCCGCGTCAACACGTTCACGCATGTTCTCGAAGGATACAAGATTGCCGGCAAAATAAAGGCGCATGGCGCAAATGCTTCAACCTTTGCCGATTGGTGGGCATACAAGTATGAAGTGATGGAAGCCACTCCTTACAATGCAGCGATATTGACTGAAGCAGGCGTGAACACCGCCATTAATTCCGATGATGCGGAGATGGGGAGAAGGTTGAACCAGGAAGCCGCAAAGACGGTGAAATATGGCGGCATGAGCGAGGAAGAAGCATGGAAAATGGTGACGCTGAATCCAGCGAAGATGCTCCGCATTGACGGGCATATCGGGAGCCTGAAAGCCGGAAAGGACGCAGATGTGGTGCTTTGGTCAGATAATCCATTGTCAATATACGCCAAAGCGGAGAAGACTTTCGTGGACGGGATTTGTTTCTATGACAGGGAAAAAGATTTGCAAATAAGGCAGGAAATTTCGGATGAGCGGGCAAGGCTCATTCAAAAAATGGCAGGCGCGAAAAAAGCCGGAGAGAAAACGCAGAAGCCATCGGGGACGATGGAACGGATTTGGCATTGCGAGGATGAGTAGTAATTATAAAACTGTGAATCGTAATATAAGAGGTAAAATTGTCAGCAGAGTCCGCCTGCGTCAAAGGTACTTCACTTCGGTTGTCTTACTGTGTCGGGCTGGCGCGATTGCTTGCGCTCTCTTTTGCTTTTGCTTACCTTGATTTCCATTTAACCGGAATTATGCAGTTGAAAATCAAAACAGCCGTTAACGCAAAGTGCGCAAAGGTTTCGCAAAGTTCGCCAAGAAGAAATGCTTACAGAAAGAGCTTTGACTAAATGCGCATCAGCATGTTGTTTTGGGTCGGCAAAATATTTGAACTGCATAAATCCGGTTTAAAGCCAAAAGTGAATGTGAGCGCAAGTGCGTGGCGTGTTTGGCTGTCTTGTCCGTGCGTTATCGTTCAATGTGTTCCATAAACTGTTGTAACGTCATTGTCCTGATGGGTGGGAAGTCGTTGTTGCCCAATGCTAAAAGTTGTCTGTCGTTGGTAACGAGAATGTCTGCTGCTGCGGCAAGGTACGTGTCGGAAAACTTGTTGTCGTCTGTGTCGCCTGCAACAAGTTGGAAGTTATAGTACACTGCATGAAGTGAAATGTTCTCTGCTGTCAGCAATACGCCAAGCAGGTTATGAGTTACTTCCATTCCCCAGAACTCTGTGAACTTTTCTTCATACTCCAATAGTATCTCTGATGAAACACAAAGCGTGTATTGCTTTTCGAGAAACCCATCGAATACTTTTCTGTAAGGGGACTTCTTGCCGATGCAACTGATAAAACAGTTGGTGTCTAAAACGACATTCACTTAGCCGGAAGTTACTTGGACGATTTACTCAGCCACTCTTTGTAAATGGATGCTGTATAATTGCGGTCTTTTTCTTCCTTGTCAATGGCAGCGTCCAATTTCTTGCGGAAATAGAAATTGAGCAATGACTTCACTTCCTGTAATTGCTTCTCGTCAGTGATATGCTTGAAACTTTTGAGAAGTTCCAGTTGCATTTGAGTTAGTTTGTTAGACACAATCATAATCAAGAATCGTTTAGGTAAAACTAAGGAATTTGCAAGAAGTGTCATCAATCATCATATTTGTAATAATATATAACTTCAGCCCCTGAGCGGAATACCTAAGCCTTATCATCGTAGTTGCAGGTGTTTCAAGATTTCATTCTACAAAAAGTTCGTTACTTCTTCTTTAACTTCTTCGTGGTTTTTAGAAGTTTCTTGTCCTCCGCCTTTACTTTTCGCTCTATTTTTTTCAAGTCCTCCTCTGCTGGTAAACTCTCCGGTCGGATGCCGCTCTTCAATAGAAGTCCTCTCACATCCGTGTTGTTCTTGACGTGTTCCCTTGTAATATCAGGTTCGTTTGCCATATCATTTTTGCGGATGTTCACATTTGTCAATTCGTTGGCAAAGTCCTTCGCTTTGATAGTGATGGTCGGCAAAAAATCGGCAAGCGGTCTGTTGTCGGGCATGCCAAGTCTTGTCTTCATGTCCAAAGTAGTCTTGCCGCCAAACAATGCCTGGTCGCCCTTACTTCTTATCCGTCCGAAGCCCGGATTGTCAATGCCCTTCTGAAAAATCAGTCCTGAAAGTTCCTTCTCCGAAATGGTGAGTTTTTCTCTCGCCTGCAACCGCTCCCATTCCTTTAACCGTTGCTCCAAGAGTTCCTGCTTTCTCGTTTGTACCGCAAAGTAGTTCATCGCAAATGCGATTTCCTCTTTACGAGGGTCTCCGTTTTGAGCAATCAGATAACAGGCATACCTTGTGAGCATGGTGTCCTCAATTTCGCGCTTTGCGCCTGAACCCAGGTCAACCATTTTGTTGACGTCAACAAAATGGTCTGAAACTTCTTGCCTGGCATTAGCGCAGGCAGTCTTTGCCTTTTCAATAACCTTTAGGAAATTTCTCCACTCATCATAGCCTAACAAGGTTTGCAGGTCTCTTGCAAACCAGAATTCCACATCTTCGGCTTGGTGAGCTGCTAATTCAAAACTGCTGTGAAGCCGTGAAATGATTTCCTTTTTCATTCCGAATGATCGGAACTAAACTACGAAAACAGTTTTGAACTTTTATTGGAAGAAACCTCATTGCTTTAGTTTGGAAATTATGTCAAGTTTCAAATCAGGGCGAAGGTTATCCAGCATTTGCAGGTAACCGTTTATGATGGAAGCGTTGATGTCGGGCGTTTTCATATTTCAAAAAACAGAAAAAATGCCAGACAAACTTTACCTCGTGCCGGTAATTACACCATACCTCAATCAAACACCCACTTCATCTCCACCCTTCTGTTCATCTGCCTGCCTTTCTCGGTATCATTGGGAGCGATAGGTTGAGTGTCGCCATGATACTCTACCTGAACCTGCTTTTTTGAAACGCCTTTCGACAGCAAATAAAAAATCAAAAGAGAATGCTTCCCTTTTTAGCTTGCCGCAGAATAGCCACTCGGCTTTGCCGGAAATTGTTTGTCTGTCGTCCGTGAAGCCTTTAGTGTGTTGTACTGCCGTCATAGCATTTCTGCTAACTTTGAATTTAAACTTTAAACTTTAAACTTTGGACTTAAATCCATTACTGACGAAAAGGGCAGGTAAATAGAAGTGATTGTGCCGATGCGGAGTGGAAAAGGATCAAAAAGGAAAATCCATTAAAACCCCGTCCTCATCAAAAGCTTCCAAGGGACGATTTAAAAATGAACGGAAGAAAAAACTGCAAGCGGGATCCAAACAAATAAAGTTGCACCGGGAGGGAAAAATCAAGCTGAAATCGTTAGACGAACTCATCCGTGAGCTATCGCTAACCATAAACCGAAGTTTTACAACCTATGGCAACAGAAATAAAGACATGGCAAATCGTTAACGGGAAATTGACCGCGATTTCATCTTCACTTGCCGACAACGGGAGAAAAGAGCGGGACGACCTTGAACAGTGGATTAAGAGCAATCCCGAAATTTTAGGGAATGACATTGCGATCATTGGAGAGCAGGTTCAAACCAAGTCAGGACCGCTGGACTTTTTGGGAATTGACCGCTATGGTAACTTGGTTATTGTCGAACTTAAACGCGACAAATTACCAAGAGAAGTATTAGCACAAGCTATTGACTACGCTTCTGACATTTCACTCTACGAACCGGATTACCTAAATGAGATTTGCCAGGGATTTACCGGACAGGCGCTTGGTGATTATTTAGCAGAGAAATTTCCTGAGACAAACTTTGAAGAGGTCGCAGTGAACCAAGCGCAACGGCTTTTATTGGTTGGTTTTGCAATCGAGGAACCACTTCACCGCATGATTGAGTGGCTTTCGGAGAAGTACAGTGTTGCGATTAACGCTATCGTACTTCATTACGTCAAGAGCAAAAACGGTGATGAACTTCTTTCACGGACTGTAATCATTCCAGAGGATGTCGAACGGGAAAAGGTGAATAAGAAAAAGTTTGTTATCGAAATGTCCAACGAACCTGGGAACTACGATGATGCAGCCTTAAAGGAGCAACTCAAAAAGTATTTATCAAAAAATTTGTGGTCGTCAAGGAGAATACGAGACTATTTCCTACCAGCACTATTGAAAAATGGAAAAGTGACAAGAGAGCAAATGAAAAAAGAGTTTGTCAAACTGAAAGGCGCTGAAAATGAAAGTCAAGCGGGATATTTTTTGGCTCTCATATCACAGCAGATTGGACACAAGTGGAAGGACTATTTGCGCCAAGTAATAAGCTATGAAACGCCCAACAACAACTGGGAGAAAGATAACTTCAGCGTGAGACCGGAGTATAAGCACCTTGTTCAAGAAGTACTGGAAGAGATGAAGTGAGAAAGATTGGCGATAATTGAAAAAAAGAAAAATATATCGGCTAAAGAGTTGGAGCATTGGCTTCAGGAGTTGTTCCATAAACTGATTCTTGCACAAAAGCTATCTATTATGAATTATGCTTTTTTAATAAATTCATGCCGATCATCCGTGTTGTCCTTTTTTCTTTTACTTATTGGATTTCATCATTCGTTGTCCCAGGTCCCCACCCCCGCTCCCAGGCAAACCCAGCGGATCATCATTCGCGGGGGCACTGCCCACATCGGCAACGGACAAGTTATTGAAAACTGCGTCATTCATTTTGAAAATGGGAAATTCACGCATGTCGGAACTGCAGGGGAATTCATTCCGGACGACAACACAAAAATCATTGATGCCACCGGCAAGCACATTTATCCGGGGCTGATTGCAGCCAACACCAACCTCGGTCTTTCTGAAGTAGAGGCGGTTCGCGCTACACTTGATTTCAACGAAACGGGCGAAATGAACCCCAACGCGCGCTCGGTCATCGCATACAATACAGATTCAAAAATTATTCCTACTGTCCGCTCCAACGGAGTGCTGCTGGCGCAAATCACTCCGAGAGGAGGAATTCTTTCCGGCACGTCATCAGTTGTCCAGTTGGATGCCTGGAACTGGGAAGATGCCGCTTACAAAACGGACATCGGCATCCATTTGAACTGGCCTTCAAAATTCAACTTCTCCGGATGGTGGGCTGAACCGGGCGGCATGAAGCCCAACGATGATTATTCCAAGCAAATAGGCATCCTGCGCGATTTCTTCAATGAAGGGAAAGCCTATTCCGGTTCACCTCAACCTGCGGAAATCAACCAGCGTTTCGAGTCCATGAAGGGGCTGTTCAATGGAGAGAAGAAATTATTTGTTCATGTGAATGAGGCAAGCGAAATCATGGAAGCGGTTGAATTCAGCCGTCAGTTCAATCTGAAAATGGTGGTGGTGGGCGGCAGGGATTCGTGGATGGTTGCTGACCGGCTGAAGGCAAATAGCATCCCCGTCATTTTGCAATCGCTGCTTGAACTTCCTGCCAGGCAGGATGATGACGTTGACATTCTGTATAAACTTCCTTATCTGTTGCAGCAGGCGGGCGTGGAATTTTGCCTGAGTCATAACGGAAACTGGGATCAGCGCAACCTTCCGTTTGAGGCCGGCACGGCAGCGGCTTACGGCTTGTCCAAAGAAGAAGCGTTGATGGCGGTCACATTGTCCCCGGCAAAAATTTTAGGGATAGAAAACTCTGCCGGCTCCATTGAAGCCGGAAAGGATGCAACTTTGGTCATCTCATCGGGGGATTTGCTGGATATGCGAACCAGCCTTGTGGAAGCGGCTTTCATCAGCGGCAGGCAAATTGATCTCGATGATCTGCACAAGCAGTTGTACAGAAAATACAGGGCAAAGTACCAGTAATGAAATTCTTCATTACATTTAGGGCGTGATAGTTCCGGTCGAAAAACATTTCAACCAGATAGAAGCGCAACGAAACGCGCTGCTTAACGAGATTTCCAGGCTTTCACACGCGCAACAAAACTTCAAGCCGTCACGCGAATCGTGGAGCATCCTGCAGGTATTGAATCATTTGGTTTATTCAGAAACCAACACCGTGAAATACATGAACAAGAAAATGCTGGGCATTGCGGCTGCGGAAAAGTCAGGGATATACGCCAAGGTGCGCATGTTTGTACTAAACGCGTTTCTCCGCTCACCGCTGAAGTTCAAAGCGCCAAAAGCCGCGCTGCCGGTTCAGGAGGAAGTTTATGTTTTTGACAATATGAAAAAGCAATGGGATGACGTCCGGTTCCAATTCGGAAAAATCATTGACCAATTGGGAAACGCGGATGCAGACAAGCTGATATTCAAACACCCCATCTCCGGAAAATTCAACATCTACCAGACGATGTCGTTTCTGGAAGAGCATATCGAGCATCATAAAAAACAAATCGGGAGAATAAAATCTTCTCCTTTATTTCCTTCTTGACTATTTTTGGAAAATCATTTTTTTAAATTTTTTAACTAAAACCCTGCATCATGAAGAAGATAATTTTCAAAACCGCATCTGTTCTTTTTTTCGTTTTCGTTTATCAGTTTTCATTCGGGCAGCTTGATATTCCGCGTCCCAGCCCAACGGGCAAAGTGACACAGGCGGTTGGCCTGAATGAAATCACCATTGAGTATTCACGCCCCAGTGTGAAGGGAAGGGTGATCTATGGCGACCTCGTTCCTTACGGTAAATTGTGGCGCACGGGGGCGAATGCCGCCACAAAAATCACGCTGAAGGATGATGCGAAATTTGAAGGCAAGGATGTTCCGAAAGGGGAGTATTCATTGCTCACCATCCCCATGCAAACCGAATGGACCATCATCATCAACAAAGATCCCAAAGCAGGCGTGAATGATTACGACCAAACCAAAGACCAGGCGCGCTTTACGGTAAAGCCTTCGAAAGTGGCTGAAAAGGTGGAAACTTTCACGATAGATATTTCGAATATCGAAATGACAGGCGCGACTATTGATCTGGTATGGGAAAACACCAAAGCATCCTTCAAAATGACGACCGAAGTGGACAGCAAGGTGATGAAGCAGATTGACGAAGCGATGAAAGGCGTTTCGTCAAACACCTATTACCGGGCGGCTGTTTATTATTTTGACACGGGCAAGGATTTGAACAAGGCGCTTGAATGGATTAACCTTTCTCTGAAGGATAATGAAAAATTCTGGATGCTGCATTCGAAAGCCAAGATACAGGCGGCTTTGGGCGATTACAAAGGCGCCATCGAAACAGCCGGCAAGTCAAAGGAGGCTGCCATCAAGGAAAAGAGCGATGACTATGTGCTCCTGAACGATAAGGCGATTGTGGAGTGGAGCAAGAAGAAGTAACGATAAACTCAAACCTGACAGGTCTCAAAGACCTGTCAGGTTTTTTAGGTTTTTTCTCACCGCAGCCTCATCCGCATCAATCTCCAGTTTTTTGAATGGAGCTGTGAATCCTGAAACGATTCTGATTTTCGATTTCGGCAATCCGAGTTTTTCAGATAAAAATTTAATCAATCCGTCATTGGCTTTTCCGTCATGCGCTGGCGCTTTGATTTTGATGACGATTGTTCCGTCAGCCGCAAGGGAGATTTGATTCACCCTGCTGCCCGGTTTCGCTTTGATGTGAAGGAACATGCTATGCCGTTTGTTTGCTGAAGTTCTGAAACAGCCACCCGAAAATCATCACCAGCAGGCACCCGATCAAATTGAGCCAGAGATATTCGATATTCAGGAGTTCCATCTTGTCCAGGGTATAAACCGCAGCTACAACTATTTCTGCGATAACCGCTGCGAGAAATACCGGAGTTCCTTTCACCTGTTTGAGAAAAAATGCCGTCAGGAAAACTCCGAGAATCGTTCCGTAAAATAAAGAGCCGACAATATTCACCGCCTGAATCAGGTTTTCAAACAGCGAGGCGAGAATGGCAAACAGCATGGCAAGGAACCCGAACAGCGCGGTGAAAAATTTGGAAGCAATCACATAATGCCGGTCTGGCGCTTCGGGCTTGAAATTTCGCTTGTAGATGTCAACCACTGCGGTGGATGCAAGCGCATTCAATTCTGAAGAAGTGGATGACATGGCAGCAGAGAAAATCACCGCGAGCAGCAGCCCGATGATTCCGATGGGCATGAAGTTCATCACGAAGTAGATGAAGATGTAATCCGAATCTTTTTTCTCCAGATCAGGATTAACTGACGCGACTACTCCCTGCGCTCTTTTTCTCAACTTATTTTCTTCTTCAAGGCGGTTGTTAATCGCTTCCTGCATCTCGTGCGTCATTCGTAAATCGTCATTCGAAATTCCACTCAATATCTGTTCGCGTTTCTGTTCAAATAATCCTTTCTGCGCACGTTCTAATTCTGCAACCTCTTCGGTTTTCACTGCCCGTGCTTTCTCCAGAGCCACTTCATTGAAATAAACAGGAGGAGCGTTCAGTTGAAAAAACACAAACACCATCACGCCCGTCAGCAGAATCACAAATTGCATTGGTATTTTCAGTAATCCGTTGAAAAGCAGCCCGATCCTGCTTTCGCGCACGGACTGTCCGCCAAGATAGCGCGCCACCTGCGATTGGTCGGTGCCGAAATAGGCAAGCTGCAGAAACAATCCTCCCAGCAAACCCGACCACACGTTGTAGCGGTTGCCCAAATCAAAGTTCCAGTCAATGATATTCATCTTGCCCATTTTGCCCGCCACCTGTATTGCCTGCTTGAATGAAATTTGCCCTGATAATTTCCACACCACAATTCCAAACGCAATGAACAACCCGCCCATCATCACCGCCATTTGCTGCTTGTGGGTTTCATTCACTGCTTTTGTGCCGCCTATCACGGTGTAAAAAATCACCAGCAGGCTGATGAACGCAATGGTGAAATTCAGCGACCACTGGAGAATTTGCGACAGGATGATTGCAGGCGCATAGATCGTGATGCCCGCTGCCAATCCGCGCTGCAGCAAAAACAAACACGCGGTGAGGATCCGTGTTTTTCGGTCAAAACGTGATTCCAAAAATTCATAAGCCGTGTAAACTTTCAGCTTGTAAAACAGCGGTATGAACACCGCGCAGATAATCACCATGGCGAGCGGCAGTCCGAAATAAAACTGGATGAAGCGCATGCCGTCTTCATAAGCCTGCCCGGGCGTGGAAAGGAAGGTGATGGCGCTTGCCTGCGTTGCCATCACCGACACGCACACCACCCACCACTTCGATTGGTGATCGCCCAGCAGATAACTTTTGATATTCCCGCTGCCCTTTGTTTTCCACGCTCCGTAAAAAGCGATGAACAAAAGCGTACCGAGCATTACTGTCCAGTCAATCCAGCTCATCCCAGCAACTCTGTGATAATGGAGTAAAGAATAATTTGCAACAGGAGGAATGCGATTACCGCTATGTAGATGCGGCTCCAGGAATGGAGAAGGGGCGGCTTGTCGCTATATCGGTCCACTCCGTCTAATTTTTAAGCAAAGTCTCAATCTCATCTTTCAAGACGGGAATATCCTTCACAATTATTTTCCAGACGATGGCATTATTCACGGCATCATAAGCGTGAACGACTTTGTTGCGGGTGTCTATAATTTGCCGGACGTATGAAATATTTATATCCGGTTGAGTCTTGATTATCTTCCCGATTGCCTCGCCAATAATGGACAGTTCTCTTTCCACTGCTCTGCGGGTGGTATAGTCACGGAGGTATTCGTTGTAATCTCTTTTGCCTTTCAGATGAATATCTATTCCGTTGATGGCGCCTGCGACATCGTGCAGCAGTTTTTTCACCTCATCATCCATAGATGAGCGTCTTGGTTTTTTCAATAACCTTAATAAAATAAGGATTGACAATGGTTTCCTCAGCAACCAGGTCAACTTCCCTGTTCAGCAATTTTTGTAATTCATACATCGCCTTAAAATAGTGCTCTCCGTATTCGATGGGATCAATTCCTTCTTCCATTTTAATGATTAAATCCACATCACTTTCATCATTGAAATCATCGGTGCAAACAGAGCCGAATGCGTATGCCTTGGTTATCCTGTGTGATTTAAGGATCCGGGTAAGTTCTTCAAGGTTATTTTTTAAAATTGCCTGCATGATGCAAAAATAGCAATATCACTTTTGCGCACTTTCATACCCAACCATATTCGCCATCAACCTGTATGCTCCCGGAACACCGGCAGGCAGTTGTCTGAAAAAAGAAATTCCTGTGTACATGAAAGTTCCCTTGCCATAGCTTGAAAGCAGCAGGCTTCCTTTTAATGCGTCTTCTCCCGGATCAGCACAGGAAAACAAAGGAGCATAGTTGCTGTCCCATTCGCTGGCGAAATACAAGCCGCGTTCCTGAACCCAGCCTTGAAAATCTTTTTCCGTGATTTTGTTGGGATAATTGAAAACCGGATTCTTCGCATCAATCATCGTCATGGGCGCTTCTTCCACCGTCACCCTGCCGCGTCCGATTTTGAAGGGATACGGACCAAAATCATTCGTGAGCAAGCCCGCTGTGGTTTGATATTGAACGATGACGTTGCCGCCATTCTTCACATAATTCATCAGGTTTTCCTTTTGATACGGCAGCCATTTCTCGGTGTTGTAAGCGCGAATCCCGATGAGAACCGCATTAAACTGTGAGAGATTGACCGATGAAAATTTTTCTTTCGAAAGATAAGTGACGTTGTATCCTGCCTGCTGCAATCCATCGCCCACTTCATCTCCCGCGCCTTTGATGTAAGCGATGTTCGTTCCGTCTTTTTTTAAATCAAGCTTGACGACTTTGATTTTAGCCACAGGAAACAGAACCTGATAAGGAATATGATCGTAGGCAATTTCGATGTAGTCACGGCCGAAATATTCAATATCGTAACGCGCTTCGGTAATGGGTTTGAATGTTGGACGCAATTCGAATTCGAGATTTCCCGCAGCAGGCGTCAGCAGGAATTTCACTTCATGCTCATCGCCTTTCCTGGCAAGATTCACAAGAACGCTGGCAGGCTCTGACTTCCATCCGTCCGGCAAATTGATGAAAGCAACATCCCCGGTAATGCTGTCTTTCCATGCTTTCACGGTGACGGTAATTTCCTTTGGCTTGTCATCAGAAAATACCAGAACGGACTGCTGCGGATGAATGGTTCTGTCGGGTGAAACAACAAACGGGCGGTAAATCTCGCCTTTGACCCTGTCCGTCCATTTGTATTCTACGGGGCGGCAATGCCGTATTGCAACTCCATTAACAACTAAATCAAAGCAAGCCTCCAATGGCGGGAAGTTTTCCGGCAATGCGCGCATCTTTTCATCCGCTACCGGATACATTCCCGGAGTCTTCTGTTCCCGCGACAACCAATAAGGCAGGCTGACTTCACCCGAAATCAGTCTTAGAGAATCCGTCAAAATCTCCGGCTTGTTGAATTGCAACATTTTGTTCTGCGTATTGGAGGATCCGCTCGAATAGCTCACTGCATTCAATTTTACATCAGCGGGCGAACGGTTGATGGCAACCGTTTTGACGATGACATCCGATGTGGAAGAAAAATCCGAAGCAGCGCTTTCCAGAAACAATCCGCACACCGCATAAATCACCTGCTCCAATTCTTCTTTTTTGTTTTCGCTCCAGAAATCTTTTTTCTCTTTCAGCAACTGATAAGCCTCAAGAAGATGGGGAAGAATTTTCATTCTATCCTTCGCATCAAATTCATCGTAAGCGCGTTTCAGCAGTTGCGAAATTTTCCCGCTTCCGCTCACGCGATTCCATGTGCAGTCAATATCTTCAAACAAATTTTTCTTCGCCTGCGCGCCTTTCACAAATTCGAGATATTCAATTTCGCTTCCCCTGTTTTCCGCTGCGCCAAAACCCTGGCTCTTGTGCATGGAGCGGCTGCGCGCGGCAATCTCAGTCACCGACTCTCCCAGTTCGGAAATATAGGCTCCCACATCAATCATGATTTTACCGGTGGTATCAAGCTTTGTTTTTGATTGCTGATAATACCACGTGGAAGTGTTCCAATACAACCGTTTCGCCTGCCACGCTTCGACAGCTTTTAGCTGTTCGGGAAAAATTTTCGGATCAGCGGCCATGTCGAATGCCTTTTCTGCGAGATAAGCAGATGCGGAGTGATGTCCGTGCGTGTCGTAATTATATTTCAGGGGAGGGAAACGGGTGAGGATCACATCGGGCTTGAGCTTCCGGATCACATAAACCATGTCCTTCAGCACTTCATTCTCATCCCATTTCTGCAGTGTCTCCGAATATGTTTTTGAATATCCGAAATCGTTGGCGCTGGAGAAAAACTGCCGTCCTCCGTCAATCCTTCTTGCCGCAAGCAATTCCTGCGTACGAATCAGCCCCAGCAATGCGCCCTGCTCGGTTCCTATCAAATTTTGCCCGCCATCACCGCGTGTCAGCGACATATAAGCGACATCAAGATTTTCTTTTTGCGCGAAGTAAGTGATCATGCGTGTATTCTCGTCATCGGGATGCGCTGCAATGTAGAGAACGCTTCCGAGCGTGTTCAGCTTTTTCAGCATCAGCAGGATCTCGCCCGTGTTGTAGTTGCGGGGTTGGGAGTGAGACGGCAGATAAGAGATGTTGAGAATCAGAAGGAAGAAAAGCAAGAGATGGCGCATCATGTGTGTCTTTTTGGAAGCCGCAAATTAAAGGATTTTGGGACGCATCCTTTACCCGGAATCAGGATGTCAACTTTCTCGCAAAACGATTGCCTGCCCAAAAGATGAAACAGACCGGATAGAAATAAAGAAAAAATTCGGTGGGATAAATATATCTCGGAACGGGAGTGACGGTTAAAGAAAGAAGTATATAATTCATCAGCACCGTCACAAAGAACAACTGAATCGCCAGCAGATGATGGTCATGAATTTTCAGGATAATCAGTGATGCAGAAACAAAAAAAGTCAGCCAGAAAAAAATAACCCAAGCGTAGTTATAGAACAGTTTGTTGTAAACAACCTGATAGTAGTGATTGAGTTTGATTCCAATTTTTTCATTGGGGAAATTGCTCATGTAGTCTTCGGAGGTGACGATGCCGGTTTTTGTCAGTTTTGTTTTCTGCAAAATCTGATCTGCGTACTCATGAAAAATCAGGCGGAATGTGTCTTCCGAATCTTTAAAGAAGGTGAAATGGTCGCCCACTTCGATGGCAGATTTGCGCCTGTTCAGATCGTTATAGTAAAAGAAATAATCGCTTCCCGTGACTTTGAAATAATTGATGAAATTGACGGCAACGAACTTGCAATACGGGACAAAATTTTTCATCCGTGAATTTTTTGCCAGCGCTTTCAGTTCATCCGGATTGGTCTGATAGACATCCCAAAAAAGAAAGAACTTGTTGTAGTTTTCAAGGGTAAATATTTCAGTCAGCTTTGAATAAGAGTATGAATTCCTGATGGTTTCCTTCTCGTCATGAGTGAAGGTATGGTTGACAGAATCAATTACCGCCTGCGTTTGCGGAGAATATCCGCCTGACTCGTCTAAGAAAAAAATGGCGCTGCCGATATTCGGAAGAACCTGAAACTTGCTGAAAGAGAAAGACCCGAAAGTCAATTTGTTATAGCCGAGAAACAGGATGACCGATACTGTCAATGGCGCGAACAGCGCAAGGTTCTGCTTGTGATTTCTTCGGAGAATATTGTAAAGAAATACAATTCCAAAAACGGGTATCAGAAAGAAAGCCTGTGGCCGCAGCAGAACTGCAACCGTGTAAAGCGCTGACAGTATCAGATAATGAGAAGCCCTATTGGAGGAGAAGGCAATGAACAGAAAGAAGACAACCAATAAAATAACCCAGGTGAAAAGTCCTGTTGGGTTGATATAAGTTTCGAAGAACAAACATTTTCCGGATGAATAAAAAATCAGCGCTGTGAAAAGGAACGGCCAATTCAAAAAAGAAAGACGTTTGTTGATCAGATATTGGGCGCAAATCAGAGTCGCCAGGCTGATGAGCGATTGAGCCATGAATATCCGGGAAGTGCTCAGATGCGCCATCTCCGCTCCAAACAGGAACAAAGGATAAGCAGGAGTGCGCTGATCAAAAACCGGCAGAGAGCCTTTAAGAAGGGCAATTACCGGATAGTAATAGCCGAATGTGTCCCTGCAAAATCCGGGAATATCATAGTGTAAAAAATAAGTGAGCTTAGTGACGAGAAAGCAAATGATGTACAGCAGAACGCTGAATAAAAAGAAATTACTTTTTATCCATGCTTTCATTCATCAGTCTTTAGTGATTGGGTGCGGAACCTTTCTTCCGGCTTCAAACGAATCCTGACCTGCAATGCCTGATTCATGGTATTCAGCGTCCTCGTTCACATTCCAGACATCGTATAACTGTTTTCCCGCAATAATATTTTTTGCCGCAAGCATGGCGGTCATCATGGAGTGATCCTGGTTGTTGTACTTATGCATTCCGTTTCTTCCGGTAAGATATAATCCTTTGTAGGGCTTGATTCCCTCTTTGATTGAATTGACATGCTCCTTATAGAGGTCATCATAAACGGGATATGCTTTTTTCTGCCGCACCACGCAGCCATCAACAACATCCGCAGCTTTTGCAAGTCCAATCTTCTCGATCTCTGTCTTGGCTAATTGGATTAAATCAACATCCTTGCCCGTCCACAAACCGTCTCCCTCGAAGCAGAAATATTCCAACCCGTAGCAGCAGAATTTTTCATCAGGTATCATTTCAGGCGACCATGATTTGAAATTCTGAATCCTGCCGACTTTCACCTGCGGGTCATGGATGTAAATCCAGTTGTCGTCAAACACCTTTTTGTCTTCGAGGATCAGCATCACCGTCAGAAAATCGCGGTAACGCAGGCTGTTTGCGGCTTTTATCGCTTCCGGGGGCAAACCGGGCGTAATGCCGCTGACGAGTTCCCGCATAGGCATGGTAGAGATCACCGCATCAAATTCATTCTGCGCTGCAATTCCATTTTGCTGCGTTGCAATCGCCCATCGCGCTGTGTCAGGAAAATATCGAATTCCGTTAACCTTTGTTCCCATTAACACCCTGCCGCCTTTTGCCCTCACTTTTTCCGCGCACACTTCCCACATCATGCCTGGACCTTTGCGGGGATACCGGAATGAATCTATCAGCGTTTTGATGACTTTTGATGAATCGTCAGGCTTGTTCGAGCCGCTGAACAACGCATTATAAATTGCGGTAATCAGCGAAAGTCCTTTGATCCTTTGCGCAGCCCAGTCTGCTGAAATTTCGCTGCAGTCCATTCCCCAAACCTTTTCGGTATAGGTCTTGAAAAAAATCCGGAACAGCCTTTTGCCAAACTGATTGCTCACCCAATCTTCAAAATTTTTCGGATTCTTCACCGGGAAAAGCTTTGCCTTTAAATAAGACAACATGCAGAGCGAAGCTTCGATAATGCCAAGGTTGCCCAGCGCCTCAAACGCTTTCAGCGGGTAAGAGTAAAATTTACCTCCATAAAAAATCCTCGACTTGCGCGGGCGGATAATAAGATCATCGCCCAGAATCTCCGTCCAGAAATCTTCCACTTCTTTTGATTTTGAAAAAAAGCGGTGACCGCCAATGTCGAAGTGATAACCCTTGTATTTTTCAGTGCGCGAGATGCCACCGACATAAACGGGATGCTCTTCAAAGACGGTGACGTCAACGTTTTCTTTAACCAGCAAATAAGCCGCAGTCAAGCCGGCAGGACCTGCGCCTATGATGGCAACCTTCTTCATTTATTTTTGGGGAACTGAATTGAAAGTAAACGCAAATTTACCCAAAGCAGAAAGAATTATAGAAGATTGGCAAATGCAGGAACCAGCGGATTAAAGGGAAAATCTCCGGGCAAGTAAGAGCACTAATTCGTAATCCTAAAGGTAATATCCGGGATTTTGCGGGTACGGAGCTGTTTTGGAATGGACATAGGTTGGCGATTTTTGGGTTATGAAATAACCCTCAGGGGAGCAGTGCGCTCAGGGGAGAATAAAACTCAGGGGAAGAAAGTGATGATGTAACGAGGCGGTCTGGCGGTTATTATTTTCTGAAATAAATTTTTTGCAGCCATCTTTTAAAAAGCGGATCAAGCAGGATGATTTTCTGACCAAGCGTGTCAATGATTTCCTTGTTGGCAAGCGCCTGCTTGATGCGGTTGATATTGCCCGATGTGCCCAGCCGGTAAGCGGTGATGATTTCCTGCGAGCTGAACTGCTCCACCTCATCGCACATGGCCCTCAAGAAATTCACCTGTGTGTTGGAAAGCCCGTCAACCATTGACTGGAATAAGACACTGTTCTGTGCGAGCATCGCTTCAAAAGCAGCATCCAATGTCTTTCCATCGCAATTTTTAGATGTACGCAACCAGCAATTCTGCGCAAACTGCTGCACGTAGAAAGGGTGGTTTTCCATCGAATCAGCAACCCTTCCCGCAAGTTCGGGGCTTATTTTTTTCCCGGTGTCTGAAAATCTTTTCACAATGAATTTCTCCCAATATTCTTTGGCGATCTTTTCGAGGAACATCACGTCACCGAATTTATAAAACGGCATCGAGGGACTGGAGAATACTTCCATCAGCACGTGCCGCTTGCTTCCATACAGGCAGTAAGATGCGCGCTTGTGATGCTGCCAGTGCGCGCGCAGCTTTTTTTGCAGCGCCAGGGGATCATCGAAGTGGGCGATGTTCTGGAATTCGTCAATGCACACGATGACGGATATTCCTTTTTCCTTCGAAATAGTTTCCGGCAGGTTGATGATCTCATCGGGATGCCTCTTGACATCTTTCCAGTCAAGACTGAAGGAAAATTCCTGCAGGGGATCGGGGCTGAGGTTGATCTTCGGGATGATGTTGCGGAAAAATTGCTTCGTATCCTTCATCCGCTCCTCCCATTTTGTTGACGAAGCCTTGATGAGCTGTTCGGCAAGCATTTGATAAAACCCCTCTTCCGTCCTCACGTTGAACAGGTCAATAAAGCAAAAAATGATTTTTTGGTTTTTACCCCCTGCATCCTTTGCAGCTTTCGCCACCAATGACGATTTCCCCCACCTCCTCGGAGACACGAGGATGGTATTGATCCCGGAGGTAAAATTTCCAGCCAGATGCTCCCGTTCGCTCTCCCGGTCGGTAAAGTCAGCTCCCGAGGCTATTCTGCCGAAAATAAATGGAACCCGTTTTTCTGCCATCTGCCGAAGATTATGAGGCAAAGATAACTTACAACTTTGTAACTTACAACTTTGTAACTTACAACATTGTAAGTTTGTTCAGAACTCATGGGCCAACCTTACCATTGACAGCCTGCCGATGTGAGGCGCACCGGGAAACGGCTGATAATTGCTCCCGATAAGATTCTGAATGCTCAATGCTATTTCCGTCTTTTTGGAGAACCATAGTTTGTAAGTGAGGTTCAAATCAAGAACATTGTAAGCCTCGACCGGACCGACATACACGCCTGAGTTTGCCGGAAAGCCCTGTTGCCAGCGCCAGCGCAAGCCTGCTTCCAAGCCGATCTTCTCGATGTTATAGCTCGCGTTCAATGCTATTTTATTTTTCGGGGCATTCAGCGCAATGTAACCGAACTGCGCTTCTTCATCAGGGATGGAATCTTCGCTCATCCATGAGTAGGATGCGCCCAGACGGAAGCCTTTGGTGACAAAGAATGTCGCGCCAATATCAATTCCATAGACTGTCAGGTCTCCAATGTTGCTATAGGAGAGGATCATTTCACCCTTCTTGTTTTCTACGGGGGTAACGGTGCCAAAGGGCAGCCCGGAAAATATCCTGATGAATTCATCATCCACCCTGCCATCGCTGTTTCCCAACTCAGGATTCTTGTCAAGGAACTCTTCAAGAACGCTTATAAATATATAATCATCTTCCGGACCGGGTGATGACCCATAGAGGTTAAATGTTATTGAATCGGCAAAGCCTTCCGGGGCAACGAATACTCCGGGCGAAACCAGCGAAATGGCGCTGATGAACCGCTTTTTATCCATCCTGTAAAAATCTGCCGTGAGCATCAGCCGGTCGAACAGCATTCCTTTGTAGCCAATCTCATAACTCTGGGTGATTGCATTCGTCAGCGGCTTCACGTCTTTGATTTTTGCCGGATCAATAGTTCCGCGGAAACGGAACTCAGTGAGATCAAGCGATTTGATGATGTTGAGAGCGGTATCGAGATTCTCAGGGACGATCGTGTTGACAAGACCACGAGCCAGATTTTCAGGAAATCCCTGGGCGCTGAACTGCTCTATCACCACATCCTTGATTGCATCAAAGCCCAGTTCTGTCAGGATCGGATCGTTCAGATTATTGTAGGCTGCCGGATTGGAGCCAAGAGGGGAGAGGTATTGAGGAAGGGTGGGGGTGCCTTCTACGTAAGGATTGTTCGCATACTGATAATTGAACCCGTCACGGTTGCCCTCAGCCATAATAGGGATGTTAATATAGGGAACATATCCCTGTATCACGTCTAAACTCAGATTGGTGCTGCCCGGTGAATCAAACGCCCTGTTGTAAGTGGCGCGCAGCGTGTGTTTCTCAGTGGGCTTGTAAACGAAGGCAGCGCGGGGAGAGAAGAAAATGCCGTTAACGAAAGTGTGATAGTCGCCACGAACCGCTCCCACCAGCGTGATTTTTTTATGGACGTCAAAGTCGCCCTGCAGGTACAAGCCCAATTCATTGATGTTGTCATCATCCTCATTTTTGCCATAAAGCGTGCGGTCGGTATTCGGGTTGGTGATGAAGGCGTCACCGCCATAGGTGAAACGTATTTGTTCAATCGGCTTCCAGCTATGCTGCAGTTGTATTACGAAGAATTTGCTCTTGTCAATCACCCGGTTGCCGCTGCGCAGCAGGCGCGTGTCGCCCGAGTTGGAGAAGTTGGAATAAAACTGGGCGAACAATTCTTTCCATTTGAACCGCGCCTGGGCGTAGAAATATTTCCAGTTGATTACCTGTGAGGCGCCCAGCCCTGTCATTTCCACGTTGGAGCCGTTGCGGAAGCCGCCCGAGAAAATCAGCTCCGTTTGCGGACGCAGGCGGCAGTCAATACGGGCATCCGCGCTGTAGGAGATGATGTTATTATCACGGCTGTTGTCAACAGGTCCTTCGATAGTGTCGTTGCCTTCGGCAGTCTGGCGAATCACAAAGACGGTGTCAGGTTCCGCAGGATCAACGTAGGGCCAGTCGTCTCCGTTGAAATAATTGCCGGATATTTTATATCCTACTTTTTTGCTGATTTTGCCGCCATGCCACACGTTGGCGCTCCACACATCACGGTTGCCCCAGTCGCGCGTTGAGTCATCCTGCTGCCCTTCTATGCCGTACGCCATTGTCGCTCTGGTTTTGAATTTCTCCTTCATGTCGAGTGGCGACTTGGTGATGATATGCACCACACCGCTTGCTGCATTCGGACCATACAATGCGGATGCCGGACCCTTCACCACTTCGATACGCTCGATGTCTTCCGTACTGGTGGGGATGAGTTGGAAGGCATTCACGCGCAGCGAAGGCACACTGCCGATGCGGTTATCCACCGCTGTGAACAGTGAGGCGGAGAACACGTTGTTGAACCCGCGTGTCACCACGTTGCCGCTCACAAGGCTTGTCGGGATGATGTCAACACCAGGAGTGCCTTCGATATTTTTAAAGAGGTTGATGGGAATGCTGTTGCGGATTTGTGCCGCATTTACCACCGTTATCGCTGATGGAGAATTAAGGATTTTCTCCTCGCGCTTCGAGCCGCTGATTACCACCTGATCGAGGTCAACCTCGGTTTCGCCCAACGCAATGCTCAACGGAACCTTAATTTCCGTTGCTGGAATTTCTTTTTCGGAAAATCCGATAAACGTAAATATCAGCGCTGAGGCATCAGACGGTAATTCCAAAGAGAAACTCCCGTTAATATCCGTGATTGTTCCGGTTGTTGTTCCTTTTACCTTCACGCTGACTCCTACCAGAGGTTCCCCGTTTCTGGCGTCAGTGACGATTCCGGTGACGATTTGCTGGGAATATGCCGCACAAAACAGGCAGCACAGGGTGATGACTAGCAAAATATTTCTCATAGGCATTCCCAAAATAAGGTTTCGTCTTGAGGCTGCCAAATTAGAAATAATTGTTATCTCGAAACAAGTGAAAAATGAACTATAGACGGCCCGAAGGACGCACATCAAAGCAGAATGGCTTTCATCAGGAATCAGCGTCATCCGCGGTAAAAATTTTCAGCCGTTATGGAAAAATCCAACCATCCGCATCTTCAATTCCAAACCATTCATTCACTTCTAAAAATTTATGCTTATGAAAAACCAATTTCAAAAAATGAAGATAGCGCTGCTTTCGGCAGGAATATTTCTTATCCCGGCTGTTGCGACCTTTAGTTGCAATGCTCAGGGTAGAATTATAGAAAGCGGGAATACCGATGATAAAACGCTCTCTCCCTATTTTTTCGTAAAAAGCGACAATCCCGATGTTGACCAGATGCCGCTGAAAGAAACATCGGCAGAAGTGAATATCGCAGGGGTGATTGCCAATGTGGTCGTGAAGCAGGTGTATTTTAATTCGGGCAAGAAAACCCTCGAAGCGATTTACATTTTTCCGGGTTCTACACGGGCGGCAGTGTATGCGATGAGGATGAGAGTGGGTGAAAGAATCTTAACTGCAAAGATTGATGAGCGTGAAAAAGCGCGGAAAGATTATGAAGCCGCTAAGCAACAAGGCAAAACCACTTCGCTGCTGGAACAGCAGCGTCCTAATGTTTTTCAGATGAACGTTGCCAATATCCTTCCCGGAGATACCATCACCGTTGAGTTGAAATATACGGAATCGCTGGTTCCGGAAAGCGGTATTTACGAGTTTGTTTATCCAACGGTGGTTGGTCCTAGATATTCCAATCAGCCGGTGGCGACCGCATCAGTTTCCGAGTTTTGGGTGGAGAATCCCTATACGCATTCGGGAGAAAAGCCATCTTACAAGTTTGACATCAGCGCCACTATCAATGCCGGAATGCCAATCAAGGAAGTAACCTGTTCTTCGCATGACGTCAAAGTGAATTTTACCGGAAAATCAAGCGCGACAGTTTTGCTGAAAAACGATGAGAGTCACAGCGGCAACCGCGACTATATCCTGAAGTACAGACTTGCCGGCTCGATGGTTGAATCGGGAGTGTTGTTGTATAAAGGCGAAAAAGAAAATTTCTTCCTCGCCATGCTGCAGCCGCCACAGCGCGTGATGCCCGACCAAATCCCGGGGAGGGAATACATTTTTATCGTTGACGTTTCCGGCTCGATGTATGGTTATCCGCTTGAAATCTCCAAGAAGCTGCTGAAAGATTTGATCGGCAGCCTGCGCCCGACAGACAAATTCAACGTGTTGCTTTTTGCAGGCGGAAATTCGGTGATGTCGGAAAAATCGCTTGCAGCCACGAAAGAGAATATCAACAAAGCGGTTCATCTTATAGAAAACCAGCAGGGTGGAGGAGGAACGGAATTGCTGCCTGCATTGCAGCGGGCAATGAACATACCCAAGCAGGAAGATTTCTCGCGGACGGTTGTGATCGCAACGGATGGTTATGTCACCGTTGAAAAAGAGGCGTTCGATTTGATCCGCAACAACCTCGGCAATTCCAATTTCTTCACGTTCGGAATTGGCACAAGCGTGAACCGCTACATCATCGAAGGCATGGCAAGGGTTGGGAATGGAGAGCCTTTTGTGATAACGGAAGAAGGCGAGGCAGCGGCTAAGGCTGATAAATTCAGGGAATACATTCAAAGCCCCGTGCTGACGAACGTGAAAGTTGATTTCGGAAAATTCGAAGTGTATGACGTGGAGCCGGTGAATATTTCAGATATGCTTGCTGAACGCCCTGTGCTGGTTTTCGGAAAATGGAAAGGCGATCCTCTTGGGACAATGAAGTTTACCGGCATTACGGGTGAAAAAAATTATGAGGCATGCCTCGAAGTGAATTCGGGGTTGGCGGGCACAGACAATTCGGCATTGAAGTATTTGTGGGCGCGGCAGAAAATCGCATTGCTCGATGATTATGGAAAATTTGGAAGCGATCAGGATTTGATCAATCAGGTCACGCAACTCGGATTGGAGTACAACCTGCTTACGGCTTACACTTCATTCATTGCGATTGATTCAGTGGTGCGGGGAGATGGTAAAGTGATAGCCGTGAAACAGCCGCTGCCCTTGCCTGAAGGCGTTTCTGATTACGCGGTTGGGACTCCGGGCAGCATTACCACTTATGGGGGCATAGGAAACTATGCGCCAAAAATGAAGTTGCAATACAATATGTCTGTTGCTGAAACCGCTTATGAGGAAAAATCAGAAGATGATTCTGATGGCGACTCGGTTTTCATGACGGTCGAGCAGATGCCGGAATTTTCTGGAGGAGGACAGCAAAGCATGATAAATTTTATCCAGCAGAATCTGCATTATCCGGATAATGCCAAAGCGAAGAAAATAGAAGGCATTGTTTACGTCAGCTTCGTTGTTGATGAAACCGGCAAAATCACGGATGTGAAAGTTGAAAAAGGCATGTCAAAGGAATTGGATGCGGAAGCCGTTCGGGTGGTTAAAAAAATGCCACCATGGAAACCGGGCATGCAAAAAGGCAAAGCGGTGAAAACGAGGATGGTGTTGCCGATAAAATTTTCATTGTCCTGATATTTTTCGGAGCATAGCGGCTGAAAGGGGGTGTCCAAAAAGGACATCCCTTTTTTGCCTTTTGTGTATTGCTTTGGAGCGCTTATCACGAGAGATGATTACTTTCGCCAAAATCCCGTTATGTATCCTGTCGTATTGCAAACGCATTCTGTAATGCGCTACTTAGTGCTGCTGATGCTGGTGGTGGTGATTGTCCGTTTCATATTCGCCAAAATTTTTAAAAGACAGTACAACAACCTTGATGACAAATTAAATCTCATCACACTCCTGTTCGTGCACCTTCAATTCCTGCTGGGACTGGCATTGTTTTTTATTAGTCCCCTTATTGCTTCTGCGATGTCAAACATGGCGGCAGCCATGAAAGAGCCGGAACTGAGGTTTTGGTCGGTGGAGCACACTACGCTGATGGTTCTTGCCGTGATTTTAATCACCGTTGGACGGATCAGGTCGAAGTCCAACGGGTTGCGAAGCGATGAAAAATTCAGAAGGTTGATTATTTTTTATTCGATTGGATTCGTGCTCATTGTTGCAGGAGTGCCGTGGGAGAGAATATTCTAAAAAAAATTATATCCGCCTTGCAGAAAAAACATAACTTGAGTTTCTATTTTTTCATTTTATTCTGGCGAAAAACAAAACAATAATTTTCAAAATGAATTTGCGGTTTAATAAATTGATTGTTCAGCCGTTCTGTTTGGCCGCTCTGTTGCTGATTGGATCAACCGTTCAGGCTCAGGGAACTGATTCCATAAATGTTGTTCCCAATTTGGTATTCGATTCGGAACCTGAAAACCTCGGCAGCAATATCAATTCTGAATATGCCGAAGCCCTGCCTGTGATTGCCCCTGACGGAAGGAGCATATATTTCGTGAGAAAAAATCATCCCCAAAACTTTGACGCCAATTTCGAGGCGAACGATGATATCTGGTATTCAACCCTCGACAGCAGCGGCAACTGGACTCCCGCTGTGAACATAGACTATCCCCTTAACAACAGCCATCACAACTTTGTATGCTCCGTTACGCCTGACGGCAATATGCTTCTGCTCGGCAACCAGTATTTCAAAGACGGCTCAACCGCTGGTGGCGCGTCCATTTCCGTGATGGGGAAAAAAGGCTGGGAGTTTCCGAAGAATCTGAAGATCGAAGACTTCCAAAATAATGCCGCTCATATTGAAATCAGCATGACCGGTGATGGGAAGGCGCTGCTGATGACCATCCAGACGGATGACGCCATCGGTGCCCGGGATATTTACGTCAGCCTTCGCAAAGACGAGCATATATGGACAAAACCTCTCAGCCTCGGAGCTGTGGTTAATTCTGCCGGTGATGAAGCAACGCCCTTTTTAGCGTCTGACGGCAAAACGCTCTACTTCGCCACCGATGGCCGGCCGGGTTATGGAGGCTATGACGTTTTCATGGCAAAACGCCAGGATTCCACATGGACAAATTGGAGCGAGCCGCTCAACCTGGGCAATGGCATTAACTCGGCTGCGAAAGAAGCTTACTACCGCATCCCCGCATCGGGCGATTACGCCTATTATGTTTCTGAAAAAAACTCACTGGGAAGCACGGATATTTTCCGGATAAAACTGCCGCAGGAAATTCGCCCCGACCCGGTGGTGCTGGTGTATGGCACCGTTTACAACAAAAAAACGCTGAAGCCGATTGGCAATGCGAATGTTAAATATGAAATTTTACCAGGAGGTGAGGAAGCCGGCATAGCGCGCTCCGAGCCTGACAGCGGCACCTACAAGATAGTGCTGCCCTATGGGAAATTTTACGGCATCCTCGCAAAAGCCGAAGGGTTCATATCGGTTTCCGACAACTTAGACCTTGCTCAGGTGGCGGAATACAAAGAGATTCGGAAAGACCTTTATCTCGCGCCCGTGGAAGTAGGGGAGGTGGTGCGGCTGAATAATATTTTCTTCGACTATGACAAAGCCACACTGCGCCCTGAATCATTTCCCGAATTAGACCGCGTGGTAACTTTTTTGAAAGACAACAGAAAAGTGGAGATTGAACTGTCTGGGCATACGGATAATAGGGGCAGCGATGATTACAACCTTTCCCTCTCGCAAAACCGCGCAAAGGCGGTTGTTGATTACATTATCCAGCAAGGCATTGACTCTTCGCGGCTTGTCGCCAAAGGATATGGCGAAACAAAGCCCGTTGCATCCAATGACACTGAAGAAGGAATGCAACTGAACAGAAGGGTGCAGTTTGAGATATTGAAGAAGTAATCAGGATGTCCCAACGTTTATAGTACTCTCCTCCGCCATTTTCACCGCCTGTTCCATTGTCATTCTCTTTCCGGATTCATAAGCCTGTGTGAATTCAGGTTCCGGCAGGATTCTGTGCAATTCAGCAGTTACACTTTCGTGCAACGCGCGGTCAGAAACCCAAAATGCATAGCCGATGGCTTTGATGGACGCATCCACTCTTCCTATCAGGTGCGCGGCTTTCAGGGTTTCACCACGCGAAAGCGCAATGCTTGACAGTCCGAGCATGCCGGCTGCAACAATCACATTCTCGCCTGTAAGACGCCCGCTGCTGATGGCGGTTTCATATTCCTTTTTAGCATTTTCCAAATCCTGCATCTCGCGGTAGCTGTGCCCCATCCCAACGTATGCCCATCCGCTGATTATTTTAAATCCGGATTGTTGATAGCGCTGCAGGCTCATATTGAATGCCGGAATTGCCTCCGCGAATTTTCCGAGCGCGTTCAACATGTTGCCTTTCTGCATCATGGCGATGCCCGACATCATGCTGTTGCCTGTTTGCAGGCTCAGGCGCTCGGCTTCATCAATCAACTGTTGCGCCATCTCCAGTTTTCCTGCGTTGGCTACCGCTTCTGCGAGCGTAGCCGATGCCGCGATGATGCTGTAAGGGTCGTTATATTCCTCTCCTAATTTTTTTGCCTCCATCAATATGTCGAGTGCAACAAGTTCACCGCAGCTCAGGTGGGTGACTCCCAGGTAAATCATCGCCCGCACGAGTGATGATTTCATTCCCAACTCCCGGAACAACTCAACGCTTTGCTTCAGGTCTCTTTTCCCTTTTTCGTAGCTTCCTGTGCTGAACATCACGATGCCTGATGAAAGCAGCGTGCCTGCAAAAATCACTTTATCATCTTTGCTAATTAATTCCATTGCCGTGCTGTCATGGGCGATATGCGCGGCTTCAATCCATTGAGCGGCTTCGCCTAATCTTCCCCGCATCATCCAGCAATGATTCAGCGCGCGCACCACACGCCATGCATCGCGGTAGCGGTTTGCTTCCACCGAGTTCCAGAATGCCGCGCGCAGATTCTGGTAATCCCGCTCAATGCGGTCAAACGCAGGATTATCGCTCACTAACCATGCATCAGGATTCACTTTCTCGGCAAGCTCAATAAAATAACCGGTGTGCGCCTTCTTCACAGCGGACGCTTCAGCGCTGCGCAACAGCATATCTGTGGCGTATTCAAGCACTGTTTGCAACATTGTAAAGCGCGGCTCAACAGTTGCATCGCGCTCATTGTAATATGAAAATGTGCGGATGAGCCCGAAGTCGAGCAGCTTTTCGGTGGCATCCATGATGTCGCAATCCAGGGCGCCTGCCCTTTCTGCTACCGACTGTGCCGAATCGAGCGTCCACCCGTCACTGAACACGGCAAGATGCCTGAATAATTTCTGACAGGAAGGATCGAGCAGGTTGTAGCTCCAGTCAATGGTGGCGCGAAGCGTTTTCTGGCGGTCGGGCAAATCGCGGTGCCCGTGTGAGAGCAGGTCGAGCGTTTTGTTCATGCGGCTTTGCAAAGCTGCCGGGCTGAGAAATTTTGTGCGTGAAGCGGCAAGCTCGATGGCGAGCGGCAGTCCGTCAAGCCTGCGGCAGATTTCCGAAATAGCGCGCACGTTTTCATCATCCAACGGCACATTCAGGTTCACTGCCCTGGCGCGCTGAATGAATAATTCCACCGAAGGAAATTTCAAAATTTCACTGCGGGAAAAAATCCGTTCACCTTCCGCATGTTGCAGCGGCTGAACCGGGATGACATATTCCCCACGGATGTGCAGCGGTGTGCGGCTGGTAACAATGATTTTGATGCAGTTGCAGTGTTCCAGCATTTCACTTAGCGCTACTGCCGCTCCAACGATTTGCTCGAAGTTGTCGAGCACCAGCAAAATATTTTTATCGCACAGGTAATCAAAGAGCGTGGTTTTGATAGCCTGCTTTCCGGAATCAAACAAGCCCAATACATGCGCAATCATAGCGGGCAGCAACGTTTCATCGGTAACAGAAGAAAGCGGCACGTAGTATAATCCGTCTTTGAAACGCTCTTTGATATTGTTCGCAAATTGAATGGCAAGGCGCGTTTTACCGGTGCCACCGGTGCCGGTGAGTGTAACGAGGCCGACATCAGGCCGTGCGATTAATTCTCCAAGTTCCTGCAATTCTTTTTCACGACCCAGAAGCGCAGAATGAATGACAGGAAGATTGGATTTGTGTTCATGCTTTTGCAAGGGCTGCTCAAATTTTTCAGACAGCAGCAAAGCCAAATCATTCTCGAGCAGCTCCCGTAATTCTTCCGCAGAAGAAAAATTCCTGTAACAGACATTTCCGCTCTTTTCGATTTGCTTCAGCAGCGCAGCGAGTTTTTCATCGCGGCTGCCGGAAGGCTGTTTTACATAAATGAGCCGCGTTTTCCCTTCGGAAAGGAGGTATTCATCCTCTAATCCTGAAATGGTCATGTCCGGAGCAATCCAGCCGTAGCTGTTCCAATAGATGCCGACAAAAATGTGGCTCTGCTCCAAATATGCGCGATACAACTCGCGTGGCGGATGCGGACGCGCGCCCAATTCAAACAGTACGGGCGTGAGACGCAGTTTCGTGATTGCCTCTGTTGCCGCTTTGCGCTCATCCGCCAGTTCCTGTATCGTGGAACTGATAAACACGCGCACACGCTGGTCGGGGGTTTTGATTGCAGGCATGAGCGTAAAGTTAAAAATTTGCGGGACGGGCGTCCAGATCGGAGTTCTGAGCTATATGGAAGCTCATCAACGTTTTTGTGGCGGTGGGGATTGCGAGAGGAATCCGGCTTTGAGCTGTACGATTTTCGACCGTAAACAAGTAAACCGTAAACGCATCACTTCCTTACCATCTCCTCAAACGAAATGCCCGGGCAGATGTGCTTGCGAATGTAGTCAGTGTGATTTGTGGCGATTTGCCGGATAGCTTTCTCTGTCGGCTCGTCAAGGCAGTTACCGTTCGCGTCAAACATTTTCTGAACGTTCGCAACCGAAATGGAAAAAGGCAACACGATTGAACCCACATGCGCGCAGACGCTCCTCAAGTGCTCCAATGATTTCACCGCACCGATTCTTCCCGCAGCCACACCAAGCAGCGACACCGGCTTCCCTTGCAGCTTTGAAGGGAACGCGAGATTTTCAATCACCAGCTTCATCACGCTGCTGAATGTGCCGTGATATTCAGGCGTGGCGAGAATCACGCCCACTGCGCTCCCAACAATCTCCTGCAACTTTTTGCTGTCGTTATCACCCGTCATGCCCGGCATATTCAGCCGGAAATCACCCGGGTCAATGGCAACCGCTTCCACATCGCTTTGTTTCTTCAACTCGTCCAGCACTAACCGCAACGCATAGCTGGTGTAGTTGTTTTTCCTGACGCTGCCTTGTATAGTTACAATTTTTATCATTTGTCTTGAATGGTTTACGCGCTTACGGTTTACTGTTTACATGTTGTCAGACAATCGTAAACATATATGCCGGCTTTCCTTGCACCTTGAACCTGCTCCTAACCTCACACTCCCATTGGCACCTCCATCAGCAGGAACTCCGCATCCGCATCAGATTTGATGGAGAGCTTATCGGTGTTCCACACGCCCATCCCGTCACGCGCATTCAACGGTTGCCCGTTAATTGTCACGTTGCCGTTCAGCACAAACGCATAAACTCCATTACCGTTTTTCCTGATTTGATAATCTTTTGACACGTCCTTGTCCCACTTGCCGAGATGAAACCACGCATCCTGGTGCACCCATACGCCCGCATCATCGGCATTGGGCGACACGATCTGCTGCAGCTTGTTGTGGCGGTCTTCCAGCTTCAGGGTGATCTGGTCGTAGCGGGGAGCCACGTTGCGCTTGTTCGGAAAAATCCATATCTGTAAAAACTTCACGCGCTTGTCTTTGTTCTTGTTGTATTCGCTGTGCGTAATGCCTGAGCCTGCGCTCATCACCTGCACATCGCCATTGCGGATCACCGCCACGTTGCCCATGCTGTCCTTGTGTTCAAGGTCGCCTTCCAGCGGAATCGAGACAATCTCCATATTGTCATGCGGATGCGTGCTGAAGCCCATGCCCGACTCCACCGTGTCGTCATTCAGCACGCGCAGCACTCCGAAGTGCATCCGCTCGGGATTGTAGTAGTTGGCAAAACTGAACGTGTGATAACTCTTCAGCCAGCCGTGGTCGGCATGACCGCGCGTGGCTGCCTTGTGCAAAACCGTATTCGTCATGATGGTTGATTTCGTATGTGGTAAATGATTAAATCCGATAACCTCCAATTCCTTCAGCTCGTCAATGCCATTCTTAATCACATTGCCGAGCGCTGCTGTGGAGGCGAACATGCCAGTCCCCAGCAACCCTTTTTTCAGAAAATCTTTTCTGTCCATGATAAGCGGCTTAACACAAAGATGCGTTGCAAGGTTCAAAGTGCAAATTTTTTTAAAACAAACGGGGCGGCAGGGCAACACGCATTTAAATCAGTCAGATTATCAACCCCTTTCATTGCCGTTGGCTTCAGCCAACGGTTTAAGAATTGAGAGATCAACAGGCTTTAGCCAAATTTTTTTGTTTTTGGCAAGGTTGGGCTAAAGCCCATCATTCCCGCTCTTTTCACCTCAGTTGGCTGAAGCCAACGGCAATGAAGCTATCCAACATTTTAATGCGTGTTGCCCTGAACGGGTCTGTGAACCTTCTGCCCAGAAGCTGCTTCAAACTTAAGAATGACGGGGCGCAGGGTTTGAAAACTTTGCCCTCATCACAACGCCAAAATCTTTCTTTTCTATTTTGCTGTCCAGCCATGCAATAAAGTCAAAATATTCCAACCCGATCTTTTCATAAGGGTCTTTGTTGAGTTTGTTCAACTCTGCGCGCAGCACTTTGAACGATTGAAGCAATTCTTTTTGATTGCGGATTCGCTCTAATTTCCGCAGATAGTGAAGTATTACCGTTTCCATTTTATAGAGACGCTTCTTTTTGAAGAGGTAACGATAGGTTGACTTAATGATGTAGGGCAGCAACAGGTTGTTGCCCAGTTCAAAGTGGATTATCAGCCGCATGATGCGCAACACTGCAACAATATCTTCCCGCGTGCCTGTTTCGGCCTTATTGGCAACGACATCAACGCAATCAAGCGCTTCCCTGAACCGTTTTACCCCGAACTTGATTTTAGCCAACTCATAGTACAACAACGTAAGGCTATGCCCGGTGAGCAATTTGCGGTAATGCGTTATGCGGGATATTGCTTCGTTTGCCAGGATGTTTCCTCTTTCAAAATTTCCGCTGTACCAATAATAACTTAACTCTTCGCGATAGGACAACTCGAAAATTTTCAGGCGATTCAGATCCCGCTTTCCTGATTTATATGTGTCCGGGATCGCCCGCATGCGCGCGAGCGTTCTCAGAAACTCGGCATATTGCTGATTGTCATTTTGCGCCATCGCCAGGCTGTAAAGCGAGCCGATGTAGCGCGTCATGCGTTCTTCTATCAGATGCGGCTTTTCTTCCAGGGTTTGGACATGGAGCATGGAGAATTTATAGTATGTGCTGCTGTCCTGCATCGCGAAAGCGCAAATTTTGTGGGAATGGTAAAATGAAATTTTCGCTTCATAGGATAACGCTTTCCGCACGTCCCGGAGCAGCGGATGGTTCATAATGGTTGCATATTCTTTCCGTGTTTTTGCATCCCTGACAACTCCGCTTTTCTGATGCAGGATAAAGAGACGGTCGTTGAGCACGCTGTATCTGTTTTGATTGTTGAGAAGGGCGTTGATGCGCGCTTTCTCACCTGCGAGATCTTCCAGAGGACGACTCATTCGCTCCTGCTCGAATGAATACAGAATGGTCATTCTTTCCCATTCAAGGATGTCGAGCAGCGCAATAAAATTTTCGTAGTGCCTTGCTATCTTTTTCCCCTGCTGAATGAACCGGAAAGCCTCCCCATACAGCGCCTTGTTAAATAAGATTTCAATTTGATGAATAAGTATCTTTAACCGGATGTCAGCCGATGATTGCAGATGAAAGGCATGGAGGCTTTTTAAGATGTTCGGATAGAGCTGATACTTCGTTTCGGCAAAGCTTTCCGCGAGTGGCCGGGTGCTAATCCTCTTTTTCAGTTTGCCTTCATCATACTCTTCCTGCGAATCCATCAAATCAAATAAGCGGATATAGTTGCTGTCGTCCTTCAGCGAATTCCATTTTGCGAATGCTTTAAAATACCACTTCTCCTGCTTGGACAATGATTTTATCAGGCGAAATAGGCTATCTGGACTTTTCATCCAATTTTGTTCTTTTTTTTAAAAATGCTATTGAAATACTTCTGTTTGGAATATAGTATTGATTTTGGACTTTTCACAGTATTTCTTTTTTTGAATTTTATTTTTCATGCCTGTTCGCCAAATTTGAACCCGTTAGTACTTTTATTTAACCACAAAATCTTTTTTTATGAAACACCTTTACACTTTTCATTTTTTAACAGCCCTTGTGCGGTGCATGCGGGCTGAATTTGCTTTGCTATTCGCGCTGCTGACGTTACTGACGGCATCTGCTCATGCACAGCACCGTTCGTGCAGCGCCCATGAGATACATGCTCGGAAAATGGCTTCCGACACGCAGTATGCCGCTTCGCACCGGGCGCTGGAAGATTATACCGTCCGGTACCTGGATGAGTATCTGCTGCGGAATGAGGCGGCAAACAAAACCGGATTGATTACCGTTCCGGTTGTTTTTCATATCATCAGCAATGGCGAGCCGGTGGGCACGGGAGCCAACATTGCCGATGCCCAAATCCTCAGCCAGTTGCAGGTGCTGAATGAAGATATGCGCAGGACGAACCCGGATGCGGTAAACACGCCTGCACGGTTCCAAGGCGTTGCAGCAGATTGCCAAGTGGAGTTTTGCATTGCGCTGCAAGACCCGCAGGGAGTGCCTGCTTTAGGCATCAACCGGATAAACGGAGGTCAGCCCGATTGGGATGTTCAGCAAATTGAAAATCTTAAGCCTACGCTTGCCTGGGACCCCAACCGTTACCTCAATATCTATGTGCTGGATCTTTTTACCCGAACAGGAGCCTTGGGCTTTGCGACATTTCCTGTTTCACCCGTTCCATTGAATGACGGCATTGTGTGCGATTTCAGAACGGTCGGCAGGTTTCCTGCAAATCCCTTTAACAACTTTTTCAACGGGAGTTTCAATCTGGGCAGAACTGCCACGCATGAAATCGGACATTGGCTCAATTGCTTTCACATCTGGGGTGATGACGGAAACCTCTGCATCGGTTCCGATAACGTGGGCGATACGCCCAATCAAGCGGGACCTACGCCCGGTTGCCCCCAAGGCGGCAATGTCATCTTCAGTTGCAATAATGCGCCCAATGGCAACATGTTTATGAACTACCTTGATTTAACCGATGATGCCTGCATGAACATGTATTCCCTCGGGCAAAAAGTGAGGATGGATGCAACGTTTGATTTTATCAGGACAGGTTTTCTCAACAGCACCCGGTGCGACAGATTGTTCACCACCACCAATATCACGGCAGTGGCAGCAACCCTTACCTGGAGCCCGTGGATTGGCGTTGCAGGCTATAATGTGCGCTGGAGAATAATTGGCGGCAATGGTGTCTGGACAAACGGCTTTGCGGCTGTCAACACGCTCAATATAGCAGGGCTTACTCCCAGCCCCAATCCGGCAGCGTTCCAGTTTACTGCCTATGAATGGCAGGTGCAGCCGATATTTGCAAACGGAACAGGGGCATTCTCAGGTTCTCAGCTATTCAGAACATTGGGCTTAGCTCCCCCGGTGGTATGCCCGTATGATCCGAATGAAAATGCCGTTTTCGGACCTTACCTGATGCCCGGAACACAAAACCAGGGGATCATCTGTCCGGCAACCGACAGGGACCGTTTTGTCATCATGAACAACTACATGCAGGGAGGAACTCTGCGGATCATACTGAGCAACCTTGTGCTGGATTATGATATTGAACTTAGAAATGTGGCAAACAACAATTTGCTTGCATCCTCTGTCAATGCAGGATTGGTAAATGATACTATCCGTTATTCCAACTTCCCGATGGGAAATTATTATGTGTATGTGTTTGCCAAAATGCCCGGTATTGTAGCGGTGCAGCCCTACACTGTAAGAATGCTTCTTTTTCCTCCGGGAGCCCCTCTTCCTCCCGGCATGAGGACTGCCCCAGAAACTGCCCTGCGGGTTTATCCTAATCCTGCTAAAGATGTCATCAGCATTTCTCTCAGCGGAACAGAGGGTGACTTCACGGCAATGTTGAGCGACCTAACGGGAAAAACACTGAAGTATTTTTCCGGAAACGTATTCACCGGAGAAAATCGCACGTTCCCCGTTGATGACCTTGAAAGCGGTATTTATTTTCTGCGGGTCAGAGCAGGTAAGGAACAATTCACCGAGAAAATCTGCATCGCGCGATAAAGGCAAGCAGTACTGTTTGGTTTTTTTTCTCATTCGACAAAAGGCAACAAACAAATTGAAAAAGGCAATTTGTTTGTTGCCTTTTGCACTTTGTCTATTTCTTGGAGATTGTTTGCCCCGCCTCGCTTAATAATGACAAGGAGTTGTTTAACAAGAGCAATGAGCACCGCAGAAATATAACCGAGCCGGCAATTCTGGGTGCCGTGTTCTCGAAAATGGGCTGCTACTTCAGCGCCCACCTGGTCAATAAGGCCCCAAGCAGGTTTGCAATAATACGCTAACCTGTAAACCAAAAACCATGAAAGGTGTATTCAACAATTTAGCGCAACACGCTAAGGTTCGATGATCGGAAACTCTTTTTCTCTTTTGTTTATTTCGGGCGAACTAAATTTGATTAAGAAATGGCATTAATCTTGTTATTGGTTTGCTCAAAAAAAGCAGAAATGAAGAAATTTCTAATGTTCATTGTATTTGCGGTTCCGGCTGCGCTGCTGAATGCACAGGTAAAGGAAGCATTTACAGATAAAAAACTCCCTTCAGTGGAAATATTGACGCTTGATGGCAAAAAGGTGAGTATAGCTGATTACGGGAAAAACGGAAAAATCACCATTCTGAATTTCTGGGCTACATGGTGCGGACCGTGCAAGCTGGAGTTGAACAACATCAGCGACATTTACGATGACTGGAAAAAGGATTACAATGCAGAGTTGATCGCCATATCCATAGATGATGCGAGGAATACGGCCAAGGTGAAATCATTCGTGCAGGCGCAAGGTTGGGACTTCGAGGTGCTGCTCGATCCGAACCAGGATTTGAAGCGCGCTTTCAATTTCCAGATGCCCCCATACACAGTATTGACAGACGCTGAAGGCACGATAGTTTCAACGCACCTCGGCTACAAAAATGGCGATGAATTGATATTAGAAGATAAACTGAAGCAATTAACGAAGAAGTAGCGCTATTCCTTCGAGAGGGATTCTGTAAAAATCACATTCATTGTCGCATCAAACACCCGGATCATGTAGATGCCTTTGGAGAGGGTGTTGATGTCAAACTTCTGAACGGTTTCGATGTTATTGGGCGCCTGGGAAAACGAGAGCATTCTTCTTCCGAAAATATTGAATATCTCAACTGTTGAAACCTCATTCACGGGAAGGTTTTTTATCAGGATATAGTCTTTGGCCGGATTGGGGTAAATGCGGATTTTATCGTTCTGAAAAGACTTGTCCAAACCTACAACCCCGTCTGATACCGTTCCCTTAAATACACTCTGCACCACAGTATTGGCGCTGTCGCCAATCACCCAGGCTCTCATTGTAACAAACCCTTCTCCTTCGCTGCGGTCATGAATAAAATGCACATCTAAATTTGATTCCGCCATAGGAGGGATTGTATCAGGATAGGGTGAGCGGATAATCTCTTTCGTAAAACACTCATTGGAGCCGCAAATCAGCGTATAGGACCATGCAGAAGGTATCGCTTCATGTGTTTTTTCCCATTTGATGAACATCTGATTATTAGTATAATTTCTCACCGTACCCTCTGCAACAATTTCCAACTCGCCCCTCGTTTGCTCGGTAACAAAAAATGTATCATTGCTGAATGATATCTGCGCGCAAAGAGAAGATGCCGCAAGTACCGTCAAAACCAGTGAAGAAACCCTTTTCATTGCCTTTACCGTCCTTGAGTTGCAACCAAATATACAAAAATACCCGTGACAATACAAAGAATTTAACGAAGAATTAACAAAAATTAACCGGAAATTGTATCTTTGAGATGCTCTCAAAACCTTCAAAACAACAGGTCATGAAAAAAATATCCATTATCACCGTTGCGTGTGCATTTCTTTTTGCGAATGCATCCGCACAGGGAATACCTGCCCCGACCACTATCAAAAAGAAAAAAGTTCTGTTGGAATTATATTCTGGGATTCACTGCCAGTTTTGCCCAACGGGTGACCGGGTAGCAAAGGAATTGGCAGAGGCGAATCCGGGCAAGGTCATCATTTTTGATATACAGGCCGGTATTTATGCCGCACCGTACCCCGGAGAACCGGACTACCGCACTCCATTCGGTGACGGACTGGAGGCTCTGATAGATCTCACCGGATATCCAGCGGGGGTTGTCAACCGCCATATTTTCGCGGGATGGGGGCAGGCGCCCAACGGCTTGGCTATGCCAACTAATCGCTTTGCCGCTGCCGCCAGCCAAATAATGTCTCAGGATGCTTCTGCGAATATTGGGGTGGAGGCTGAAATTGACGTGCAGACAAGGCTTCTCACGGTGAATGTTCAGGTTTATTACACGGGTAATCCCTCAACCACCACCAACAAACTCAGCGTAGCTATTTTGCAGGACAATCTTATTGGTCCTCAAATCATAGGTTCGGGCGTTACTCCCGATCCCGACCTTGTTCTGCCGAATGGACTATATAATCACAGTCACATGCTCCGCCACTTGCTCACAACAACCTTCGGGCAGAATATATCGCCCGCTATAGCCGGCTCTACAATTGATAAAACTTATTCATATCTGATCAGGGACAGCATTTACGAAATTCCAGCAGTGCTGGGCGATCTCAAGATTGTGGTTTTCCTCGCTGAAAACACCAAGGAGATCATCAACGCTGAAGTTGTGAAACCGGTGTTCACCAACTTCCAATATACTCTTGACACAAAGGCTGTGGATGCCGGAATCTCGGAAGAGCCTGTGTGCGGAGGGTACAGCAGCACTCCATTTGTAAAATTCATGAACAACGGCAGCCAAACAGTCACCTCGCTGGCTGTTGATTACACCATCAACGGCAGTATTAACAAAACCTATCAGTGGACAGGCAATGTGGCGCCTTTCAGCGAAGCGCAAATTGATTTAACCCCAATCAACTACTATCCGCTCGAAACGAATACGCTTTCCGTCACTATCAAAAATCCCAACGGAAGCGCTGATCAAAATTCATCGAATGACGGGTATGATTATGAATTTGAATCAGCCCCCGATGCCTCCAATACTGTAATAATGAAGCTTCAGCTTGACCGTTATGGGGCGGAGGTTTCATGGAAACTGCAAAATTCAGGCGGAGCCGAACTTTATAGCGGGGGTCCTTACGCTAACGTTTCTTCAACGAGTCCGCTTCCCGCACCCATCCGCGACACATTCAGCCTGACATCCGCTGACTGTTATGAGCTGGTGGTCATTGATACATTCGGTGACGGCATACTGGGAACCAACGTTGGTTTCACCCTGACGGATAATGAAGGTTTGGTGATTGTTTCCAATTACGCCAACTATGAATATGAAGGACGGGTTTCATTTGGCGTGGATGCGCCTAAAGTGGATTCATCCGATGTATTCACGGCTGTCGGTGACGCAAATGCGCTCGAAGGAATAAGGGTTTATCCCAATCCGGCTTCGGACGTGATTAATATCATTCTTCCGTCAGAGAACATCAGTAATTTGAACATCCATCTTTCCAATTTCCTTGGTCAAACGGTGATGACGCTCGCTGAAAATGAACAACAAAGGAGCGGCAATTTTCAGGTTAACACGGCAGGGTTACCTCCGGGAATTTATTTCCTGCAGTTTGCGGCCGGTGAAAACAGACATGCTCAAAAAATTGTAATCGCCAACTGAGCGGTTGGTTAATGAAGGGAGGCGAACCGGTAACCCGCTTCGCTGAAAAACTGCAAAATTCCCGGAAGCGCATATTTCATCTTCGACTCTGCTTTCACGCTGTCATGCATGACGATGATTGAGCCATCCTGACAGTGGCGCAATACATTTTTCAGGCACATTTCAGGTGATGTGTTTTCATCAAAGTCCCAGCTCAGCACATCCCACATCACAATCTTGTATTGTTTTTTCAGATAATTCATCTGCGCAAGGGAAATTTTTCCGTAAGGCGGGCGGAATAAATTGCTTTTCACCACTTCGGAACATTGCGCGATGTCGTCATAATAAATCTCATCATCTGTATCCCATCCATTCAGATGATGATAAGTGTGGTTTCCAACCACATGTCCTTTTTTCAAAATGTTTTCATAAAGCCGGGGATGCGCGGCCGCGTTTTCTCCAATACAGAAAAAAGTAGCCTTCGCATTATATTCATCCAAAGCATCAAGGGCGAAATCCGTTATGCCGGGAGTCGGCCCGTCATCAAACGTCAGGAACAGCGACCTGTCTTTTACCGGAATCCTCCACAGCAGCCCCGGAAACAGGCGCCAGAAGAATCCCGGAATTTTTGCAACGCGCATTCTTTAATAAAAATAAGAAAAATGAGAACTTTAGCCCCCGATGAGTCAAGTTAGAGTTCGTTTCGCGCCCAGCCCGACAGGTCCGCTTCATATCGGTGGAGTAAGAACCGCCTTGTATAATTATCTTTTTGCAAGAAAAAACAAAGGTGCGTTCATCCTGCGCATAGAGGATACCGACCAGCAGCGTTATGTGCCGCAGGCGGAGCAATACATTATTGATTCGCTGAAATGGTGCGGGCTGGAATACGATGAGGGACCGGCTGTTGGCGGTCCGTTCGCGCCATACCGCCAGTCAGAGCGAAAAGCCATTTACCGTCAATATGCGGATAAACTGGTCGAAAGCAATCATGCCTACATAGCATTTGACACTTCGCAAGAGATAGAGGAAATGCGGAATCGTTTGAAAACGAAGGAAAATCCATCCCCGCAATATGATCATGCTTCGAGAATGCAGATGAAAAATTCGCTTGTGCTGGGAAAAGCGGAGGTTCAGCGGCTGATTGACGCGGGACATAGCTATGTGATTCGCGCGAAGATGCCTGCGGTGGGCGATGTTGCCTTCAATGACCTTGTAAGGGACGAAGTGAATTTCAGCGCTTCCCTGCTTGATGACAAGGTGCTGTTCAAATCAGACGGGATGCCAACATATCACCTCGCCAATGTGGTGGATGATTATTTAATGAAAATCACCCATGTGATTCGAGGGGAAGAATGGCTGCCGTCCACTCCGCTTCATGTATTGCTGTACAGGTTTTTCGGCTGGGAAGATGTGATGCCGCAGTTTGCGCACCTTCCGCTCATCCTGCGTCCTGACGGCAACGGCAAACTCAGCAAGCGCGATGGCGACAGGCTCGGATTTCCGGTATTTCCGTTGAGCTGGAAGGATGAAGAAAGCGGTGAAGAATCAAAAGGATTCCGCGAGCGAGGGTTTCTGCCTGAAGCATTTATCAACATGCTCGTCTTCCTGGGTTGGAACCCCGGCACTGAGCAGGAAATTTTCAGCATGAATGAATTGGTTGAGGCGTTTTCGCTGGAACGAATCGTAAAATCAGGCGCCAAATTCGACCCCGCTAAGGCGGGATGGTTCAACCAGCAATATTTAAGGAAAAAATCTGAAAAACAACTGGCGGAGCTGCTGAAGCCTGTCTTGCAAGAACACGGAATTGAAAGAGATGAAGCTTTTCTTCAAAGATTCTGCGGATTGCTGCTCGACAGGGTGACGCTCATCCATGATTTCTGGGAACAGGGCAGTTATTTTTTCGTCAAGCCGGCACGCTATGATGAGAAAACGCTGCGAAAACGCTGGAAGCCTGACAGCGCTGTGATTTTCGAAAAGCTAATTGCTGAATTGCGGACATTAAAGGATTTCTCCGCCCAATCCATTGACAAGTTTGTTCATGATTTTGCTTCAACCAATAATCTCGTCATGGGGGATATCCTTCCGTCTTTCAGGATCATGCTCACCGGTGCAACACAGGGTCCGGCAGTGTTTGATATAGCGGCATTGCTTGGCAAAGAAGAAGTGATTGCAAGGATGAAATCCGGTGTGGAGCAATTTGGGAAGGTGCTCTTAAATAGTTAATTCATTGGTTGGATTAATGCGTACTTTGTGATTCGTAAATCGTAATTTGAATTATGCCCAGGAAAAAGTCAAAAACAGGAAAGCCGCAACTGCACAAAGAATTGGAAGGCTTTGAAATGTCAGTCAATGAATTCGGTGAAATCAAGAGCACCATGCCTATTGACAAGATCAATGAATTCCTGAACCGCAATGTTGACGATAAAAAATTCAGGGAAAGGGATGACCAGGAAGAAATCAAGAAAGGCAAGTTTGCGGGCAAATCTAAAAGCGGAAACAAGAAACCAGAATGAAGACCGGTTTTCTATTCGTCAATCGTCATTCGTAATTCGTGATCAAAAGGGGTTGTAGCTCAGTTGGCTAGAGCGCTTCGTTCGCAACGAAGAGGTCGGGAGTTCGACTCTCCTCAACTCCACTTCAGGAAACCGCTATCATCGTCCTTTGAAAAACTCAGCAAGCGTCATTGCGAAGTCACCGCATGCTATGCGCGATGAGCGACTGAAGCAACCGGCACTGATTTGGTATAAGCCCCGAAATCTGCTGACCGGTAGCTGGCGATTATCTTTGCAAACTTGTCAAAACGCGCATGATTGAATCAATTATATTCTTTTTGCTGCTGTTGCTTTTGCTCATTGCCTTTAGCTATTCTTCCTGCAGGGTCCGCTTCAATTTTCCTGCGTTGAAAGCGCTCCCCCTTGTGTTTGTGCAAGCATCAACCAAATTAATACTCACATGAATCAGGAACGTCTGATTTCGGTGCAAAGCGCCCGGCAATTGCTGGAGCAAAACATAATTTCCCTCGCCAGGGAAGAATCTTCGCTGATAGATGCATGTGAAAAAATTTTAGCTGAAGATGTTTATGCCCCTGCAAATCATCCTTTGTTCAACCAGGCTGCGGTAGATGGTTTCGCGGTGCGATTTGAGGATGTGTCAAACGGCAATCCGCTTTTTATTGCCGGTGAGGTGAAAGCTGGAGAAAAACCATCAGTTCAGGTAAGCGGTGGCAAGGCGGTCAGGATTTTTACGGGTGCCGCGGTTCCGGCAGGAGCGGATACCGTGCTGATGCAGGAAGATGCTGAATGGGATGACAGGCAGGTGAAATTTCACGGCACTCGGTTCAAACGGGGCAGCAATGTGAGGGCGAACGGAGAGCAATTCAAAAAAGGAGATGTGGTATTGCGCAAAGGCGCGGTTCTTGCCCCCGGTGCAATCGGACTCCTTGCTTCATTGGGAATCGGCAAAGTGAAAATCCATCAGCCGCCAAAAGTAAAGCTGCTGATTACCGGAAGCGAATTAGTGACTGCCTCCTCCGGAAAAAACGGCCGCGAACTTCCAGAAGGAAAAATTTTCGAATCAAATGGAATCATGCTGCAAGCCGCGCTGAAGTCAACCGGGTTTCATTCTTCCGTTGGCTATATCCCCGATGACGCCAGGCAACTTGCTCAAGCAATCGCGGATGCGAAGAAAGATTATTCAATCCTGCTTATTACCGGAGGCGTGTCGGTTGGCAATTATGATTTCACGCCTGCTGCGCTGGAGCAAAATGGGATCAATCCCGTGTTTCATGGCGTGGCGCAGAAACCAGGCAAGCCGCTGCTTTTCGCTCGTGACAAGGATTGCACAGTGTTCGGGCTTCCCGGAAATCCCGGATCGGTACTCACCTGTTTTTATGTTTATGTATTGCCTTATCTCAGAGCTTGTGCGCAAGCAAATGCGTTCAAGCCATCATGTTTTCTCCCGCTCGCCAATGAATATCACAAGCCAAGGGGTAAAACAATTTTTATTGCGGCCAAGGCCGGTAAAAACGGATTGGAAATTTTATCATGGCAGCAATCCTACATGCTCCGCTCATGGGGCGAGGCGGATGGCGTGGCGGAATTGGAGGAGCAATCGGAAAATTTCGCGCAAGGGCAGATGATTCCCATGCATTTTTTCAAATGAAAATAAAGTTCAGATACCCCTTTGATGAGACGACAGGCGCTGTGCTGGCTGGCGGCAGGAGCAGCCGGATGGGGCGCGACAAAGGATTAATGGAAATGGATGGAATAGCGTTGACGGAACGCATGTGGCGCTTGCTCAAGGAGGTTTGCCCGAAAGCCATAATCATCGCCAATCGAAACGGCTATGAAAAAATTGGAGCTGAAGTTTACAACGACCTGATTCCGGGAAAGGGCCCGATGGGCGGCATTCACACCGCGCTTCAGAAAGCTGAAACGCCATTTGTGCTTACCTTAGCATGCGATATGCCGTTTGCGAATGCCCGGATGCTGAACTACATCATCCAGCATGCCGGGACAAAGTATGATGCAGTGGTGCCGGTTCATGAGAACATGCCACAGCCGCTTTGCGCGGTTTATCAGAAAACCTGCCTGCCGGGGCTGGAAGAAATGATGAACAAAGGAAATTACAAGCTGCAATATCTGCTGGCTACCGTGAGTACACGGCTTTTAATGATTGATAAAAAGAAGGATTGGTACAGTCCGAATTTATTCATGAATGTCAATACCCCTGATGATTTTCAAAAAGCATTGCAGGCATGAAAGTGAAAGTGCTTTTCTTCGGATATGTGGCTCAGACGACCGGCATTACAGGCATGGTGATGAGCGCAAGCGATACGGACCAGTTGCGGGAGATGCTTTCAAAGCAATTTCCTTCACTTGCGCAAATGCCCCTTGCGATTGCGCTGAATTATGATATCATCAAGGAAAACACACGGCTGAATGAAAATGACGAGGTAGCGTTTCTTCCACCATTTGCAGGAGGGTAGCATGGAGCAGGAAATCAATTCATCGAAAGGGAAATGGCAAAGAACGAAACGTCAAGATGGAAGCAAAACACATAAACCATGATAGACATTACTGACAAGAGTTTTACGCTGCGCATGGCGCGCGCACAAGCGGTAGTGGTTGCCGGCAATGAAAAAACGATAGAAGCGGTGGCAAGCAACACCGTGCCCAAAGGCAATGTCACCGAAGCGGCACGGGTTGCCGCATTACTCGCCATCAAGCGTACGCATGAACTGCTGCCCCACTGCCATCCCCTGCCGGTTGAGTTCGCACAGGTGCAGTTTTCGTTTGATAAAAATGAAATACATATTGAGGCGGAAGTGAAAACGATTTACCGAACGGGTGTGGAGATGGAAGCATTGCACGGAGCCGCGACCGCAGCGCTCACCGTTTACGATATGCTCAAACCTATTGACAAAAATCTGGAAATCAGATCCATCCGCCTGCTGGAAAAGAGCGGTGGCAAATCCGATTATAATGACAAGTTCAGCAAAGAGCTTTCAGCAGCAGTGGTAGTCATCTCTGATTCGGTTTCTGCCGGGAAGAAAAAAGACACGGCAGGCAAAGCGGTGGGCGCGCATCTCGAAAAGCTTGAAGTAAAAGTTGCGGAATACATCGTGGTTCCCGATGAGTTGCCGCAAATCCAGCAGACTGTGAAAACTCTCGCTAAACGCGGCATCGCGCTCATTGCGCTCACCGGAGGTACGGGCATCTCCCCCCGCGACATCACCCCCGAAGCGGTCACCCCGATATTGGAAAAAGAACTGCCAGGTGTGATGGAAGCCGCGCGCTGGTATGGGCAGGAGCGCATGCCTTATGCCATGCTTTCGCGCGGAGTGGCGGGCATAATCGGCAAATCGCTGGTGGTGACGCTCCCCGGCTCCACGCGGGGCGCTGCCGAATCCATGAAGGCGCTGTTCCCGTCACTGTTTCACATCTACAAAGTGCTGAACCCGGAGTATAAGCATGAGGACCGGATAGTGATGGTGAAGTAGAAGGGATGGGAGACTCTAATGGCGATTCAGCCTTTCGCAACAATGTTTTTTCTTATGAGGATCCTTCAATCCTGAAGCCGCTTTTAAATGAATCGGGTGCAGATATACCATCGGTAAACAGATTTCCGAACTTGTACCAAATAGTACCCGGTGGTATATCCTCCGAAGAAGTCCGGAGTTCTTCGGGCCCGTCAGGGTTTCGTTTTTCACGCTTGTTTCGGATTAAAATATATCTTTGAAGTAATCGCCTCTCATGCAGCATCTTTCATTTACAGTTAACGACAAGGACTATGAACTGCTGGTTGAGGCTGATGAAACGCTGGCGAGTGTCATCCGATACCGTTTGCAACTCACCGGTACGAAAATCGGCTGCGAGCAGGGTTCATGTGGCGCTTGCACGGTGTTGGCCAATGGCAAGCCGGTGTTGAGTTGCATCAGTCCTGCGCTGAAGTTTCAGGCTTGCAAGATACAAACCATCGAGGGGGTTGAAATGAACGGCACACTCCACCCGGTGCAGCAAAAATTCATCGAGAAGGGCGCCCTGCAATGCGGCTACTGCACACCGGGCATGGTGCTTACCGCAAAAGCCTTTCTGGAAAAAAATCCTAACCCGACCGTTGCCGAAATCAAGGAAGCCATCTCGGGAAACCTCTGCCGCTGCACAGGCTACAAGAAAATTATTGAGGCTGTCCGTGAAGCAGCAGATGCCATGACAGGCAAAAATGAAGCGCCCGCATCCGCAAAAAAGCCGGAGGGCGAATACGCCATTATCGGCAAATCGCTTCCGATTATTGAAGCCCGTGAAAAAGTAACGGGAAGAGCAGGATATGCCGATGATATTCCAATAGCCGGTGCGCTGGTGTGCAAGTTTCTGCGGTCATCCGTTCCCCATGCCATCATCCGGGAAATTGATACCAGCGCGGCAGAACAAATGAAAGGCGTCCATGCGGTGGTGACGGGGAAGGAGTTGCCTGAAACATTTGGCGTACTGCCTATCTCACAAGACCAGACTGCGCTTGCCATTGACAAGGTGCGCTTCGTTGGGGAGATCGTGGCTGCCGTGGCTGCCGACAGCGCGGCTATCGCTGACGAGGCGCTGCAGAAAATAAAAATCAAATACAAACCACTGCCCGCATATCTCCGGTGGGAAGACTCCCTCAGACCTGCTTCCGGTGATGAATTGATTCACCGCTATTCTGACAAATACAAATGCAACACGCATAAGGTGGCGGAACTTCGGTTTGGCGACCAGCAGCGCGATTTCAATGATGCCGCCCATGTGCTGGAGGATACGTTTGATTTCGCAGGATTGAATCATGCGTTCACCGAGCCGCATGCCTGCGTTGCGTGGTGGGAAAAAGGCGACAATCTCACGCTGATTACAGCCACGCAGGTTCCGCATTATGTGCATCTTGCCTTATCGAAAGTATTGAAAGTTCCCACCGGTAAGATACGCGTGGTAAAGCCAACCATAGGTAGCGGATTTGGCGGCAAGAGCGATCCCTTTGCGCATGAAATCATTGCCGCTCACCTGTCGCGGAAAACAGGAAAGCCTGTGAAGGTGCGCCTTTCCAGGGAGGAGGTGTTTCTCACGAATCATGGACGCCACCCGACTCACCTCTCGATGAAAATGGGAATGGACAAAGAAGGCAGGTTCAAATCGCTCGATGCCGATATTGTGATTGACGGAGGCGCCTTTGGCAGCTTTGGCGTGGTTACCACCTACTATAATGGCGTTTTGCTGCAGGCGCCTTACCATCTCAATAGTTTTGGTTTTAAATCCACCAGGGTTTACACCAACAAGCCGCCCTGTGGCGCCATGCGCGGACATGGCGCGGTGAATCCGCGGTTTGCCATGGAAGTTTTGATTGACCGGATAGCCGAAAAAGCGGGCATGGACCCCTGCGAGCTGCGGCTCAGGAATTTCTTGAATGAAAATTCATTTACGCTCGGACAATACCGCATCACGAGCAACGGCATAGCGGATGCGCTCACCACCGTGGTGGCGCAAAGCGGCTGGAAGAACAAATTCAGAAAGCTTCCTCACGGTCGGGGAGTTGGCGCTGCCTGCGGATTCTTCATCAGCGGCTCGGCATTGCCAATAATATGGAATGAATATCCGCAGTCGGTGGTGCATCTGAAAGCGGATTTTGACGGACGCGTGGTGATCTATTCCGGTGCCAGTGACATCGGACAGGGAAGCGATACCATGCTGGCGATGGTGGTAGCGGAAACGCTGGGCATATCGGTGGACAAAACTTACGTTCATGCGGGCGATACGCTTTTCACTCCGGTTGACCTGGGAAGCTATTCCAGCCGGGTGACGTTCATGGCGGGCAATGCAGCAAAAATGGCTGCTGAAAAAATGAGAGATGAAATTTTAAAAGCAGTGGCGAAAAAACACGGGCAGCCGGTGAGCAGGTTTGCGGTGAAAGCCAGCAGCGTGTTAAGCGATGATGGAAAAATAAACATGCCGTGGGAAAAGGCGATTGAAATTGCCATGGCGCATCGCGGAGCGCTGAATACAAGCGGCTATTACAACTCTCCGAAATTGGGTGGCGACTTCAAGGGAGCGGGAGCGGGCTTAAGCCCTTCTTACAGTTTCGGGGCGATGATTGCCGAAGTCGAAGTCAGCCATGAAACCGGGCAGGTGAAAGTGCTGAATCTGTGGGGCGCGCATGATTGCGGAAGGGCGATTAATCCATTGTCGGTGGAGGGGCAGTTGGAGGGTTCCTGGCACATGGGCATGGGGCAGGCGGTGAGCGAAGCGATGCATTATTACAATGGATTGCTGCTCAACCCCAACTTCCTCGAATACAAAATGCCGACCTCAAAGGATATTCCTGAGTTTCACACGAATATTATCGAGAGCGGTGACCCGGAAGGTCCCTTTGGGGCGAAGGAGTGCGGTGAGGGCGCCCTGCATCCTTCCGTTCCGGCAATCGCCAATGCCATTTACGATGCGGTTGGTGTCAGGGTGAAGCAACTGCCGATTAATGCGGAGCAGATTCTGCAGGGCATCCGAAAGCAAAAGGAGGTTAGCGAGGTATGAACTCCGGGTATGCCATTCAAACTGAGAAAAAATTCCTGATGCCTGAATCAGCAGAGGAAGCGCTGAAGATGGCGCTTGTCTCAGGCGGCAACTTCAAATACATAGCCGGAGGCACCGATGTGATGGTAAACCGTTTTCAGGCGAATGAAACTTCGCGTTGCCTGATTGACCTTAGCCGCATTCAGGAGTTGAAAAAGGTGGAAAAGGACGAGACATTCTTGAATATCGGGGCAATGGTGTGTCTTGACGAACTGGCGCATTTTGCTGAAATATCTTCTGAGTTTCCGGCACTGATTGAAGCAGCGGCATCGGTGGGTTCTCCGCTGATCAGAAGCAGCGCGACATTGGGCGGAAATATTTTGTGTGAAAACCGATGCTCCTATTACAATCAGTCGGGATTCTGGCGTGAAGCTGTCGGCTTTTGCCTGAAATGCGAAGGCGACATCTGCATCGCCACGGGCAGCTTAAAATTATGCTACTCAAAATTTGTTTCCGATACCGCCCCCGCTTTGATTTGCCTGGATGCCCGGATTGAGATTGCGGATGAAAAAGGCGCTGACGTTTTACCCCTCGAGGAAATTTATACCGGTGATGGCGTTCAGCCGGTGAGCCTGCCAAAAACCGCCCTTGTAAAAAAAATACTGCTTCCTCTGAATCAGGGATTCAAAGCGGTTTTTAAAAAGCTAAGGCAGCGCGAGAGCCTTGATTTTTCTTCGCTCACCACCTGCGTTTCCCTGAATAAAGAGGGAAAACTTAAAATTTCTATCGGGGGTGTTGACCCCAAGCCGGTGACCGTGGCGGGAGATGCAAAGAGCAATTATCAGGAATTGATTGAGAAAGCGTATAAAAAATGCAGAGCGATTGACAATGATACCTATTCCCGCACCTACCGGAAAGACATGATTAAAACATTTCTGAAAAAAAGTTTTAAAGAGTTAGGATTGTGATTTGGCAGAAAGGCAGTTCTGAAAATTCGACCACTTACTCCCTCTCCATCTGGAGAGGGAAGGGGTGAGGCGATAAAAAGAGCAATTTTTAGAACTGCCCTTAAGAGAGAACGAGAGACGAGGGCAAGATGCGGGGATGCGTGAAAATATCATACTCTGTAACATTAAACATGAATTCGAAGGAAATATATTGGCACTCTATTGACAGTCTGAAAATCTACGGCAGATACTGGGCTCCCGGCAAGGACGTCAAAGGCGTTGTTTGCCTCGTGCATGGCATGGGCGAACATTGCAACAGGTACGATTTTGTTGGGAAATTTTTTTCGGATAACGGAATTGCTTTGGTTGCCTACGATCAGCGCGGGCATGGCAAGTCCGAGGGAAAACGCGGACACACTCCCTCCTATGAACACCTTTTGCAGGACGTGGATGTCCTGATCAGGAAAGCGAAGGAATTGTTTCCCGAGAAACCGATTATTCTTTACGGGCACAGCTTAGGCGGGAATATCGTGCTGAACTATGTCATGCGGAAAAAGCCCAATCTCAAAGGCGTGATCGCTTCAAGCCCTTACCTGAAGCTCGCCTTTGAGCCGCCCGCGTTCAAAGTGAAACTGGGACAATGGATGAAAAATATTTATCCCGCGTTAAGCCAGCCGACCGGACTGGATGCGAAAGCAATTTCAAGGATTCCCGAAGAAGTAAGGAAATACGAAGAAGATCCGCTGGTGCATGACAAGATAACCGCGATGATGTTCACCTGCACGCATGACGCAGGCTTGCGGGCTTTGGCTAATCCGCAGGAACTTGATTTGCCGCTGTTGATTTTTCATGGAACCGCTGACAGGCTCACCTCATACAATGCATCAAAAGAATTTGCGGGAAAGGTAAAAGGCGATGTAACCTTCAAGTCATTTGAAGGAGCGTATCACGAAACTCATAATGACTTATGCCGCAATGAAGTGCTGGCGATGCTGAAGGAGTGGGTGGTGCGGCATTTTAATATCCCCGGATGATTTTGTTATAAAGAAACGCCATAACCGCAGTAATTAAAAAGAAGGCGAGCAGCAGAAGGCTTTCGATTTCAATTTGCGCCATTCCTCCTCCCCGCAGGAATAAATCATTGAAAGCCTCCAACCCCCAGTTCATTGGGGAGAGTTTCCCGACTTTTTGCATCATTTCCGGCATCACATAAGACGGCACCCAGATGCCCCCCAGTGCCGCCATGATCACCACTGAGATAGAGCCAAAGACCGCAGCTTGCTGATGCGTGTTGAACAGCGTACCTACTAATAAACCATAGCCGATAGCCGCAAACGCGATGCAAACGGAGATGATGGCGAGCGCCATGATGCCGGAGCCTAACTGTAATTTTGGAAGCCCCAACAGCGGCATCACAAACACTCCCACGGCAAGCATTGAAACCAACTGGGCAAAACAGACCAGAAAATACACTGCGAATTTTCCTGATATTTGAATTGTAAAGGAACCGGGCAGCGTCTTCAACCTGGCAAGCACACCCGACTCCCTTTCCTTGATGATGTTGCTTGCCAGCGGTATCACGATAAAGAACATGGCGAAGATGGTCCATGCGGGCACGTTGTGCTGAACGGAGGTGGAAAACAGCATCTCCCGTTCGGGATTGCCGGTGCTGATTTCGCTTATTCTGATGAATCCTTCTTCCGGCAAACTCAACTCAACTTTCTCCTCCGCCACTTCATTCAATTGCTTGTTCAGGGATTCCAGGATATGCTGCGTTTCCAGCTTTGAGGCATATTTTTCCAGCGACCCCTTCACGGCAGTTTTCAGCGAATGTTTAGCCGCAGGATCAAAAAAGATTTTAATCAGCGCTGAATCCATGCTCCTGTTCTCCATCGAATCATCCGTCAAGCCCATATCGGCCAATGCGCTTTTGACCATCGCCTCGGAATTACTTTGAATTATTTCCGACACGCCCGGGGGGATGATCACTGCTATTTTGTATTTGCCGCCCGAAACGGATTTGACGGCAGCCTCTTCCGTTGCCTTTAAATCATCAATGGTTTTAGTAATGGAAAAGATGCGCGAGCCTTCCAGCCCCTTTTCAATCACTTGCCCGATTTCGCCCCGGTCGTCATTCACCAAAACGAGAGGTATCTGCGCCTCCTGGTAATCGCGGAACGGGGCGTCCTGTATCAGCGACATGATGATGATCAGCGCCACCGGCATCAGGAACAGCATGGCAAGCCCTCCCCTGTCGCGGATAAGCAGCAGTAATTCTTTGACGAAGGATGCAACCGCTTTATCAAGCATCCGTCAAGTCGTGTTCAGTGAGGTCAAGAAAAACGCTTTCAAGGTCGGTGCAGCCTGCGTTGGCAGCAATCAGATCCTGCGGTACGCCCTGGCAAATTATTTTTCCCCTGTCCATGATAGCTACGCGTGTGCAGAATTTTTCAGCTTCGCCCAATTGGTGGGAAGTGTAAACTATCGTGGCGCCCTGTTCATTCATCTTCAGCAGGTGATCGAGGATTATTTTTTTGGAATGGATGTCAATCGCCACTGTCGGCTCATCGAGAATCAGAATTTGCGGCTGATGCAGTATGCCCGCAATCATATTCATCCTTCTTTTCATCCCTTCGGAGAAGGTGTTGATGATCTGGCCGGCACTTGAAGCGAGTGAAAACAAGTTAAGATAATAATCAATCCTGTTTTCCAGTTCCTGACTTCCGATTCCGTACATCCTGCCGAAAAAAGCGAGGTTTTCCCGGGCGGTAAGATTTTCGTAGAGCGCAATGCTTTGCGGAACCACGCCTATCACCGGCTTTATCCTTGCAAAATCCTGTTCCACGGAGAGTCCGTTGATAAAAACTTTTCCGGCTGTTGATTCCAGTAATCCGGTAAGAATGGATAATGTTGTCGTTTTTCCCGCTCCATTAGGTCCCAGCAACCCGAAGATTTCCTTTTTGCTGACCTCAAGTGAAAGATCCTCAACAACCGGCTTTTCCCTGTTCTTGTAGCATTTGGTGATGCCTTCTATCCTGATGATACTCTCCTTCATGATGATTTAAAAGTTCAGAAATGCAGAAACCACACAGGATGTGGGGCAGCAGTAATCGTTATTCGGAGTTCACCTATTAATCCCGAAGGGATGACATAATTATAGCGATCACATTGAACACCTGTCTCTGAACCCCGAAGGGGTGACATGATTAGTCTTACTCTATCCATTCAAACAAATATTTCTCATTGTGCTTAATCTGAAACTTTTTCAGAAACCTAATATAACATGAGTTATGGATTCAAAACTACCTCGCAACTATCTTCATTGCCGTCCGCTTTAGCGGACGGGTTGAGAATCAAGAGCAAAAGGGCTTTAGCCAAAATCCTAACTCAAATTTTTTGGCTAAAGCCTCATGGCCTCATGCCTTTTTCCCGTCCGCTAAAGCGGACGGCAATGAATTTCAATAAGTTATACCGAAACAAGTCAGGTTTTCGAAAATTGAACCGTAGAATATTCGGTATTAACCGAGAGTACGTCTCGTTCCTTCGGAAACTCGACTACTCTCGGTATAATATGAAATTCACAATGTGTTCCCCTTTGGTTCCTGCATTTTTATCGGAACTTAGAACAGCTTCATCAATTTTCTGAATATATTTTCTTCCCTGTCGGCACAGTCCAATAAAATTTGCGAGAGCGTATCATAAGAACCATTGCTTGTTTCGCGCCCCTTGCACACCCTCCCACCGAGAAATGCGAACTCGCGCCAGCGGTCGCCTGTTTCGGTCATTTCCTTTGAAATATCAAAAAGGTTCTTTCGGTTTAACACCTGCGAAGCTTCCTGCAGGAATGCCGCAAAGATAAATCTGAACCCTGCTCCCCCAGTGCCGATCTCCTCCTGCATGCGGATGATATTTCCCAAATAGAGCGCTGCCTTTTCATCACCGAGCCTGGAAGGATATTTCTGCAGCCGCCTTGCGAGCATCCTGATGCTTTTGACTCCAAAAAGCGGCACGGGGATGGTTGCCATGTCGCTTGCGGTTTTTTTGATGCCTTTGATGATGGGGCGCGACAAATCAACACTTGCGGGGACATTCACCGGGTAATACATCCTCCCCTTCGGTTCCGGCAAGCCCTTCGGGAAACGCGCCCTCAATAAATCGTTATATGAAATCACGGCTGGCTCCTCCATCACTGGGTCGCTGATAATGTAATTGCCATTCTCTTTTCCGAAAGCCACGATGTTATGACCGTTAAAGTGGAAGCGAAATGCCCTCGGCAGATAAGGCAGGTAGAAAACACTGGTCATCAACCCGACAGGCTGCCCGGATTCAAGCATCTTGTCGAGCGCATCCATCCCTTCGATTTTATCCCTGAACTTTTTTACTTCCACCTTCACGCCCAAACGCTTTGTTACTCTCTTGAAAATATGCCCCGGCAGGATGCGGTAGGATGTAACAGGAATGTTATGTATTTTCAGAAAAGGGAAATGGCTGAAAAACAAGCCGGATCCGATTCCGAAAGCCATCGGTTCGCTCAACTCCAAGCCATGAAACCGCAGCAGCCCGGAGGTGACGCCATTTTCGCAATGAGCGGATTGTATATGCCGGTAGGGAATTCTCAATGAAATGTTTATTTACAAGCCTCACCCCGCCCCTCTCCGAAGGAGAGGGTGTCCAAGCAGTTTTCTTTTCCGGACATAAAATGATGGAATTTTTCTTCAAAGCCATACCGTCCGGACTCCCCTCTCCTTTGGAGAGGGGGTGGGGGTGGGGGTGAGGCTTTAGTCCAGTTTTGAAATATCGTTCGCATCAATTTTAAACACATGAGCATAATTCCGAACAATTTCCGGTTCCAAAGCAGCGAAAACATCCGGTTTCAGGTGTTCCCTGATTTTTCCGACAGAAAGTCCGGCATACTTGCTCAACAGTTTTTCATCCATCATGTTTTTCGCCATGTGATAAGCCAAAGGACTTAACTCTCCTTTCAACACTTTTTCTTTCGCATCCGCTATTTCCTTATTCACGACATCCCACGCTCTTTCCAGCGCGACATTTTCAGGCTCCCATCCAACACTTTTTACGGTGGTGTACCTGCCGTCTTTGTCAACCGCGTACTTCAATACCTTGAATTTTCCTTCGAGCATATTCGCGTCATCCTGGGGCACTTTGTCCTTGTCCATTCGATTCAGGCTGATTTATCCATGAAAATCTTCATCTCACAATCTGCAACCGGCTTCCCTTCACAAGTTATTTCTCCCTTTGCAACCGCAACATCCATTATTTCGGTTTCAATTTTAATTTTGGTCTGAATTTTTCTTCCTGCTTCGGGGAGGAAATGTATGCGAAGATTCTTTATTCCTCCGATATAGCCTAAAGGCGGTTTTCCGATCGAGCCGCTTTTCACTTCTTTGGTAAAAAGGTAGCCGGAATTGAGGGCGGCAGTCTGCGCGATATTTTCAATCAATCCTGATTCGGTGAACATTCCGTTTTCACAAAAAATATTATCAGCCCTGATTTCCAGGACAGAAACGGTTTCGTTGCCTTCTGTGGAGATATGCTCGTCTATCATTATCATTGGAGGTCGCTGCGGGATGAAATCGGCTATGTTCATACTCTGGGTATTTCACAGATTCCATCTCTCCGGCAGATGGAATCTGTTATAGAACTAAACAACTCTCACCAGTCCATAAGAATAGCTGAACCTTGCGCTTTCAGGCACCATCAGCAGGATGCTTTCGCCTGATTGCAACCTGCCGGAATGGAACAGTTCATTCAGCATCAGGTAAACCGAGGCGGAGCCGACATTGCCCACGCGCGGCAGATTATAGAACCATTTGGAGCGATCAATATGCACACCAATGCTTTCCAAGCCTTTCGCTACCCGTTCAACAAAATATTCAGATGAAAGATGCGGCAGGAGGTAATCCACGGAAGATGCATCGAAGTTTCTCTTAGTCATGATCCTTTTCAGGGCTAACCCACCGTATTTCACGATGTTTTCTCCGAGCATTTTTACATCCTGCTTCATGGCAAACACCGAACTGTCAAGCCATCCCTGCGGGTTATACTTTTTCCAGCCTATCACTTCCCCGCCATTCAGCTTCTCCCCGCCAGCATACATGCATGATGCCAGTTCGTTGGCAAACGAAACGTTTTCAATCCATTCGATTTCAAGAGAAAGATCCTCAGAAGACTCCGGTTGCAATAGGGCAGCGCCAGCCCCATCGGAAAGCATCCACCGCAGAAAATCTTTTTCAAAAGCTATTATCGGGTCTTCCATCAACTGGGCAAGCTTCTTTGATTCTTCCTCAAAATACTGGGACCTGAATATCGGGGACAATAGCTCGGAACCGAGGCTGACGGCATTCTTTGCATTGCCTGCCAAGACGGAAAGGTATGCGTAATTCAGGGCATGCATCCCTGCGCTGCACGCGCCCGAAGGAGAGATGATGTCCATCGGCCTGCCGCCCAATTCGCCATGAACCATTGACGCATGCGAAGGCAGCATCTGGTCAACCATTGAGGTGCCGCAGGCGAGCAGGTCAATATCTTCAACACCGAATTCATCATCAAACAGCCCGCGTACCGCGTTGGCTGCCATCTGGGCGTTGGTGTGCGTGATATTCCCCTGCTTATCCAGTCCATAATAGCGCGTCTTGATGCCGTTGTTTCTTAAAACAACCTGCCTGGACTTGGAAGGCTTGCCATTGACGCGCCCCAGGTAATACTCCATTTCATCGTTTGAAACGGCATCGTTTGGGAAATAGGCGGACAGCCTTGTTATGTAAACTCTCGCTTTCAACAACTGGAATCGGTTCCGAAAAATCGCACTCAAAATTAGCTGGAGTTTGTTGCGGAAGCAAATAATGAAGTTGGGTGATTGTAAACAAGTCAAAGGAGCATTATATGTTTCTGAAAAGCCTAACTTAGCGAACATGAGATATACGGAAGCAAGACGATATATCGCAAATGCAAAAGAAATCCTCCGGGAAAAAGCGGGAAGGGAAAATGGTCGTTATTCCGACCGGAAATATGTTCAGATGGCAGGTAATACTGCATGGAACGGTGTTCTCTATGCCGTCAATACCTGGCTGAAAGCTAAGAATATTGAACGCCCTGCGCAACCACGGCCGGATGTAGAATGGTACCAAATGCATCTATCCAAACACAACCGAAAACTTAATAAGCATTTTACAGATGCGTATGATATCCTGCATAAATATCTGGGCTATGACGGAGCGCTGGATGCCAGCATCTCAAGGGCAGGACTTAGCCATGCTGAAAGTCTCATCTCTATTTGTGAGAAAGACTCATAAAGTGACGGACTTGTTGCCGAGATAATACTGAACCTTCCTCTCGATGGAATCTTTGCTGAGTTTGATTTTCAGGAAAGTCAGCAGCGTAGTGATTGGGGATAAAACAAAAACACCCAGCGGAAGAAGAACAAGGAGCAGGAACACCCTGAATCTTCTCCTTGGATCATCGGGCTTGCCCTTGCTGCCAATAAAGTTCGCCCATAGCTTAAACGCCTTTGCGCCCCTGCCCTCCAATACCATCAGGTTCGGCTTGATTTCCACGGCTCCGCCTTTGTTCAAGGTGGACTGAAGGCTGTCCCATTGATTTGTTTTTAAAGCATTGATTATCGGATTCCCGAATCTTTCCGCATTTCTGATATCCTCGTCCGATACTCCGGAAGCCGGAAAAATCTTCAGAAATCCCGATTTTTTCCCGTAAATGAGCCACCCTATCACCGTGACGAGGCTGACGAGGTTACCGGCATTGTCTGTCAATACAATATTCCCGGCAAGCCTGCCGCCCGCATCATCAATACGCTTTTTTACTTTCTCCTGGGCGTTGAGCCACATGTTCCTGCATCCGATGATGGTGATGACCGGTTTGCCCTTAATGACTTTTCGTCCCTGTTCTGATTGAAGGAATGAGGTTGCCGGAGTGGACGGAGAAAGATACCAGGGCTGGTAAGCCAGAATAATCAGGTCAAAATCCTCTGATGGATTGAAGGAGAAGGGCGCCAACTCGCACGGCATTTCCTTCACGATCTCAGGCATGGCGTTGAAAAAGTTCATTGCGCCCCAGGGAAAAGGGAAGGGGACTTGGGGTTTCAACTCCTCAAATATCAATTTTATGTCAGTTTGCTGCTTCAGCGGGTTCAGTACGGAATGTACTATTCGTGTCAACTGACCGGTTTGGGAGAAATGGATGACTAAGATTTTCTTCACAATGGCCTTCAGAATCCGGTTCCTACTGTCCGTTTTTGATTAGCGCCACAACTTTGCTTACCACGTCTTTTATCTTTTGTTCTTTCAATACACCCGCTTTCCGGATAATTATTTTCTTATCAGCGGTGAAAATCCGGTTAGGTCTAATATTGCTCTCCATCACCAATTGACCGGTTCTAAAATCCGATGCTCTCAGAACAACGGAATAATCATCCTTGACCGTTTGACTTGTAATCTGACAAAGGATAATATCATCTCCCTGGAGATCGGCTAAAACAAATGCGGGACGTTTTTTGGCTCCGCTCAAATCGGAGAAGGGGAAGGGTACGATAACAATTTCACCCTTTACAAATTTTTCCATGCTTCGTCTTCTTCCGGCCTGAGCCAGTCTTTGGCAAGAGATGATTGACTTGCGATATCAGTTTGAATTTTATCTTCTCCCGCGCGGAACTTCAGATAATTGAGATAAGAACGCACTTCGTCCAAATAATAATCAGGAATATTCTTGATCTCCTCCTCAATTTTTTTGCGCTGACTCCGTATCCTTTGATTTGTTCTCATTGCCGTATCTGCCAACCAATTTAATCTTTTTCAGATTAATTCTATTTTTTTCCAGAACCGGTAAAAGTTGAACCACTGATATGGGTATTTTAAAATCATTTTTTCGAGCGTTTCTGCATATTCCTTTACCATTGCGTCAATCCCGTTCTGATTTATTTTTCCCGGAGTGGCATAAAGGTGATAATGCGTTTGGGTTTCTTTTAAACCGAAAACAAAAATGTAGGGCACTTTAAGCTTTGTTGCCAACTGAAAAGGACCTTTCGGAAACTCGGCAGGCTTCCCAAAGAAATCACAAGTTACTGTTTTACTTCCTTCCACAAAGCGGTCGCCATGCATGCACACAAGTTCCTTATTTGCGATTGCTTTGCTGATTTCAAACAGGTGGGACATGTCTTCTTTGACTGTAATGATCCTTATGGTTTTTCTGACTTCGAGTTTATCAAGATAGTTCTTGATTTTCTCGCGCTCCGCATCAAACATTACGATGTTTATGACCGCATCTATCTCGCGCAAGAAATGACCGGCAATATCCCAGTTGCCCACATGACCGCTTATGAGAATGCCGCCCTGCTTGTCAGCAGCCATTTTAACAAGGTTAGCCCGGCCATCGAAATGATAGGTGAATCGGTTGGGAAAGCCCGCAAAGAGCACAACCTTGTCAATGATCGTCTGCCCGAAAACATAGAAATTTTTATAGATGCCGATGATGGATTTCAGCTTGCCGTAACCCAAGATTTTATGGAAATAAAAGAAGTTCGCCCGGAATGCGGAAGGTGATGAAAGGAAAAAATAGAAAGCAACGAAGCGCAGCAGGAGGTAAGCGGGAGAAAGCCCGAAATTTTTAAGGAGAAATTCGAAAATCCTATACCCAAGAACACTGCCCCGGGATTTACCTGCCCAGGTGGACATTAATTCTCAACTGCCGTTTGGTTCACTCTCGCTTCAATATAGTCATAGAAGTCCCGGAAGGATGCGATGGTCTTGAAATCTTCAGCGTTTACCTTGAAACCGAAGTTGTTCTCGATGACCACTACCATATCCACATAGTCGAGGCTGTCCAATTCGAGCGTTTCCTTGAGGTTTGCTTCCGGCTGAATTTTTCCTCTTTCAACCTCGAATTCCTCCACCAAAAAATCGTTGATGGTGCTGATGATCTCTTCTCTTGTCATTCCGATCGCTAATTTCTAAATTTTTTGATTATCAATGATGAGTTTGTTCCACCGAAGCCGAAGGAATTGGATAAAAAAATGTCAATGTTCCGTTCAATGGTTTTGTGTGCAATGTTCAGCTTCGCGGTGTCGTCATCAGGATTTTCAAAGTTAATATTTGGAGCGATGAAAGACTTGCGCATCATCAGCATTGAATAAACCACCTCGCTTGCGCCCGCCATCCAGCATTCATGGCCGGTCATTGATTTGGTGGAACTTACCAGAGGCCGCGAATCTCCAAACACTTTGTCAATTGCCAAAGCTTCGAAGCGGTCGCCAATCGGAGTTGACGTTGCATGCGCATTGATGTAATCAACTTCCTTTGCGCTGATGTTCGCATCCTTCAAAGACATCTCAAGCGCCCTTGCCGGACCTTCTACGCTGGGTTGAGAGATATGACCTGCATTGGAGGAAAAGCCGTAACCAATCACTTCAGCGAGTATGGGCGCATTTCTTTTTTTTGCAAATTCATAATCTTCAAGAATCAAGGTAGCTGCTCCGCCACTTGGCACCAGTCCATCCCGGCATCTGTCAAACGGACGTGATGCTTTTTGCGGCTCCGATTCCCGGACAGAAAAAGCGCTGATGCCGTCAAAGCTTCCCATTGAATAAGGATGAATCTCCTGCGCTCCCCCGCAGATGATGTTTTTTTGGTATCCATGTCGGATCATCAGATAACCCATCCCTATTGCATGGGAGCCGCTGGCGCAGGCACCGCTCACGGTGAAGTTGATGCCCTTCAGTTTGAAGATGGTGGCGAGGTTCATCGTTACCGTTGAGTTCATGGACTGGAAAATGGAACCTGAACCGAGCAAAGTGGTATCTTTCTTTTCCCTAATGACATCAATAGACTCTATTACCGCTTTGGCTGAGCTATCGTTGCCATAAAGGATTCCCGCTTCATTTTGCTCAAGATATGCTTCATCAAGCTTTGCCATCTTAAGGGCTTCCAGCGTTGCGATATAAGCGAACTCGCCTTCTTCCGCCATTCCAACCCGCTGCTTTCTGTGCAGGAGTTCCTTGAGATTCGGTCGTTCCACGATGCCGGTGAGCGCTGACCTGAATCCCATTTTCTTGCGCCCTTCATCATAGCCGATTCCGGATTTCCCCTTATAAAGAGACTGAGTCACCTCATCCAGATTTTTCCCGATGCAGGAATAAATGCCGATGCCGGTGATGACTACTCTGTTCATGTATGTTTACGGTTTACGGTTCACCTGTTTACGGTTTTTTGGAAGCGTCAGATGTATACCAAGAGTAGTCGAATTTCCGGAGGAAAGAGACGTACTCTTGGTTAATACCGAACATTCACAGTTCAATTGTTCGAAAACCTGACTTGTTTCGGTATAAACCGTAAACTTTTAAGTGTACAACCCGCCATTAATATTAATCACTTCCCCCGTGATGTATGATGATTTTTCGGAGGCGAGGAAGCCTACCAGCTCAGCTACCTCTTCCGGAGTGCCGAACCGCTGAACCGGAATCATCGCCTTGAAAGCTTTCTCGTCAATATCCGAAGTCATGTCCGTGGCGATAAAGCCGGGAGCCACCGCGTTCACCGTAATATTTCTTTTGCCGACTTCCTGAGCCAGCGATTTGGTGGCGCCAATCAATCCGGCTTTTGCCGCAGCATAATTGATTTGTCCCGGGTTCCCTTTCACACCGGAGAGAGATACCATATTGATTATCCGTCCATAACGTTTGAGCAGCATATCCTTCAGCACAAACTTCGTGACATAAAAAAAACTGTTGAGGTTGGTGTCAATCACGCTCTGCCACTCTTCATCTTTCATCCACAGCATGAGGTTGTCTTTTTTGATTCCCGCATTGTTCACCAGCACCTCGATGGTTTCATCCTTGTGGTTTTCCTTCCATTTGCCGAGCGAAGACTCGACTTCATCTTTGTTTGACACATCAAATTTAAGCAACTCGCCAGCGCTGCCATTTTGTTTGATTTGCCGTAAGGTATCTTCGGCAGCATTTTCATTGGAGAGATAATTCACGATCACATGGAAACCCATCGCGCCAAGCTTCAGGCATACAGCCTTTCCGATTCCCCGCGAACCTCCCGTAACTAAAGCATGCTTCATTCAACCAGATTCAGCCGGTTATTGACAATGTAATCGCGCACCTTGGTGATGTCGCGGTGCTTCACGGAATCAGCAATAAACTTAGGCACCATTTCGCGCAACACTTGATATGTATTCCTTGAAAAGGACGAAAGCCTGTCTTCGATATTCAAATAGTCAATGGCTTGCAGGATGGCGATGAACTCAATGGCTAACACCTGGTGGGAGTTATCAATTATCTTTTTGGCAATCAGCGATGCGTTGGCTCCCATGCTCACAATGTCCTGATTGTCGTTGTTGCTCGGAATGCTGTGGACATACATCGGGAATGAAAGCGTTTGGTTTTCTGCCGTAGTGGACGTGGCGGTGAACTGCGCTCCCTGCATGCCGAAGTTGAGACCTGGCTTGCCGAGGTTGACATAAGGAGGAAGTTTGTTGTTGTGCTTGTCATTAACGAGGAAGTTCAACTGCCTTTCCGAAAGCATGGAGAGCTTGGTGATGGCGATTTTCAGCTTGTCCATTTCGAGCGCGGCATAGTCGCCATGGAAATTGCCTCCGTGAAACACATTTTGATTTTCGGCATCAATAACCGGGTTGTCATTCACGGAATTCACTTCATCAAGCAGCACCCTTTCCGCGTTGACGAGCGTGTCGTAAACAGGGCCCAAAATCTGCGGAACACAGCGCAGGGAATAGTATTCCTGCACCTTGTCTTTTAAGACATCCTCCTGAATCTTGCCGTTGTACAGGTAATCCTCTCTCCTCCTAACGAGGCGGCTGTCTTCCAGCAACTTCTTCATCACACCGGCAATCTTATTCTGCCCGATATGCTTTTTGACGATATTCAGTTCCTTGGAAAAGTGGTCGTCATAGGATTCCACAATCTCATTGATCATCACGGAAGCAGCCACCATCCAGTCAAGCAGATTTCCTGCACGGATGAGGTTGACGATGCCTATGCCGGTCATGGCTGCCGTGCCGTTCATGATGGCAAGCCCCTCGCGGATGTGAATTTTAATGGGGTCCAAGCCAGCGTCCTTCAAGACTTTTGCGGTGTCAGCTTTTTTGCCCTTGTAAACCACCTCGCCTTCACCGATGAGAGCAAGCCCAACATGAGCGAGTTGCACGAGGTCACCGCTGGCGCCCACGCTGCCGTGCTCGTAAATCTCAGGACAAATGCCGTTGTTGATAAAATCCCTGAGCAGCAAGGCTACTTCCTTATGGATGCCGGAATAGCCGAGCATGAGCGAGGCGAGGCGCACAGTCATTATAGAGCGGACATAAACCTCAGACAGCGGCTCGCCAATTCCCGCGCAATGACTGCGGATGAGGTTGTATTGGAGGTCAGTCAGGTCCTTGTCTTCAATCCTGTGCTGTGCCATGGATCCGAAGCCCGTGTTGACGCCATAGATCACCTTGCCTTTGGAGAATGACTTCAGGAACTCAAAGCTCTGCTCCAGCTTCCTGACGGCATATTCGCTCAGCTCGATTTTCTCGCCATTGAACAGAATCCAGTTAAAGCAGTCGAGGGTAAGGGGCTTGTCTCCGCACTTCACCACATGGCTCTTGAGGGTTGCGTTCGGCATGCAGGTATCAGTTCCGGTTTGCTTGATTTTGGATGCGCCAATTTACAACAAAATATTCTTGCATGCCGAAACAACTCAGGGCAATCGCATCAAAAATAGGACAAGGGCAAAGGAGCTACTTGAAAAGTA
>CAZCXH010000006.1:0-60281 GCA_964502525.1 uncultured Chitinophagaceae bacterium
ACAACAACGGCAACTACAACGCATGGAACATTGCGCCCGGCACCTACACCCTCACTGCCACGCCATACAGCGGCAACAACGGCAGCGGGATGGCAGGCGCCTCGCTCACGATCACCATCACCATCACCGGAACTCCGAAGCGGGATGACGGTGCGGCTGCCATGGGCCCGGCTGCAGAGCAGGTCGAGTTGAAAGCGTTCCCCAATCCGTTCTCTGACAAATTGAATATCGAATTCATGTTAACGGATGACTCCAAAGCAACGCTCGAACTGTTCAGCATGACCGGTCAGAAGCTGGCAACCCTGTTCGAAGGCAACGTGAAAGCCGGTGAACTGCACAAGACGGAGTTCATCCCCGGCTCCATCTCCGATGGCATGGTCATCTACAGGCTGCAAACCCAAAACGGCACTTACTTCAACAAGGCGGTGCTGGCGAGGTAAAACAGCAAGATTTCTGTTGATACCAACGACAAAAGGGCGGAAGGATTTCCGCCCTTTTGTATTTATTGCAATTTGCTTCTATAATCTCGTTATGCTAAATTGTAGTGTGCAACGGATTTCCAATCACGCTAAACACCTCATGAATCAGATCTGTTCAATACTTATTCTATTGATTTCCGCGTCTTCACTCGCTCAAGTGACATTCATCTCGTCAGGTGACAGTTGGAAATACAACACAGGAACAAATTTAGGGACAGCGTGGAAAGATGTTGCGTATAACGACTCCGCCTGGCTGCAAGGTCCTTCACAATTGGGGTATGGTGACGGGGACGAGGCTACTGCGATTCCTTCCGGTTCATCAGGCAACTTTTATCCCACATATTATTTTCGCCATTCATTAAGCATTTCGAACCCATCAACTTTTCAATCTTTTATTCTTAATATCAAGAGGGATGATGGCATAGTGGTTTACATCAACGGGATCGAAATTTTCCGGGATAACATGCCTGCGGGCGCAATCTCCTATTCCGATTGGGCCGTGACCTCAATGGGAGGCAGTGATGAAACCACGTGGCTGCAGGCGGTTTTGTCACCGGCTGCTTTCGTTAATGGCGCAAATGTGGTTGCTGCAGAAGTGCATCAGGCAAACGCCACAAGTGCCGATGTGACATTTGATTTGCAGCTAACAGGCGGAACTCCGCCAGCCAGCATTTTGTCGCGCGGTCCCTACCTGCAAACAGGCACCTCAACCGGCATCATTCTTCGATGGAGAACAGATGTAAAAACTGACAGCAAAGTCCGCTATGGAACCAATGCGGGAAATCTCAACCAATCTGCCGTGGATTTGTTTTCAACAACCGAGCACATAGTCCAGCTCTCCGGGCTTGCTGCTGATACTAAATATTATTATTCGATTGGAAGCGAGAGCCATATTCTGCAGGGTGACACGAATAATTATTTCATCACGGCTCCGGTCACGGGCACCGAAAAAATCACGCGTATTTGGGTTACAGGCGACTGCGGCACTGGTCAGGCGATTCAAACAAAGGTGTTATCCGCTTATCAAAATTTTATCGGCAGTAACTATACCGACCTCTGGCTCCTGCTGGGGGACAATGCCTACAGCAGCGGACTGGACAACGAATACCAAACAAAATTTTTTCAGCCTTACATGAACGGAAAGATCATGAGGCAAACCGTTCTTTTTCCAACACCCGGCAATCACGACTATGCTAACAATTCCGTCCTGCTGGAAAGCAGGGCAACACCCTACTTTGAAAATTTCACGCTGCCCAAAGCGGGCGAGGCGGGTGGCGTTGCTTCCGGCACGGAAATGTATTACAGTTATAACCACGCCAATATCCATTTTATCAGCCTCGATTCCTACGGCACGGAGAACAACAAGAAGCTATTCGATACCACCAGCGCGCAAATTGCATGGCTGAAGCAGGATCTTGCGGCCAATACCCAGAAATGGACGATTATTTACTGGCATCATCCTCCTTACACCAAAGGCAGCCATAATTCAGACTCCGAAAACGACCTGGTGCAAATACGTAACAATGTAATCAGGCTGTTGGACAATTATAAGGTGGATTTAGTTCTTTGCGGGCACAGCCACCTGTACGAACGTTCCAAAATCATGAAGGGGCATTATGGCACGGAAAGCACTTACAATCCTGCAGTCCACAACCATAGCACCTCCAGCGGACTGTATGATGGTTCCTCCAATTCATGCCCATACGTTAAATCTTCCTTAAATCCGTCAAATGAAGGCATTGTTCATGTGGTAACAGGCTCTGCAGGAAAAGTATCCGGCATATCAAGCGGATATCCGCATAATGCAATGTACCACTCCGATATATCGGCAGGCGGTTCCTTGTATATCGAAGTAAATGGCAACCGCCTTGATGCAAAATGGATTACGGAAGATAATTCCATTCTTGACCAGTTTACCATAATGAAAGATGTTAACAATTCATCGGACATTACCATTCACGAAGGTGACAGCGCCACTTTATCCGCTTCATGGACGGGTGTGTATCAATGGAGCCCCGCGAACTCCTTTGCAAAGACAATCAGCGTTGCGCCTGCCTACACCACGGCATATTATGTGAAGGATGGTTTCTATGAATGCATTCACGACACATTTAATGTCAGCGTCATTCCGAAAGTGACAATTTCCGGACTGGTTGCCACCGAAAAGGGCGTCCCGATTCCAGGGGTTATGGTGGCGATTACAGGAGATGCCAGTAAATCCATGATAACCGCAGCCGATGGACTATACAGCTTCGAAGTGGATGCAAACAAAAATTACCTTATCACTCCCTCAAAAAATAACGATGTGACTGTGGCAAATGGAATCACCACCCTTGACATCGTCACGATTCAACGACAAATTCTCCAGGTATCTCCATTGGAATCGCCTTTTAAAATAATTGCGGCTGATGTCGGTGGAAATAATTCGGTGAGTACCCTGGACATTTTGCTCGAAAGAACGATGATTCTCGGAATGATATCCTCATTCCCCAACGGAAGGCTGTGGGAATTTGTCAACAGCGATTATGTATTCCCCGATGCAGCAACCCCCTTTCCGTTTGAAAAAGCCAGAACCTATACCAATGTCACCTCCGATCAAATGAATCAAAATTTCATTGGCATCAAACTGGGAGACGTCAATGATTCCTGGGATGAACAAATTCCTTGAATTTTCACTATTTGCTATACTACACTGACTAATATCGCATACAACTAACAACCGATTTCCCAAAACGCAATAAACGCTGGAGATAATAGCCCGTAACTTAGCTCTGATCTGTGCTAATAAAATTGCGTAATCCATGAAGTTTACTTTTCGACAGTTACCGTTTGTGGCAGCAATAATGTTTTTTCGCGCTGCAACCGCCCAGGATGCCGAAGTTGAGGAAGTCAAGCTGTCACTTGACAGCGGCACCATCAGGAGCCAGTTTGAATATGTTTTCGAGGAATCAAACCGCTATCAGGAGTATAAAGTGGTGAAAATGGAATGGCTGGATATCCTAAAATCGCATGTGCTGGATTCGCTTAAAGCGGTGCACAAGGAGCTTGAACAAACGCACCAGGTAATCTCTAAACAAGAAGGAGACATTGCGGCACTGAAAACTGATTCGAAAAATGTGCGCGATACGTTAGCTAATGTAAACATTGAAAAAAACAGCATTGACTTTTTGAATGTCAGCATGAAAAAAGGCTCATACAAAAGCATCATGTGGACTATCACAGCCGCATTGACAGCGCTTTTGGCTTTTTTCATATTCAAGTTCAGGCGCAGCGATGTCATTACGACTGAAACAAAGAAGCTGCTCTCCGAGGTTCAAACGGAATTTGAAGCATTTAAAAAGCGGTCGCGCGAAAGGGAACAGGTGCTGAAGCGCGAACTGCAGGACGAGTTGAATAAACGATTGTAACTGCTGTTCCCCTGGTCAGCTTTTCTTCCAAAGCCTTACGTTCCATCCCAGCCCCGCGGTGATTTTCATTTCATTCAGCGGAGTGAACTCGGGCGAATCGCCCCTGAACATGCCGGCAACACCCCGCGCCTTTACGAATAAATGAAAGATAGAACCGATGTAATAGTTGCAACCAACCGTTCCTGATACTAACGGGGCGACTCCCACGGTTTCCTGAATAATGCCCTCGGCATCATTATAACCTGCTTTCACTATCGCCATGCCGGGACTTAATCCGATAAAGGGATCCCATCTTCCTTTTTTTAACGGATGATAATTGAATCCGCTGAACAAGGCGTGATTTTCCAGCAAACCTGTTCGCCTGTCGTTTGTCTGGAAATTATACCAGCACTCGCCCGTAAATGAAACATCATCGCTGAGAAATAAATCAAGGTCACCCGTGATGTACGCAGTGAAATCTTTCTGCGCGAACAAATAACCGCCAGCAAGATTTCCCTGCGCACGAAAATGTCCAGCGCGATGATCGGTTATTGACTGGGAAAATGACAAAAGCGAAAGCAGGATGAATCCGGCTGTCAGGATTTTCTTGGTTTCCATAGTTTGAAAAATTTATAGTTGATGCTGACATTAATAAGCAAATGCCCCTCCCATCCGGCATTTTGGTGTTCCTCAACCACCACCTCGCCCCCGCTCACGTGCGCATGAAGCTCTTTTCCCAGATGCAGCATATACTGAACGGTGGGTGAAATATCCAATTTCGGAGTTATGTTGAAATGAGCGCCGATACCTGCCTGCACTGCGGAGCTCCACTGTTCGCGGGTCGGTTCATCACTGCCGTTGATGCTTACCCTCGTGTGGTCAAAACAATGACCGGCTACCACATAAGGAGTTGCTATCCGCGTGAAGGCTTTCGGGTCAATCACGTAATACATTACCGACCATCCGATATGGTAGTCCAAGCGCTGCGCCTGATCCTCGATATTCGTTGAAAGAACATCGAGAAACCACTCCGTGTTGACGCGGCTCATCAACTGAATCCGGAATTGGCCGCCTGCGCCATAGCCCACTTCATCCCCGCCATGGCTGAATGCGCTCAACGCGCTTCTCATGCCGAGGCTGAAATTGCCTGATTGTTTTTCGTTCGGTCGCTGCGCTGAAAGCATTACCGGAATCAGCAATGCAACGAACAGGAATTTTTGTGATGACATAGTTGGTGTTTTAGGTAAGCGCTATTAAAACACCAAAAGATGAATATTATTGTGTATGCCTGCAGAACATTAAAAAGTAAAATCCCACCACCGCGGCAATGCAGGCGGTCAAAATGAATGTGAAAGAAGCGCCCATTTTAAGCCAAATGAAGCCTGCCATCGAGCTTGCCATCATCGCGCTGATGCTTTGAAATGCGCTATATGTGCCGATAGCTGTAGCCGTTTCATTTTTATTCACAACATTTGTTATCCATGCTTTGGCAATCCCTTCGGTCGCTGCCGAGTAAATTCCATAGAGAAAAAACAAGGCAACAAACAGGTAAAGGTTATTGCTGAAAGCCATTCCTCCATAAACTATGGCAAAAAGGAATAATCCCGCAACGAAAACTGTTTTCAATCCGATTTTGTCGCCCAGATGCCCGAACGGATAAGCTGCCAGCGCGTAAACAAGGTTGTAGAAAATATACAATGCGATAACGTGAGTATCGCTGAAACCCGCTTCCTTTACCTTCAGCAGCAAAAAGACATCCGAACTGTTGAACAAGGCAAACAGCAATAATCCGAAAACCAGTTTCCTGTATTCGGGCGAGCTGACTCTCCAATAACGGATGAATGAAAGGAATCTGATGTTGCCCCATTGCCTTGCCGCTGTTGTTGCTTTTTCTTTTAATAAAAATGCAAGCGACAATGCAATCACACCCGGAATGAAAGCGAATAAAAATAATTGAGCGTACCTCTCCGGATAAAAATGGAGGAATAACAGCGCAGCAACCGGGCCAAGAAATGCTCCAAAAGTATCCATCGCCCGATGGAAGCCAAACACACGCCCCTTCGTTGCCGGTGTTGCTTCATCTGATAACAGCGCATCGCGGGCGGCATTGCGCACACCCTTCCCCACGCGATCCGTTGTACGCATCGCAAACACCCAGAAGATATTGGTGAACAAAACCAATAAGGGCTTTGAGATTGCGCTCAGCGCATATCCGGCACGGACAAAAGGCACCCGCCTTCCAACTTTATCTGACAACTCACCGAAATATCCCTTGCTCAATCCCGATAGAGCCTCAGCAACACCTTCGAGAATACCAATAGCGAGAACAGAAAAACCGATGCTCTGCAAATAAACCGGTATCACGGGATAGAGCATCTCAGAAGCGAGATCATTAAAGAGGCTGATAAAGGACAGCAGCCATACCGCGCGCGTAATGGTTTTGCGGAACATCCGTGCTAAGATAAAGAATGCGCCTTTGCTGCTCTCTGTTCAATTGTTCTCCATCTGTAAATCAATAGAGTTGGGACTTTTTCAGCCGCTTCATTGGTGATAATCATAGTTCCTTCAGGCGAAAAAGTTATCCCTCCGCTTTGGCCAATCGCTCCGTATTTATATAGTTGCTCCATGTAGTATGTCACCTGCGCGATTTATCACAATTATGATAATAGTTTGTCATCAGCGGAAATAAAACGAAAAGGGATGAGGCGGACAGGATTCTCAAGTGGAACTTGCTTATGATAACAGTGGTGTTTAATAAATTAACGATTTTGAACATGAATCTCACTCGGTTTATTTCATTTTCATCCCGTATGGTTAGATAATTTCCCGAAACTTTTCAAAATTTCATTCATCCGATAGCAGGCAGTCATCAGATGAAAGGTTTGAAATTATCCCGTATGGCATGCGATATATTGATGATACCATGAATCTTACGATAAATTTGGAACGAACTTCATATAAGAATATAAAAAAAGAACATTTTTTCTTTCGCTGGAAACCCAGCATCCCTGTTGCATGAATTTTTCGCAGAAACTTTCAGGTTTGAGAAACCTGAAGGTCGAGGAAATTGCTTTTTCTTAAAATAATAAAAGTATTTCACTACTTTTATTAAAATTATGCTTACCTTTGCAACATTATTAACAATCTAAAACGAATGACATGAATGCCACAACGGACAACATTCTCAATGTAACCTTGCTTGAACCCAGGATGAAGCATCCGACCATCTTTGCCCGCTTTGACGGGATGAATGAAGGCGATAGCCTGACCATTCACAACGACCATGACCCCAAACCGCTGTATTACCAGTTGTTGGGTGAAAGAGGAAATATATTTACCTGGGAATATCTGGAACAGGGTCCTGAATGGTGGAAAGTAAAGATTTCAAAAAAAATCACGGGGAAGAATGATGAAACGCTGGGGGAAATTGCCGCACGGGATTTGCGCAAGGCGCAGATTTTCAAGAAGCACGGGCTTGACTTCTGCTGTGGCGGGAAGAAGACGGTGAGAGAAGCGTGCGCGGAAAAAGGGCTGGATGTAACGGTAATCGAGCAGGAATTGCAGCAGGCGGACAAGGCGGTTGTTACCAGACCCTTGCCTTACAATGACTGGAGTTTGGATTTTCTGGCGGACTATATTATCAATACGCATCATGCTTATGCCAAAAAATCATTGCCCGATATAAGGGGTTATGCCGCCAAAGTTGCAAGGGTGCACGGCAGCAATCATCCGGAATTATTACCCATTCATCAGTTAGTGGAAGCTGTCAATGCGGAATTCACCGCTCACATGATGAAAGAAGAGCAGATTCTGTTTCCCGCCATCAAAGAGATGGCAGCGTCAAAAAACAACGGCTCCGCTTCGCAGCACCGTTCTTTCGGGTCGGTCAGCGGTCCGATAAGCATGATGGAGATGGAACATGAGGCAGCCGCCAAGAACATGGAAAAAATCAGAACGCTCAGCAACAATTATGTTTTGCCGGAGGATGCCTGCGCCAGTTACAGCTTGCTGTACAGGATGCTGGCTGAATTTGAAGAAGACCTGCACACGCATGTTCATCTGGAAAATAATATTTTATTTCCGAAAGCGCTGGCGCTGGAGAAGGAACTGAAATAAATGCCGTCAAATGCTAAACCTCTGAATGAAGAATGTCTATTGTTAATTTGAGCAATCAAAACCTGAAAGGAAAACGCCATGCCGGCAAAGACAAATGAGAAAACCACACCGCCCATCAAACGGCATCAAGCGATAGTTCAATTCTCGCGCGAACACCACTTCGGATTGCTGCTGGTGTGGAAAATACGCGAAGGAATCAGGAACAACATAGAACCGGTGCGGATAAGCAGCTACGTCATCTGTTTCCTCGAACAGGATTTGCAGAAGCATTTCAGCAATGAAGAGTCTTTTCTGTTTCCAAAGCTGGCGGATGATGATGCTTTGAGGCAACAGGCAATCCGGGAGCACAGGAAAATCTTCGCGCTTGCGGACAATATCCGGAAGGAAAAGAACAGCCATGCGTTGCTGAACTCATTTGCCGATGCGCTTGAAAGCCATATCCGCTTTGAAGAACGCGCCTTGTTTCGCCATATCCAGGAATCGCTGACGGAAAGCGAGCTGGCGGAAGTTCAGCAAGCGCACGGCATAACGGAAATCGCTTCGGTGGACGACAACTGGAATGACCATTTCTGGGAAAGCGGGAAATCAGCGAAAAACAAGCGAAAGTGATTAAGATAAATGCAAATACAAAAATCACCACAATCCTGAAACAGCATCCGGATGCGCTGGAAGCCATCATCAGCATATCGCCAAAGTTTAACAAACTCCGCAATCCGCTGCTGAGAAAACTTATCGCCTCAAGAACCTCCATTGCCATGGCAAGCAAAGTGGGAGGCGTTTCTGTCAATGACTTTTTTGGCAAGCTTCAGCCGTTAGGTTTTGAGGTTGACCGGAGTATTGCCGAGGAAAAAAACGAAGGGCAACAGCCGGTGCCTGATTATTTAAAAAATGCGGGACAGGATAAGATTACGGAACTCGATGTGCGCCCGGTAATAGATTCGGGCAAAGACCCATTCAGCATGATTCTTCAAAGCGTCAGGCAACTGGAACAGGGTGGAATATTAAAACTTATTAACAGCTTTGAACCTGCGCCTCTTATTCCGATTTTAGGCAAACAGGGTTTTGAGGCTTATGTTGAACACGTCAGCGACAATCTGGTTCACACCTATTTTTATAAAACCGGCAGCAACATAATGAAAGAACCGGTGAAGCCGGAGAATTCGGAAGATTGGCAAAGCAAACTCGACCGGTTTAAAGACAATCTGATAACAATTGACGTGCGCAATCTGGAAATGCCGCTGCCCATGCTCGCCATTCTGGAGGAACTGGATAAACTGCCGCAGGGCAAAGGGTTATTTGTTCATCATAAGCGGATTCCGGTTTTCCTGCTGCCGGAGCTTGCAGAACGGAAATTTGAATACCGCATAAAGGAAGTGAGCGATGGCGAAGTCTATTTGTTGATATATAAAGAATAAAATGTTCATCGCGCCTTCCGGCTCACCGGCAATACAAACCACATCGCATAAAGTTGTTCTGCCGTTTTATGCGTATGCGGCTTTTGCATTACTGGTTGCGGCATTTTTCCTGTTCACTTCTTCCGATGCGTTTCTGTCCCATTATTTCCAGCCCCATATTCTGGCAATCACTCATGCGATGGCATTGGGGTGGGGCACCATGATAATTCTCGGAGCGAGCCATCAGCTCGTTCCAGTATTGATTGAAGGCAAACTGTACAGTAACGGACTGGCTTACGCGTCTTTTATTTTTGGCGCTGCCGGAATTCCCATGCTGGTTTACGGATTTTACGTTTTTGACATGGGAGCGCCTTCCAAATGGGGAGGCAGGCTTGTTTTGCTTTCAATCATATCGTATCTGATAAATTTAGGCGTCAGCATTTCCAAAAGCAAAAAGGAGAACATTCATGCCATCTATGTTTTCACTTCCGCTGCATGGCTGTTTGTAACCGCCTCTTTAGGGCTGCTTCTGGTTTATAATTTCACCGCAGATTTATTGCCTCACGACTCGCTGCACTATCTGCCCCTGCATGTGCATGCGGGAATAATCGGATGGTTTTTGCTGCTGATAATTGGCGTTGGCTCCCGCCTGATACCCATGTTTTTAATTTCAAAATACACCAATGTGAAACTATTGAAATGGGTGTTTGCTTTGATTAATGCGGCTCTGGTGTCATACATCTTCATTTTCTATTTCACGCAGAGCGTGGAATTCATCTTCCTGCCCTGGATTCTGGTATCTACCGGCATTGCATTATTCGTTTATTATTGTTATTGCGCCTATAAGCAGCGAATCAGAAAACAGGTGGATGAGCAGGTGCGGCTATCCCTGCTTTCCGTATTGATGCTCATCGTGCCGCTGGTTTTGATGTTAGCGGGCATTGCATTGTCCGTCATTTTATCCGGGGAAAATGTCGCCCTGTCCTTGAGCTATGGCTTCCTGATTTTTTTCGGATGGATAACGGCAATTATTCTTGGGATGACATTTAAGACGCTTCCATTTATTGTCTGGAACAAAGTTTACCGCCACCGTTCGGGATTGGGGAAAACGCCTAATCCCAAAGACCTGTTCAGCAACACGGTTTTCAAAATGATGAGCATGGCATATCTGCCGGGACTTGTTCTGTTCGTGGCGGGCACATTATTCAGGAGCCTGATTCTGCTCAAATCCGGAGCCGCCCTGATACTGGCAGCGGTTGTCCTTTATGTTTTTAATGTATTGAAAGTAATTACCCATAAACCGCATCAGACATGAATGTAACAACAAACAACGACTCCATGCGCGCGGTTGCGCTGGCAGCGCTTGAACACGTTGACGACCCTGAAATCGGATTGAACATCGTTGACCTGGGGTTGGTTTACGAAATCAATTTTGACGAGGAAGGGAAAAAAGTCAGTTGCACCATGACGCTGACTACGGAGTTCTGCCCGATGGGCGAATCCATTACGGAAAACGCAAAGCATGCGCTGCAGCAGTCATTTGCCGACTATGCAATCGAGTTGAACCTTATTTTTAATCCGCCCTGGAATCTTGAAATGATTTCGGAAAGAGGACGTGCTTACCTGGGAAGATAGTTATGCTGAGCGTAAGTTGTAAAGCAGCCGTCAAAGCGGTCATTTATCTCGGCACCCGGTTTGAGTCGGGCGGCAAATCTGGCATCAAGGAGATTGCAAAATTCATTAATGAAAATGAGCACACCGTTGGGAAAATTTTGCAGAAGCTGGCCAAACACAATATTATCATCAGCGTGAAAGGTCCCAACGGAGGATTTTTTATCACCGAGAAGCAGAAAAATCAGCCGATAATCAATATCATAGAAGCCATTGACGGCAGAGAGGTATTCAAACAATGCGGGTTGGGACTTAACAAATGTTCCGAAGCCCATCCCTGCCCGTTCCATAATGATTTTAAGCCGGTAAGGGATTTATTTAAAAAAATGTGCATGGAGAAAAAGATTATTGATTTATACCAAAGCGTGAATGAAGGGCTGGCTTATCTGATTGGGTAATATTTAATTAACGGCAGTTATGGATTACCACAGAAATAATTCCTTGAATTTCATTGCCGTCCGCTTCAGCGGACGGGATATTGAATCAGGAACCAGAGGGCTTTAGCCAAATTGTGAAATACTTTGGCTAAAGTCCAAAAGGAGAGTCTTCCTATTTTAACCGTCCGCTGAAGCGGGCGGCAATGAAAACTATCAAAATAAGGTTGGTTTTTAATCCATAACTCACATTAATTATTAACGGCAGTTCTGAAAATTGTTCTTTACATCGCCTCATCCCGCATCTGAAGGAAAGGCGCACGGTTTGCCGGCTTTGTTACTCTTTGAATATCTGTTTTGTCGAAACCGCAATTCTGTTCCATGCATTGATGGTGATAATCAGCATGATGATTTGCGCGGTCATTTGCTCATCGAAAATTCCCACCGCTTTGTTGTAGGTTTCATCCGTAACGCCTTTTTCGGAAATTCTGGTAACCTCTTCCGTCAGATGCAGCAATGCTCTTTCCTCTTCTGAGAACAAATGCGACTCATGCCATACGGATAATGCAAAAATCCGTCTTGGACTTTCTCCAAGCTTCAAAGCATCTTCGGTATGCATGTCCAGACAATAGGCGCAGCCGTTGATTTGCGAGGCGCGCATTTTTATCAGTTCCTTGAGTATCGGATTCAGCGGACATGACTGCCCGTAATTTTCCAATGCCATCATCGCCTTGTAAGCCGCAGGTTCGATGTCTTTTATTGAGATTCTTTTGTTGCTCATAATTTATTCTTTGGCAAAGGCTCGCTGAGAAATTTATTTATCATGTTCACGGTTGCTGCAATCAGAATGCCGTCATGCGGAGCGGTGATTTCCCCGATATAATCGCCATGCCCACCGGGAATAATTGCAAGCTGCGAGTTGGAAAGCAGCCGGTGCATTTGCGCTGCGTGTTCGGGAGTAGCCACATCGTTGTCGCCAATGATGATGAGCGCGGGCGCGGTGATGGATTTCATTTGTTCATCTGAAATGTCCGGGAACGCCTGCATCCGCGCAACATCACGTTCATACATGCGGTGCAGCGCATTGGTGTCGGGGTTCACTTTTAAAAAAGCGTCTTTGAATGGCTGAGGCATCCCTTCAAATGTCGGTTTGCCCATCATGTCCCAAAACCAGGGAGGCGTTCCGCTCCGGTTGTAAAAAGTGGAAGCCACAATGATTTTGTTTACACGCTCCGGATGACGGATGGCGCATTGCAGCGTGGCGCTTGCTCCGTTGCTGAAGCCGAAAATATCAGCTTTGTCAATGTTTAAATAGTTGAGCAATGCCGCAATATCATCGGCATCCTGCGCAAAACTCAAAGGGCGGTCAATGTCGGCAGTGCGCCCGTGCGCCTGCATCTCCACTGCGATGACTTTATGTGTCTGCGCAAAAGCGTGAAGTACGCGCCCGAAAGTGGTTTGGATGGTTGAACCCCCGCCATGAATCAACACCAGCGGTGCGCCACTGCCGTGAATCTCATAATACATTTTCAATCCGTTCACGGTCGCATAACCGCTCACGCTGTCCTGTTTGGTTGTGCTGTCTGTAATAGTTTGTGAAATCATTGGTTTGTTGTCTGAATGCTTGCAGCCCGAAAAAATCAGGATTGCAAGGATGATTAAAATTGAAATTTTAGTCATTGGTCAAAGATAATTTTTGTTCTGTTGATTTAATTTAGCACGGGAAAGTTATCCTGAACTGTCTGAACGCCCGGGGGAATTCCTGTTATAATCCGCAATGCAGAACATTCTGAGATAAACAGGAAGGTTTTAAGGGCCTACTACGATTCGCTGGTGGCATTAATGGGAGATTACGTCCGCGAACACGTTTAACCGATCTCAAATGAAAATCAAGAAGGGCATTGGATAAGTCTGACGGACGGCATCCATACCCTGTTTCGCTCACCCGGTGATTAACGCTTAATTCGCTTCTGGTGAAGGAGAACCTGCATCGTATGGCGATGTTTAAAAAGATCAAATCAGGAGCATTAATCCGGCATTATCTTTAGGCGCTGTTTATGATTGACACCCACTTTTCTACGCTGCAAATTGCCAATCTTGCCCTTTCCATTATCCTGCTAATAACAGTCTTTCATTTTTTCAATAAAAGAAAAAATGAATCAGCAGTTTATTTGCTGTTGTTCCTGTTCTCGTTATCGCTGAATATCTTTTCCATCACCCTCGATCCTTTCGTAAATACCTGGGACGAACGATACCACATGCTGGTAGCTAAAAACACGCTGGCATCCCCGCTATTTCCAAGGCTCTATAACGAAAAGGTTGTTGACATCGGTTATAACTATTGGAATTACAGCTTTGTTTGGCTTCACAAGCAGCCGTTCTTCACATGGCTGATGGCATTTTCGCATGGAATTTTCGGTGACAGCGAGTGGTGTTACCGGGTGCCGAGCGCGTTGTTCATCACCCTTCTCACACCGGTCTATTACCGGACGGGGAGTCTGTTTTTCAGCAGGGAAACCGGATTGATTGCGGCTGTGCTGGCAGCTTCGGCTTACTTCATGCACAGCATGCTTTGCGGCATGCAGGGAATGGATCATAATGACATCGCCTTCTATTCGCTGATCTCCTACTCCATCTGGGCTTTCGCTGAGTGGACAGGCAAGCCATCGTTCAAATGGGCAATAGCCATCGGAATTTTTGCGGGACTGGCTGTGCTCACCAAGTGGCTTGCAGGGCTGTGGGTGTTCGGAGGATTTTTTTTCTATATGCTTTTAAGCAATCAATTAAAAGCCTGCTGGCGGCATTTTGCCCTTGCGCTGGTTGCCAGCATCGTCATTTTCAGCCCCTGGCAGATTTATGCGAAAAGCCGTTGGCCCGAAGAATACCGGAGGGAGATGCGCGAAAATTTTATACATTTTACTCAGGTGCTTGATGGTCATGGCGGTGGATCTTTTTTTTATTTCGACAGTTGGAACGCCATGTACGGAAGTCTTGCTTCCCTTGTCATTGCAGCAGCCCTCCTCGTGTTTTTCATCAGATTAAAAAATAAATCTTTGTCCGTTTCCTTTCTCATCATGCTTGCGGCCTTATATGCAATATTTACCATCGCCAAAACCAAGATGCAAACTTTTGTTTACCCGGGCAGTTTCCTGATTTACCTGTCGCTTGGGGTGTTGTTCGCGGAAGCAGCAGCCATGTTGGGCTTTTTGAAAAAACCACTGGTGTTTTATGCGCTGATTCTTGCTCTGGCGATCATTAATTTCAGGCTGCGGCAGGTGGAAAAAATTCACGCCCTTCCTTTGCCCGCAAGAGTTACGCTATTGCATAACAAAAAAATTTATCTGAAAATGAAGTCGGATCTGCCTGCCAGCAGCGTTTTGTTCAATACCTCCTTTTTTACCCCTGAAGCCATGTTTTACACGGGCTTCATCGCTTATGAGCATATCCCCGATGAATCTCAAATTGATGCGGTGACAAGTAAAGACAAAATCCCTGTAATCGTGCTTAACGAATCCGAGGAAATTCCTGATGCGCTCAAAGGCAAACCATTGCTGAAAGTTTTTAGGTGTGATTATATTAGGTCGTTTTAATCTTCAGGATGTCCAGGAGCCAGCTCCTTGTCTGATAACTTTTCAGGCAATCAAATAGAGGCAGTTCTAAAAATTCTACCACTTGCTCCCTCTCCGAAGGAAAGGAGTGTCCGAGCCATCTTGCCACTGAACAGGAATCAGTAATTTTTTTTTTGCCGGGATAAGGAAAACTGTCCTGACACCTTCTTCTTTGGAGAAGGGCGGGATGAGGCTTGCCCGGCAAGGATGAGGACTATTATTACTCAAAAATTAAATGTGTGCATAGGCAAGCCTTCGGGAGAGGGAAGGGGTGAGGCGATAAAAAGAGCAATTTTTAGAACTGCCCTATAATAGATTCAGCTATTAAGAACAGGTAATGCAATCAGCAGCGAAAGTGGCGCAAGCATCCAGGGCTTGCTTTCCAAGATGTCAACCCGATAAACCCCGTGCAGTTCATAGAAATCGTTGATACGCACGATCATGCCGATTAATAACAGCGTCAGAGAAATCAAGTGAAATCCGAAAAACAGGATGTTGTTGAATGAAAACGGCAGCAAAACCACTCCACCGATGATCATCGGGATAACATAAAACTGAAGAATAACCTGAAGCCTTCCTTTATGTTTTCTGACAAGCCTCTGAGAATGGGAAAGCCTCAACAGGCGGTTGGCAAAAAAGAATCCTGCAATAAAAAGAAATATGGCATAAATTAAAATCATTACATAAAGTAAAAAGACGGGAATCCCCCACCAGACGAAAACAACGCTGAAGTTCATGAAATAAAGCGAGGTGTAATCCTCAAGCCCGAACAAGCTGGTGGCAATGTTGGCACCGATGAGCGCGAGGGAGTTGAACAATAGCCAGATGGCGAACAGTTTGATAATTACCCAATTCCTTGAAATTTTTCTGTAAAGAAACATGATGGCGACTGTGGTCATCAGCAGGGCTGCGGATCCGGCAATGAATATCACCAGAACGCGCTGCTTGCTCCATTCGATATACTTTGTCGGCAGGTCGCTTATGTTCCAGAAAGTCAGGGTAGGCTCATATCCGAATGAAACTGCTGAATAATAAACCGCCAGCCTGTCAATATAAACCGCCAGGATATAGCTCGAGATAAAAATAATGGATGCAAAGGCTACCCTTTTTGCGCGGTGCATCATGCTGTTGGCGCGGATATTCTCCAGCCTGTCATAGTATGGGTTTCTGCTTGACAAGGCTTCAGGCTGTTGGATGATGATGCAGGGGAGGCTCCAATTTCCTGACGTAATAAATGATCAGAAGAAACACAACGGCATAGGTCAGAACGAGATAGGTGTACGAATGGTTGAATTTAAAAAAATTTTCGGATGAATATTTTTCCATGAACATCAGGCCCGCAAGCCGGAACAAATTGGCGCAGCAAATGACGATGTTGCCGAACAGGACGTACAAAATCTTCTTTGTCGGTTTGCCCCGGAACATCAGAATGCTTCCGCTGAACACAACCATTGCCGGTACGGCAAGGCAGTGCCATCCGATATACACGCCATCGCTGCCTGCAAGCCGAATGTAATAAAAGTTGTGAGCGCCTTTGGTGATTTCACCGATGGAGTATGCCTCAGCGGAAATCCGCGCTACGGCTTCGAGGCATTTGATATAGGCTAATGAGAGAACGTCATTGATATTGTTTCCGATACCGGTGAGAAGCGGGCTTCGGTAGTATATCTCCTTATAGCCCTTCCAGGTTCCATATACAACGCCAAGGATAATGAAGTATCTCCATTCGTACAGCCTGTTAAACCAAAATTCTCTTAAGCGTGTCCGAAAATTTTTTGTTGCTGAGGTTTGCGAGTTCAAGAACCGGGGTTAGACGAAGGGAGGATCCTCAGAAATTTTATTTTTTTGCAAAATACTTTTTATATGCCAATCCCAGCGCGCCAAGAACAATCATGCCGCTGGCTCCATCCAGCGGGACACCGGCAGGACCGCCACCTCCCTGGGGTGGCGGAGGAGGAGGACCCTGCGCCAGCAGGCAATAGCTGAACGCAATTGTAAAGATTACAAGTAGGATTGAAAATTTCTTAATCATTATTGCTATTTAACAAAATTAATCAATTACACATATTTTTTGCGGAACTGATTTAAAGCCGGTCATTGCATCAACAATATAATAACCGGAAGTGGCAGGTTCAAAAGAAAATGAACAGACTTCATTTGCTTTAAGCTGCACATCATTCCATTCATTGATTTTCTTGCCGGCAAGATCGAATATCCTGATATGTTCAACCTTATTGGGCTCATTTTCCGGGTTCATGATGCTGATGATGCCATTATTATACGTAATTGAAAGTCCATCGTTCGCCAACTCGTCAATGCCCGTTGATGCCTTGGCTGCCAGTATGATACTGAACCGTTCATCATGCGCCCCGCTGTCAAGCGCCACAGCATAGTCATCATTTCTTAAATCAGCAAGGGATCCGGTTGAATTATCTTTTAAATAAATGTCATAGTTATCAAGCAGTTCCTCCCACTTCAGTGAGAAGGTAATGACATTGGAATTATCCATTGAAACCCCGATAGGCACTTCCGCCTCCGGATCTGTCAGATAAGGCAGTCCCTGGATGGCATAATACCTGCCGTTGGCAACAGAATACAGTGACAGCCGGGAAGTTCGCGCCAATTTTTTCGCATCATACTTTTTATCAAATCCGGTAGTGGCGCTGTCGGTGAAGGCAACAAGCAATTCATTGTAAATGACGCTGTCCTTATCTGCGATGCCAAGCCACAAACGCTGCATAGCTGCCTGCTTGTAGAATTGAGAATTATTGACAAACCCGTCTCCTCTCACGCTGTTGTCAAAATCAAGATCGTTATCGGTTGCTGCATCTATTTCTACGAAAAATCCCTGCCCTGTCGGAATCACTTCATACGGAGTGGAATAAGTGCCATTCCCGTCAGAAACAGAACCTGCGCTGTTCACAGTAGCATAATCAGCCTGGTCCCACGGTTCAGCCGGTGGGTTGTCCCACAAATAAACCGCCTGAGTTGCCAAGTCGGTGGGGTTGCCTCCAAAGCCCAAAAAACTGCTGATGTCCAACGGGCTGGGATATGGATTTCCGATCAGGTTATACGGCACTCCACCTATAGGATATGCCACTGCCGTTGAAAAGCTGCCGTTGTTGGGTGTGCCCGAAAAAGTCACCGTACCGCAGCCAGCGCAACCATATCCTTTACCCACCGTCATGGTTCCGCTGGCTGTTGACCATCCGGGGTCATTATCATCGTCTGCCGTTGACGCGGTTGAAGTTGCCGGATTGAAACTATAAGCATTTCCTGAAAAGGCGCTTACGCTCTGACCGGAAACAGGTGACGACCACATGTTAAACTTTAGAGCATCGCTGGTGCCGGTGCGTGATAACGTAAATGTGGACCCCGCCTGACCAGTATATGTTGAACCTATATCCTGCCAGAATATGCCATTATCTTCAATGATAATATCTCCGGAATTATTTACGTCACCATATATATTCAGTCCTCCATCTTGGATTATCGTCAGCGTAACCCCGGGGTCAATAGTCAGGTTATTACATTCAACTGGAGAACCCTGAGAGCTTTGAATAACCGGATCAAATGGCATACCTGAAGGTATTATTGCGTCTTCGCTATAATCCGGGTAAAGACCTGTATCCCAGTTATCGTTATTTTCCCAGTCGCTGTCTTCACTGCCATCCCACGTAACCTGGGCTTTTAAGCTTAGAAATAAAAACGGCAATGCTGTGAACAGAATAATGCCTTTTAATGATCTCATGGGTGCAAGTTTTTGTTGGATTTCCTGCCTAAAATAAACACTTTTTGTTGGTTTATTTCTATGACTTTCATGTTTTTTTATTGTGGATAATAAATCCGTTGGGCAAAAAGAAAGCAATAGGAGTCGCTATTTCCCTTGCATGTCAATTCTCAATGATGTTATCAGATGACTCCAATGACTAAAGGGCAGTTCTAAAAATTACTAAATTACTCTTTTTATCACTTCACCTTTTCCCTATCCAGCAGGCTCCAGCCTTAGAGGGAGTAAGTAAGTGGTAGAATTTTTAGAACTGCTCTAATAACTGATACCGGTTTTTCGGAAGTGACTCAACAAGGAAAGCTACCCCTTCACCACCGCCACCGGCATCAGCTTTGCCACTTTCGCGGCTATTCCAGCGAGATGCACTGTTTCAACCACCAGGTCAACGTCTTTATAGGCGACAGGCGCCTCCTCAGCAATTCCTTTGAGCGAGCCTGCCTGCACATGGATGCCTTTTATCTTTAATTTCTCTCTGAGTTCTTCCGGATCAACCGCTTTCTTTGCGGCCGTGCGCGACAGCCTCCTTCCTGCGCCATGACAGGTGGAGCCGAAGGAGGCGTTCATGCTTTCGTTCGTTCCAGCCAGAACATAGGAAGCAGTGCCCATGCTTCCGGGAATCAGCACCGGCTGCCCGATCTCTCTGTATTCCGCGGGAATTTCAGGATTATCGGGGCCAAAAGCCCGCGTAGCGCCCTTGCGGTGAACGATTACTTTTTGGACGCGCCCGTTAACGTGATGCTCTTCTATTTTGGCAATGTTGTGCGCCACGTCATACAGAATTCTCAACCGTTCTTTCTTTCCCAAAATATTTTTCCATGCCGTTCTGATTTCATCAGTGATGACCTGCCGGTTGCACCATGCGAAGTTGGCTGCCGCGCACATCGCCATGAAATAGTCCTGGCCTTCATCAGAGTTGAATGGAACGCAAGCCAATTCCCTGTCGGGAAGTTTGATTCCGTAGTGAGGCATCGCAGCCGTCATGATGCGCAGGTAATCGGTGGCAACCTGGTGCCCCAATCCCCGTGAGCCGGTATGGATAAGCACCACCAACTGCCCTTCTTTCAATCCAAAGATTTTGGCCGCATGCTCGTCAAAAATTTTTCCCACGCGGTCCACTTCCACAAAATGATTTCCTGCACCAATAGTGCCCAGTTGGTCATGGCCTCTTTTCTTCGCATTGTCTGAAACGTAACGGGGGTTGCCGTCTTTGAGCCTGCCATGCGATTCGATAAATTCCAGGTCTTCGTTGGTTCCGTACCCGTTCTTCACCGCCCATTCAGCGCCATTGGCGAGCGCTTCATCCAATTGCGGAATGCTCAGTTTTATCGCTCCGCCCTTGCCTACGCCTGACGGCACCAGCCGGTAGAGCTCTTTCGAAAGGTCTTCAAGCTTGCTGCGCGCCTGGTCGTAGTACAGGTCAGAAACAAGCAGGCGCACACCGCAATTAATATCATAGCCGATGCCTCCGGGTGAGATCACGCCTGAATGATAATCAGTGGCGGCAATGCCTCCGATAGGAAAGCCGTATCCTTCATGGGCATCCGGCATCACCAGCGCTGCCTTTTGTATCCCCGGCAAGGTGGCAACGTTTATCAACTGCTGAAGGGATCGGTCGCTGATGAGGCTGTCGAGCATTTCCTCCATCGCATACACGCGGGCAGGCACACGCATGTCCGGTCGCGTGCCTTGCGGGATTTCCCACAGGTAGTCGGCAATCCTGACGAGTTGTTGTTTGGAGATCAATCTGAATGAAAGGTTGAATAAGCGGGCAAAAATCCGTTATTATCAAATATGAGCCCCTCCGAAAAACCAATATTAGTCATCTGATGAATTGCTAACAGGACGTATGGAAACAATTACACATCGCATGATTTTTATAGAGCATTCATCCGATGACTTTTCAGAGCGGACTCAAATATCAAATATCAATAGTGTTTCCCAGTTGCCTTCTGAATTTTGCCTTACATCAGCTTCGTGATAAGTAATCGCCTTTATGTCCTCATCAAAGGCTTCCGTTGCCGCGCCATAAACCGTGGCGACAAGCAGCTTATCGGTCAGTTCGGTGATGGACAGGCTGCAGAACAAAATTGTGTCCACGTGGCTTTTCGTGAGCACCTCTGATAAGAAATCAACCAGCAGCGCTGTGGTATCGGTTGATTGGATTTTCACTTTAATCTCAACATTAAACTCAGCGTTGGTGCTGCAGAAATCTTTCTTCAGGATATTGCTCATGCCTTTCAGCCCCGCTTCAAATAATTCTTCGAGCGTGTCTGCTTCCAGCCGAACCCTCAGGTCGGCAATGTGCGGAATATATTCTATGGTTTTCATTGGAGGGCTGATTCATTATCCGGAGCGCGGATAGCGATGCTTCGCGCCCTGCGAGCCTGCATTTTAAATGAAAGATATACAAAAAGTGAAAGGCAGAGATTAATCCTCTGCCTTTCACTCCTTTAACCCTAAAAACCTGTATTATGACAAATAATTCTTGAGCCTTTTTGACTTGGTGGAATGACGCAGCTTCTTCAACGCCTTTTCGCGAAGCTGGCGGACGCGTTCCTTGCTCATTTCAAGCTTGATGCCTATGTCTTCAAGCGACATGGGATAGTTGCCGTTTAAGCCGAATGAGAGCTTCAGGATTTCCGCATCCTTGTCGCCCAATGAAGACAGCATGTTTTCAATTTCAATGAACAGCGACTCCCTGTCAAGGTGGTCTGAAGGCTTGGGCACATTGCGATCTTCCATGAAATCCTTCATGCTGTAATCTTCCTCGCCCTCGCTCATGGGCGCGTCAATGGAGCGCGATTTCTGCGTCATGTCCAGCACTTCGCGCACCTCATTAGCGCTGAGGTTCACCAGCTCGCCAATTTCCTCTTCCGTGGCGCTCCTCTCATGAAACTGCTCGATGCGGATGGCAGCATCTGCAATTTCCTTGGCGATTTTTGCGCGGTTGATAGGAAGCCTGATTCTCCTTGATTTTTCAGAGATGGCTTTCAGGATGCTCTGCCTGATCCACCACACCGCATAGGAGATGAACTTGAATCCGCGTGTTTCATCGAAACGCTCGGCAGCCTTGATAAGGCCGATGTTAGCTTCGCTGATAAGGTCTTCAAGCGGCAAGCCGTGATGCTGGTATTGCTTGGCTACACTGATAGCAAAGCGGAGGTTGGCTCTTACAAGCTTTTCGAGGGCGTCCATATCGCCCTGCTTGATGCGCTTCGCCAGCGCCACCTCCTCGTCAATGTTGATCATAGGCTGTATCGCCACCTCGCGGAGATAAGCCTCAATTGACCTGCCGGAGCGGTCGGTAATTTGCTTTGAGATTTTAAGGTTTCTCATGGTTGCTTTGGGCTTTGTGTTGAGTTACTTCTCCTGGATATTTGCTTTTGTAACGATGATCCGAAGTTTTGTATTCTTTATTGCTGTTTGGCAAAACCTTTCAGAACTAACTACAACCTGTTTAACTTATATGACTTCCAAGAAGTTCATTTGGTTGTCAGATTAATTTCGCTTTTCGCTTAACGGAAAACGGGTATAAAGATTGTGAGAATTTTTGAAAGATTTCTCACAATTTTCCAACACCTGTTGTTAACATTTGCCGCATTGCAACATATTGATTATCAATAGGGTGCGTCACCGTTTCCATTCCTAATCATAAGATACAAACATGCGAAACAACTGTAAACGCAAATGCCGGAAAAGAATTATTCCCGCAATTGCGCATTCTTCCGATGGCTTGTGGACAAAAATGCAAAACTGTGTGATTTGGTGTACATGATTTTTGTCATTATGCTGGAAATGGGATAAATAAATGAAGTTGTTTGAATGAGCGGGGAAGATGGAGTAATTGGGGCCTGTTCTTTGTCCAGCAAAAATCGGGATGGTGGTAAAAGCGAGTTGTTTTTATGCTGACGTTATTGTGTAATATAAGCCCCAGTTATGGCGTAAGGCACTATTACAAAGAATTGGCGCAAATAGGGCGCTCACCGTACCGATGGTGATGGTTTGAGCAAACCACCCCCCTATCCAAGCCCGAAGGAAAGGAAAGGAAAAAATAAAATGCAATAGGAAGAGCAGGAAGGGGGATTGGCCTTTTCATAATTATAACATTTCAGCATTTCAGTAATCATCCTAATTTGTTTTTAAACCATTTCATTACTGCATGATAATCCTCCCGCTTTGAACTTTATCAGTAAAAATCAACCGCAGTAAATAGAGTCCTGATGGCAGTTTGTTTCTTTTGATTTGAATCAAATCAGATTCGGTGTGATCTATAGAGATAATCTTTTGGCCAGTCACGTTGAACAATTCAAGAACAAGAGGTTTTTCATTAAATTGATTGAGTAAAATGAATACATCAGAATAAACCGGGTTGGGATAAAAAAGAATTTCAGGATTTCGGCTTTCAGAATTATTAATTCCCACCGTCTTAAGCGGCTCTATTGTACCGGCACCGGTATCCACGCTGAAGTTCACATTCTCAAATAAGGTATCGGTGGCGGTTATGTTCAGACTCACATTGTTGACCATGGTCATTCCGGCTATTTCAACAACCACCTGATAATTGCCGGGTTCCAGCCCGTTAACTTCGTAATATCCGTTAAAGTCAGTAGTGGTATAAGCGGCAATGCTTCCCGGTGGCACTTTGGTTATGATGATATCTTCCTCTTCAATAGGTTCTGACCGCTTGTTGCTGCCGGCAAGCACATAGCCGCTTATTGTACCGTTGCCATTCCTATCAGGCACTTTCAGAAATGCGATACTCACCGAATCCTGCTGTACGCAAACATATTGCTTCCGTGCTGCCAACAGCCATGAAGATGTATTGCCAAAATAAGTGGGAATTGCCATTGGAACTGTAATAGTATCCGGTCTGGCGAGAATAATATAGGTTCCTGAATCCAGGTTATTAATCAAAAATTCTCCGCTGGAATTGGAGAAAACAGTTTCAATAGAGTCCCATTTCCCTGGCAGTAATTTTTCTTTGTATAGGATTATTTCCGCATTCACAGCAGGCGAGGTTTCGAATGCAACCAAGCCAAAAACAGAGTTAGAACAGGAAGGCACGTTCACTACTATCGTTACGAAGGTAGTAGCAACGCAGCTATCATTGCTGGTCACGGTAACTGAATAAGTGCCGGCATCGGCAGACGAAACAAGCATGATGCTGGGGTTTTGCAGCACAGATGCAAATCCGTTGGGACCGCTCCATGCATAGCTCGCTCCTGCACCCACCGAAAGATTTAATGTGTCGCCTTCACTTACGGGGCTGTTGCCGCTGGCGGTAATGCCGGGGGTAAATTCCCAAAATCTATTAAAGCTATCTGCAGGATTGGCTGGAAGGACTGTATAACCTTTGTTCCCGATGCTGAAGGAAACATGGGGACCGAAGGCGATTGCATCGGAGAAGGTATCTTGCTGTATCCATGAATCAGAAGCAGGGTCATATTGCCAGAAGTCAACGTAAACAGCCAATGCCGCTCCCAAACCGAGATAACCCTTGTCACCAATACTGAACCCGGCAGCACCACTACGCCCGGCACCAGGGAAATTAGCTTTGGCAGTCCAACTGTCCGTTGCCGGGTCATACTCATAGAAATCATTGTAGCTGATACTGTTGCCCCCCCCTGTTCCCATATATCCCTTGCTGCCGATTCCAAAGCCTGTGCAAGAGTATGCTCCTCCACCCGGGTAATTTGATTTTTGTGTCCATGTATCGGATGCCGGATCATATTCCCAGAAATCATTAAGAAGGGCATTATCGTCATATCCTCCACCTGCATATCCTTTGCTGCCGATGCTGAAACCGGTGGCAGCTCTGCGGGGTATGCCGCCAAAATCGGCTTTCTGCGTCCATGCATTGTTGCCCGGATCATATTCCCAGAAGTCAGCCCTGTTAGCGGTTCTAAATCCCGTGCCGATATATCCTTTATTGCCAATGCTGAAGGAGATGGTACCGACCCTGCCCAGCCCGGGGAAATCGGCTTTCTGTGTCCATACACTAGTGGCCGGATCAAATTCCCATAAGTCATTAAGAAACCCTGGACCAGTTGTTCCACCCATCCCAACGTATCCAAGGTTGTTAATGCTGAAACCAACACAGGCTAGGTAGCTGCGCGCCAAGCCAGAACCAGGTACTTTGGTTATCTCTCTCCAGGCTCCGGTTGCGCTAAAGTTGGGAGTATATATGCAGGTTCCACTGGCGCAGCCATCATTGGTGCAAGGGTCGTTGTCATCGCAATTCGAAATGCTGATGTCGCTTCCGTTATCACTTCCAGCTACTGAGGGACTTGAGCTTGTTACCCTGATCCTGTAGCCCGCCCCAGTTGGCGTAGAAGATGGAATGGTGGCAGAGATGGTGTCCGCGGCAGTAGAGGATAACGCGCCCATTACCACCGGGGAAGCAAATGAGCCGGAGGAATCACTTAACTCAGCGCTGAATATGTTGCCCGCAATAAAGGTGCCTGTTATGTTATAAGTCACCTTTATATTTGTATAGGCACATAGGGGAGTGTGCACCGTGTCGGTAGAGATGGTTTGAGCAGAAACCCTGTTCCAGCCGGGCACGATTAAAAGCATGACGATGCAGATAAAAAAAGAAGAAAATAGCATTATCTTTTTCCCATTTGTATTGCATCGTTTTTCCTTCTCCATTTGAAGTAAGGCGCAGGAAGATTGCTTTAGGCTGCATTGCCCAACGTTATTTTGTTCAGCGGCAAAAAAACTAATGGATGCCGGGATGTTTCCCAAGCATGCACTCACCAGATTAAGGCATGATAAGAAACACTTATTAAACAATGAGAGGTCCATCATGGCACTTCAGATGAATCTGCGTTAAAAGTATGAGTTTTACCCTGACTTTTACTAACATTTTTTTTAATACCTTTCTTTACTTAGAAAAATTTGCTTAGGAGATAATTATATAGATTTCTGCCAGACCGGTTCGTATATTTTAACTGCTTCATGGACAATCATGCCTAATGAACAATCGCAATCAGAACCAATGACAGCGTTTGGCAGGCATTGGAAAAAAAATTCTTCAGTAATTATTATTTAAATTGAAAACGCATTAATTTATGGGCAATTATTTTGACGTACGGCATGATTTTCAAGCCACCAGGAAATATCTTCATCAAGAAAGCCTGCGGTGTTATTGCAATTTGGTTGCTATTCATCTTACAACCCGCAGAGATAACGCTTGCCCAGAGTAAAATAGACAGCCTGAGAACATCGCTCAATGAATTATCTGACAATACTGCAAAAGTTGATGTTCTGAACGAACTGTGCCTGCTTTACGCGGAAAAAAGCCCGGAAACAGCGTTTATCTATTGCCGCCAGGCGGCAGCATTAGCGGATAGTTTAAATTACCGTGACGGGGTAGCGAAGAATTTGACTTACTCGGCTGCCATAAGTTATTTCAGGAAAAGCTATGGGTTGGCATTAGCCGATTACCGGAAAGCTCTTGCCCTCTACACCTCAATCGGAGATCAATCTGGCATGGTTTTCTGCCTGAGAGGAATATCGGAGATGTGCGATGAACTCCAGGATGATTCATGTTCGCTCACAAATTTGAACAAGTCCGTTTTATTAAATCAATCCCTTAATGCCAAAAATGAGGAGGCGGAGGATTACGTACGCATCGCCATGATTTATAATAGAAAATCAAATTATTCAGAAACGCTGAATTACTATAACAAAGCCCTGAGGCTAAAGACCGATCTGGGCATGAAGCAGGATGCCGCGGCCATCCATAACAACATAGGAATCCTTTACAGAAAACAAGGAGAGTTTGACAAAGCGCTGGAAAGTTACCTGAAGTCTCTTAAGCTAAAGGAGGAGCAGCAGGATTTAAAAGGCATGAGGAGCAGCAGGAACAATATAGGCGCGCTTTATTGGTATCTTAAAGATTATGCGGAAGCTTTGAAATTCTATCAGGCAGCCATGGACATATCGGAAAAGTTGCATGACGACTTTGGCGTGGCAATGAGTAAAAGCAACATAGCCGATGTTTACCGAAAGACCGGTAAGGAAGATTTGGCCCTTCAGTTATACCTCCAATCACTGGAAATTCTTGAGAAATTGGATGCGCAAACGGAAGTAGCTACAGTTTTAACCAATATTGCCGATATGCATCTAAAAAAAGGTTCGTTCAAGGAATCTCTCAACCTTCATCAAAAAGCTCTTGACATACGGAGAAAATTTGGCATGGGTGAAGCGATAGCCTCAAGCATGAACAATATCGGTGCAGTTTACTTCGCAATGGGAAGCTATGATATGGCCATTGACTACTGCCAGAGGAGTGCATATAAAGCAGATTCTATTGGAGCGATACAGGTATTGACGGAGGCATATAAGAATTTATCAGAGGCTTATTCAATGTATGGGCAACCACAAAACGAATTAAAATATTTTAAGTTATATACCATGACCAAGGAAACAATTGATAACTACGAAACCAATAAAAAGATCAATCAACTCGCGTCCGACTATGAAAAACCCATATCAGTTTCTAACAACGGGAATAGTCCGGTTGCAATGAAAGGCGTGAAGCCTGTTGCTCCAAATTTTTCTGAAAACGAAATAAAACTAGGAGAATACTATGCTTTGCTGCTTGCAGTTCAGGACTATAATCCAAATTCCGGGATTACCGACTTGAAATATCCAATAAATGACGCCAGCGAATTAACGGATATATTAACCTCAAGCTATGGTTTTAAAAAAGAACACATCACTCAGATAAGCAATCCAAGGCTCCTTGAGGTTACGGCAGCCCTGGAGAGCATTTCCGACAGCATTTCACCGGAAGATAACCTGATCATCTTTTATGCCGGACATGGGTTTTGGGATGAAAAATTCCAAAGAGGCTACTGGTTTCCTCAGGATGCCACCTTAGATAACCGGGGAAGCTGGTTCTCCAACACCGAACTGCAGGACTATTTAAGGGCAATTAAAAGCAAGCATACCCTTCTCATAGCAGATGCTTGTTTTGCAGGCAGCCTGTTTTCAATGTCAAGGGAAGTAGCGATGGAGGATGCTTCCAAATCAGTTCACTATAAGTATAAATTATGCAGCAGGCAAGCGATAACCAGCGGAACCATGGAAACAGTTCCTGACGCAAGCGTTTTCATGCGCTACCTGGTCAAGCAATTAAAAGAAAATGACGAGAAGTACCTTCCTGTGGGCGAACTCTTCCATTATCTTCAGAATGCAGTAGCAAACAACTCCGACAATCTTCCCCAGTATGGCGTTATCCGCGACACAGGGCATGAAGGTGGAGATTTTATATTTATTAAGAGGGAGTAATCAATTGAAAAAATATCTCGGCAACGAGATTTATAAGGATGAGAACTGCAACAGTAATAAAGATATTCGCCTGAAACAGCCAATGCTAAGCAAAATCCAGGTCAAATTCATTCAATCCCTCTGCCATAAAAAGCACAGGCATGAACACGGAACGTATCTTATCGAGGGTGAAAAGATTGTCAACGAATACATCCGGCTGGATTACCCTTTAGTCAACATCTATGCCGTTGATGAATGGGCGGATGAAAACAACGACTTGCTGCGAAAATCCAAATCATTAGTCATAGTCAGGGAACAGGAATTAAAAAAAATTTCAACTCTTACCACTCCGAATAAAGTAATTGCGATTGCGAAGTTGCCAGAGATGCCATCCCTTGAAGGGATGGCATCTCTGCTCAAAAAAGGATTGCACATCGCATTAGAATCCATCCGTGATCCGGGAAACCTCGGCACCATCATCCGCACGGCAGACTGGTTTGGCGTTGACAGCATCATCTGCTCTGATGATTGTGTGGATGCCTATAATCCGAAAGTGGTTCAGGCTGCCATGGGTTCGCTGGCACGGATGAGGATCATATATATCAGAGAGTTGACAACTCTTAAAGAGTTGTCAACTCTGAAAATCTATGCTGCGACTCTTGAAGGGAAAAACATTTTTAAAGAGAATCTGTCTGCTGATGCTATTGTATTGATCGGAAATGAATCAAAAGGCTTATCGGAGCAAACTATTGGCTTATCCACCAAACAAATCAGCATCCCTCAATTCGGAAAGGCGGAATCATTGAATGCCGCAGTGGCGGCAGGGGTAATAATGGCTGAGTTCAGGAGAGCACGGCTTCCTTTTCCTTAACGGGAGGACCTACTTCAAAACCTAATTTTCTAAGGTCGTCCCAAAACTTCGGGTACGACTTGCTCACGACAGCGGGATTGTCAATCAGCACTTCATCGCGAATGAAAGCGAGCGGAGAAAGGCTCATTGCCATGCGGTGGTCGTTGTAAGTTTTGAAAACGACTTCCTTATCGAGGTGTCCGTTTGAAGGCGGAGTCAATGTCCAGCGGGAGTCGTTGTTCTTCAGTTCAAATCCCAGCTTCGCCAATTCCGTCTGCATGCAGCCCATTCGGTCAGACTCTTTGATCTTCAGATGCGCCACCCCCGAAATCCTTGCCGGAAGATTGAGACCTGCGCAAGTTGCCAAAAGCGTTGGTGCGATGTCCGGGCAGTTCTTGAAGTCATATTCAAAATAGCGCGGGCGGACATTATCTTTTTTAGTGAGATGAAGCCCGTTGTCAATGTAATTGGTCATCACGCCAAACTGTTCCATCATCTTCACGATCACCGCATCTCCCTGTGAACTCATGCGGTTAAGTCCCATCAGTTTCAGGTCCACTTCGTCCGCAAAAGCCGCCATCTCATAGTAATAGGATGCCGCACTCCAGTCGCCTTCAACGGTATAGTCATGCGCAGTATATTGCTGGCGGGGAATGCTGATGACGCTCTGTGACCAGTCGTACCTGATGTCGAAATGCTTCATGACATTCAGCGTCATTTCAATATATGATTTCGAAACCGTGTCTCCTTTGATGCGGACGATCAAACCATTTTTCAAAATAGGTGCGATCATCAGCAACGCTGAAACGAACTGGCTGCTCATGCCCGACTCGATGTCCGTCCGGTTGCCGGTGAGCATCTTGCCCTTGATGAGCACAGGCGGATAGCCCACCTTGCCGAGATAACTGATATCCGCTCCGAGGTTATTCAACGCATCCACCAGCGGACCGATGGGGCGGTCAATGAGCCGGTCGGAGCCGGTGAGGATGATTTCACCCTCGTGAACGGCAAGGTACGCGAGCATGAAACGGAATGTGGTGCCGCCATCCTTCGCATTGAGCAGGTATTCATCCGAGTTGATAAGGTTCAGCAAAGTGGTCGAGTCCTCGGAAGTGGAGAAGTTCTTCATGTCGAACTGACCGTTGCACAGCGCTTTGATGATCATCACGCGGTTGGTGATGCTCTTCGACCCTTCCAGTTGAACTTCGCCTTTGAGGACCTTTTCTTTTTTGCGGACACAGTACTTCATAATTTGCTTTTAAGGAAATTCACCGAATCGTCAATATCCTTCTCTTTGCAGTTGAGGTTGATAGCAGGCTTCCCTATTGACTTCAGCAAAGTAAAGTTAAGCCTTCCGTCAGCGTTCTTCTTGTCATGTTTTATCCACTCTTTCCAGTTGATTTCTGAAATACCGGAATCGAAATACTCGCGGTAATACTTTAGAATGAAATTGCAGATTTCATCAAGCTGCTTTTTCGGCAGCCCCAGCGCTTTCACCGAAAGGCGCGACTCGACAATGATGCCCATCGCCACCGCATGACCGTGCAGCAGTTTCAACCCGGCATGGAGTGCCGCGCTTTCGAAAGCGTGACCGATGGTGTGACCGAAATTCAATACCTTGCGCGTACCTTTCTCAAACGGGTCGTGCTCCACGATTTTCTTTTTCACCAGCAATGACCGCTCAATCAGCGGACCCCAGTCATCCACCTTAAATGGATTAACTTTTTTTATTTCATTCCACATTTCTGCGGAACTGATCAGCGCGTGTTTGATCATTTCCGCAAACCCGCTCAGCAGCTCGTCATCGGGCAGCGTGTGCAGGAACGGAGGATGAATGAACACGGCCTGCGGATTACTGAAAAGCCCCACCGCGTTTTTCACATCGTTGAAGTCAACACCGAGCTTGCCGCCAATGGTGGCATCCACCTGCGAGAGCAGTGTGGTGGGAATATTGATGAAAGGCATCCCCCTTTTGAATGTGGCGGCAACAAAGCCGCCCATGTCGCCAATCACGCCACCGCCAAGGTTGAGGAGCAACGAATTTCTGTCGGCACCTTTGTTGAGCAATTCGCCCCAAAGCTTGCTGCAGGTTTCAATGGTTTTGAAGCTTTCGCCAGAAGGAATCTGGAAAACAACCGAGCCTCTCAGCGAGGGAACGGCTTCCATCAGCCACGGCAGGCAGCAATCGAGCGTGTTGTTGTCAACGAGAATAAAGACCTCCGTGAAATCTGACCTCTTAATGACATTGCACAAATCTTCCAGATTATCGGAGATGAGAACACTATAGCTGCCTGTTGTGATAGGTTTAGCCGCCATATCGCTGTAAAGATTGCTCAAAAGTCAATAGCGGCTACGCAACATACAGAACAGTTTCGGGTTTACTGTTTAGTGTTTATGACAGATGTATGCCCAAAATAACGTGAGTTATGGAGTGTAAGACAAATGGAATAGGGAGATTACCGAATTATCGCATTTGCCATTTGCCTCACTCTCTGATTCCGCCCGAAGCGTTTGAGTCGTCATTCCTATATCCCCCTCCCTCCCCTTTCCTCCGTGCTGATTCTGATGCACTCTTCCAGCGGCAGTATGAAGATTTTGCCGTCACCGGGCTTGCCTTTTCCATTTTCGTATTTTGCCTTCACCGTTTTGATGATGGTGTTCACCGTGATGTCAACAAACTGGTCGTTAACGGCAATCTCCAGCCGCACCTTTGGTATCAGCCCCGGTATCACCTTCTTGCCCCTGTAGATTTCCTCGTCAATCATCTGCCCGTGTCCGGCAACGCGCGACACGGTGATGCGCCCGATTTCGTTTTCAATCAGCGCTTCCCTCACCTGGTCGAGCTGTGTTTCCCTGATAATGGCGATTATTAGTTTCATGGCAGTAAGTTAAACCATTTTAAAAAATAAATATGTTTGAATTGATGAAAATGCAAAAAGCAATATGCAAAAGGCAAAGGGCAATATGCAATATGAAATAGGCAATAGGCAAATTTGTCCTTTGTCCTTTGCCCTTTGCCGATTGCCAAATTGCCCACTGCCATTTGCCCTTTGCCCTTTATCATCAATTAGGGTTAAGCATTCCATAACCGTGCTCGCGGTGGTAGGAACTGTCAAGTCCCTGCATTTCGTCTTCCGGTGACGACCGGAAGCCGAACACCTTGTCAATAACAAACACCAGCACCAGCGTGCAGATGGCTGCGTATGCCACAGCCGCGCCAACGGCTGCAAACTGCACACCCAACTGCTGCATCACCCCCCATGAGCCTCCCGCAAGGTTGGCGGCATTATCCATCCAGCTTTGGCGGATGAAGAAGGTGAGGAGCAGCGCCCCCACAATGCCGCCAATGCCGTGAACGCCAAAGGCATCGAGGCTGTCGTCATATCCCATTTTGTTTTTCACTAGGATGGCCATGTAGCAGAACAGTGAAGCGAAGAAGCCGAGGGCGAGGGCGCCCACCGGCTGCACCACGCCTGCCGCGGGCGTCACCGCCACCAGTCCTGCCAGTATGCCCGAAACGAAGCCCAGCGCGGTAGCCTTGCCCTGATGCAGCGCTTCGATGATGATCCACGCCATGGCGCCCGAGGCTGCAGCCACCTGCGTAGCCGTGAGTGCCTGGGCGGTGCTCAGCCCGCTGGCTATCGAGCTGCCCGCGTTAAAGCCAAACCAGCCCACCCACAGCAGCCCAGCGCCAATCATGGTGAGCACCATATTGTTGGGCGGCATGTTCGTGATGGGATAGCCCCTCCTTGCTCCAAGATACAGGACGGCAACCAGCCCGCTCACGCCTGCAGAGATGTGCACCACCGTTCCCCCTGCAAAGTCAATGGCGCCAGCAGCACCGAGGTTGAACAGGAAGCCATCGCCCGCCCACACCCAGTGGCAAAGCGGATTATAAACGAGCAAGCCCCACACGCCAATGAAAACGCAATAGGCTTTGAATTTAACGCGCTCGGCAAAGGCGCCTGCAATCAGCGCGGGGGTGATGATGGCAAACTTCGCCTGGAACATGCTGAACACATATTCGGGCACACCCGCAGCGAGAATGGATTCGTCAAGCCCTTTGAGGAAAACGAAATCGCTGTTCCAGCCAAACCACCCTCCAAGCACGTTGGGTCCGAAGCACATCGAATAGCCGCACACCACCCACAGCACAGTCATGATGCCCATGGCCACAAAGCTGTGCATCATCGTTCCAAGAACATTTTTTGTCCTCACCAATCCGCCATAAAACATTGCCAGCCCCGGCACCATGAGCAGAACGAGAGCGGTTGAAACGAGCATCCATGCCGTGGCGCCTGTATCAATCACAGGCGCATCCTGGGCGTATGCCCCACCGGTTCCGAATAGCATTAATAACAGCAGCAGCAAGCCGCTTCGCCATGATTTTGTTTGCATAAGGTCTCCCTTTGTTTAAGAAGCGGCTAAAATAAAACAAAATTTCAATTCCGTTGTAAAAAAAGCAGATTTTTTGTGGAAAACTTTAAAAAATTAAAAACTTAAAGAAATTTTTCTGTAAAAATTGGAGAAATTAATGCTATTTACGTATTCGGCTATGAATTTTTTATAAATTTCTTTTACGGATATCCCATGAAGGAATCCTTCGCGTTTCTATGCATTATCTGTCCAATGTGTTATCCCGAAACAAGTGTAAAAAACGAATTGTGATTGGTTCGAAGGACTCGGAACCCCTTCGGATGATATGCCATCGTGTACTATGCAGCACAGGTTCAAAAACCTGAGTTGTTTCGGTATAAATTGGATTGACCTATCTTGGGCGGAATGGTCAGCAACCTGGATTATCATTTTCGCAATTGGGCAGGAAACGAACATTGCCATCCGCAGAAATATTTTCAACCGAAAACATTAAGCGACATTGCCGCAATTGTGAAGGAAGCCGCCCTGGCAGGTAAAAAAATCAGGGTGGTCGGAGCAGGGCACTCATGGTCGGCAGTTGCCTGCACCGATGACTACATGATCAACCTTGACCGTTGTGATAAGGTTATCAGCATTGATAAGGATAAAAAACAAATCCGCGTTCAGGCGGGCATCAGGCTGAAGCAGCTTAACAAAATACTGGAAGAGAACGGACTTGCTTTGGTCAATCTTGGCTCAGTCTCTGAACAAAGCATAGCCGGTGCAACGGCAACAGGGACGCATGGCACCGGAATTGGCTTTCAAATCCTCTCGTCAGCAATAATCGCGGTGAGGGTAATCAATGCAAATGGAGAAGATATAGAAATTACAGATGGTTCGCGGTTGAATGCCTATCGCGTTAATCTCGGGATGCTGGGAATAATTTCAGAAGTGACCTTGCAATGCACCGATACGTTCAATCTCAAAGAAGATTCCTGTCCTATGCTGTTTGAAAAAGCGCTCGATCGCCTCCCGGAATTGCTGCGTGATAACGATCATGTCAAATTCTGGTGGTTTCCGCACGTAGAACATCTTATGACATATCGCTATCAAAGAACACAGGAGCCAGCGCAACAACAGTCAGGATTTCTGAAATTTGTGGAAGGCGTTTTAATAGCAAGATACTTTTTTACATTTCTTTTGAGGATTGGCGCTGCGTTTCCTTCATGGATACCTTCCATCAACCGTTTTATCAAGACACTGCATCTTAAAAAAATAAAACGAGTTGGGAAGAGCTATGAAGTATTCAACGTGCCGATGCCACCGAAACACCGTGAGAGCGAATATTCCGTTCCGGTTGAAAAAGCCGTAGCCGCGCTGAGGGAACTTCGTGACGAAATCGAACGCAACAACCTGAAAGTGAATTTTGTGACCGAGATCAGGTTTGTGAAAGCAGACGATTTCTGGTTAAGCCCGGCTTATGGTCGTGACAGTTGCTACATTGGAGGTTATCTGTATGGCGACAACCGCTGGCAGGCTTACTTCAGCCTGTTTGAAAGGATCATGAAAAAACACGAAGGCAGGCCCCATTGGGGGAAGGAGTTCACGCCAGAGCTGCATAATTTTGGAAAGATGTACCCGAAGTTTAGCGATTTTATGAAATTGACGCGCGAAGCCGATCCGGACAGAAGGTTTGCAAACCGGTTAACCGAAAAAATCTCCTCTCAAGGTGTCTGAAAAGTTTAAGATATCGGTGCTGATGCCTGCCTATAATGTTGAGAAATACGTTGGCAAGGCAATTGAAACTATCCTGAATCAAACTTACAGGAACATAGAACTGCTCGTGATGGATGACGCTTCAAAAGACAAGACGGTGAAAGTCATTCAATCATTTAAAGATTCCCGCCTGAAGTTTTTCCGGAACGAAGAAAACACCGGCTATCTCAAAACCTGCAACAAGCTGTTCGACATTGCAACCGGTGAATTCATCACCTTCCAGGATGCGGATGATTATTCCGACACGCGCAGGCTCGAAATGCAAATGGCTGAGTTTGAAAGGGACGCCCAACTTGCCGTTTGCGGCACCAACCTCACCGCCCTGCACGATGATGGAACGCTGATGTTTTGCACTAACTTCTTCTGCAATATGGAAGATATACAAAAACACATGCTCGAAGGATATTATTCGGTGATTCCAAATTCTTTTTTATTCAAGAGGGAAGTTTTGACGACCGTTGGAAAATACAACGAGTTCTGGAACCGCATTGGCGCGGAAGATTACTATTGGACCTGGCTCATCATGGAAAGATACAAACTCATTAACATCAAGCCGGCTGTTTATTACTACCGCTATAATCCCAATAGCGTTGGCGGCAACTGGAGTGACCAGCCGAGGAAAAAGCATACCGCCAAAATATTGCAATACCTGCTGAAACAAAGAAGCAATACCGGCACCGACCCGGTCGAGCAAAACGAAATTGGGACCATGGAAGCCCAAATCCACGAATGGGAGAAGCCTTACCAGGACGATCCGTCCTTATTTTACCGTGAGCTGGCGCGCAGGGACTTTTATATGGGCAACAAGAGAAAAGCCCTCAAACTGATGGGAAATGCCATACGCGAGCAGCCGTTCAGGATTTTAAACTATAAAGATTTTTTATATTACCTGCGAACCAGACCGGTTGTTTGAAATCTTTATAACTTTCCTTATTAAAGAATGATCAATCCTTTTTCGCGCAGCAGGAAGAGCGCTTTTCATAAAACTTCATATTCACAATGCGGAGAAGATCTCATTGTGAAATATGTTTTTGATGCCGTGGGTATTGCGAATCCCGTTTACATTGACATCGGTGCGCATCATCCATTCAGGCTTAATAATACCGCCCTGCTCTATGAAAGCGGGAGCAGGGGAATAAACGTGGAACCTGACCCTGAATTATTCAGACCATTCCCCTCCGAGCGCCCGCATGACGTCAACCTGAATATCGGAATAGGAATCGAACCGGGAGAAGCGGATTTTTACGTGATGAACGCTCCAACCCTGAACACGTTTTCAAAAGAAGCCGCTGAGAAATGCGAGAAGGAAACTCAGTACAAAATAAGGAAAATAGTAAAAATCAAAGCTGATACCTATTCCAACCTGGTGACCCGGCATCTCCACGGACAACCACCGGATTTTCTTTCTGTTGACGTGGAAGGATTGGATGAAACGCTTATTAAAAATATTAACTTCAAACATGAAGCTCCGAAAGTGATCTGCGTTGAAACAATAACTTTCTCAGAAAGGGGAAGGGGCGTAAAGCAAACGGGCATTATTGCGTTCCTCCAATCTGAAGGCTATATTTATTATGCCGACACCAACATCAATAGCATCTTTGTTCTGAAGTCGCTGTGGGAAAAGTAGCTCCTTTTAATCTTTAGCTGTAATAATCGGCTCCTCTGATGAAAGTAAATGACGTTTTGTCCTTTTTGGGGTTCTCTTATAGAACTGCCGCAGATAATATAACCGGTCTGAGGTTTTTCCTGAGGGATTTGAGAAAATTGAAAAAGCAACTGGAAGGAGACAAACAATTTCCAATTACCAGATGGCTCCCAATATTGAATGAGCGCTACTCTCCGGGAGGCACACTGTCCGGACACTATTTTCACCAGGATCTTCTTATAGCAAAAAAAATCTATCAAAATCGCCCCGTCAGGCACGTTGACATCGGCTCCCGAACAGACGGCTTCGTAGCGCATGTTGCGGCTTTCAGGGAAATTGAAATAATTGACATCAGGCAGGTTGCCTGCAAAGTTCCAAACATCAGGTTCATTCAAGCTGATTTCATGAACCTCCAACCTGACCTTATTGATTACACCGACTCCATTTCAAGCCTGCACGCGATCGAGCATTTCGGATTAGGAAGATACAACGATCCCATTGACGCCTACGGACACGTCAAAGGACTCAATAATATTTACAGCGTATTAAAAAGGGGAGGCAGATTTTATTTCTCAGCTCCCATTGGTACGCAACGCATTGAGTTCAATGGTCAGCGCGTTTTCAGCATTAGCTATCTTTTGAAATTGTTTGAAGAAAAATATCGTTTAGATACATTTTCATTTGTTGACGATAATGGAAACCTTCATGAAAGCGTAGCGCTTACAGATATGGGCGTTGCACGAAACTTCGGATGCCACTATGGCTGCGGGATATTCGAATTCACCAAGCTTTAGTTAAACCGGTTCTGAAAGTTACAAGTGCATCTTCTCCTTCTTCGCAAGAAGCTGCTCCTTCGTTTCAACATGATCGGGATCGGGAACGCAGCAGTCAACCGGGCATACGGCAGCGCACTGAGGCTCCTCGTGGAAGCCGGTACATTCGGTGCATTTCTCGGGAGTGATATAATAGTAGTCGTTGGAAATCGGTGGTTGTTTCTGCTCTGAGTCAACAGTTGTTCCATCCGATAGCACAACAGGTCCTTTCACGGTGGTGCCATCGGCAAAAGCCCATTCAACGCCACCTTCGTAAATCGCATTATTCGGACACTCCGGCTCGCACGCGCCACAGTTGATGCATTCTTCAGTGATCTTGATTGCCATGTTGGGGTATGCTTTGGTTAAATTTGTCGCGCCCAAAATTATAAATAATATTGACAGTGGCGAGCGGAATTTTGAAAGCAGAAGCAGGTTTGAAGCAGCGCATCACAGCGCTTTCTGAACTTGGCAGGTACATTTTATCCGATCATTCCGGGCTGAAAGAAACGTTGCATAATGCATCACTCCATAACAAGTGGTTCACCGTTCCCGACATGCGTTATGCCCTGAAAGCCATTGCAGAAAATTATCTTGATGCGGAAAAACTGAGGAATTGGATTTCAAAATATGAAATCCCGCTGAACCATCCGCGCAAGCGCATCGGCATCGTGATGGCGGGCAATGTTCCGCTGGCAGGGTTCCATGATTTGCTTTGCGTTTTGACCACCGGAAATATTGCCGTTATCAAGATGTCGTCTAAAGACCGCCTGCTGCTGCCGCTTTTGATGACACGGCTCTGCGATATTGAGCCGGAGTTCCGCGGCACGTTTGAGTTCACCGAGCAATTGAAAGGTTTTGATGCCGTCATCGCCACCGGCAGCAATAATTCAGCACACCACTTTGAATACTACTTCGGAAAACATCCGCATATCATCCGGAAAAATCGAAACTCGGTGGCAGTGCTGACCGGCAGGGAAACAAAAGATGAACTGCTGAAGCTTGGCGATGATATCTTTCTTTATTTCGGATTGGGATGCCGCAGTGTTTCAAAGTTGCATGTTCCGAAGGATTATGATTTCAATTTCCTGTTCGAAGCGCTTCAGCCTTTTCAATCATTATTGTCTCATAACGGTTATAAAAATAATTTTGACTACAACCTCACGCTTCATATCATGAATAAAACGCCTCATTTCAATTCCGGCTTTTTATTGCTGCAGGAAAATAAAGCTCTCTCTTCCCCTATTGCTACTTTGAATTTTGAATATTACCGGACAATAGATGAAGTGAAAGCTGCCCTGAGATCTTGTAAAGATGATATTCAGTGCGTGGTATCAAACAGCATTGACGCGGCTGTTCCGTTCGGTGATTCCCAGAAACCGCAATTGCCGGATTATGCAGACGGGGCGGATACAATGAATTTTATTCTTTCATTGAGGTGATGCCCCCCTTTATGGGTTTTATCCCGCTTTGAGCATAATTTTGAAGAATTCCATGCTTAATGCAACTAAAATCTACAAGAGGCTGTTGCATGGCATATTTCATAACCCAAAAACAAACTGATTTATGGCATTAGTAGGAAAAAAAGCGCCTGCATTCAAGGCAACTGCCGTTGTGAACGGCAGCGAATTTGTAGAGAACTTTTCCCTCGAGCAATACAAAGGGAAAAGCTATGTGATTTTCTTCTTTTACCCCATGGATTTCACTTTCGTGTGTCCCACGGAGATCCATGCCTTCCAGGAAAGGCTGAAGGAATTTGAGAAGCTTGGCGTGAAAGTAGTGGGTTGCTCTGTTGACTCGCACCACTCGCACTGGGCATGGCTGCAAACCCCGAAAGATCAGGGCGGCATTGAAGGGGTGACTTATCCGCTTGTTGCGGATTTTTCAAAAACCATATCCATGAATTATGGCGTGCTTGCCGGAGAGTATGACACCGATGAAGACGGCAACGTGGTGTTTACAGGCGCTCCGCAGGCATACCGCGGCTTGTTCCTCATTGACAAAAAAGGTATTGTCCGTCATGAACTGGTTAACGACATGCCTTTGGGCAGAAATGTTGATGAAGCCATCAGGATCGTGAAGGCGCTTCAATTCAATGAAGAAAAAGGTGAAGTCTGCCCCGCTAACTGGGAGGAAGGCAAGGAAGGGATGAAAGCAACGCATGAAGGCGTAGCGGAGTACCTCGCTGCACACTAACATAGTTTGAAGTTTAGAGTTTGAAGTTTGGAGTCTGGGTGACTTCAAACTTCAAACTTCAAACCATTCAATATCCTCTCCAAATCATCGGGCGTATCAACAGCGGGCGTTTCGCACGCGGTTTCTTTTACTTTTATTTTATATCCGTTCTCCATCCAGCGCAGTTGTTCAAGCGAATGTATTTTTTCAAGGGGAGAAGGCGGGAGTTGTGCGATTTCTTTTAATACAGCGGCTTTATAACCGTAAATGCCGATATGCCTGAATGAAGCATTCTCCTTTGAAATCAATTTCCGGCTGAAACCAACCGCCTCTGTATTTTTAACTACTACCTTCACGATAGAAGCATTCTCCAATTCTTCCCGGTTTGTAATCTGCTTCACCAGCGTGGCGATTTGTGCGCCTTCGTTCAAACATTCAGCCACCAAATCAATCTGCGCGGGCTGAATGAAAGGCTCGTCACCTTGAATGTTTATTACAGCATCGTATTCCCCTTGTATCAGCGACAGCGCCTCTGCGCAACGCTCGGTTCCGTTTTGATGCCTCGATGAAGTCATCACCACCGCTCCGCCAAACCCTTTCACATGATTGAAAATCCTCTCGTCATCGGTTGCAACCGCCACTTTTGCAAGCGACTGCGATTTGGACGCTTGCTCATAAACCCGCTGAATCATGCTTTTCCCTTTGATGATGACAAGCGGCTTGCCGGGAAATCTGGCAGAACCGTAACGCGATGGGATGATGCCGAGAATAATCAAGGTTAATGTCTAATGTTCAAAGTTATACCAAGAGTAGTCGAATTTCCGGAGGAAAGAGACGTACTCTTGGTTAATACCAACCATTCTACAGTTCAATTGTTCGAAAACCTGAGTTGTTTCGGTATAACTTTAGACTTTATCTGTTAGACGTAAGATTGGTCTTTGATCTTTTGACCAATGACCAACGACCAATGACCAATGACCAACGACCATTAGACTTTAAACTTATCCATGAAAAGAGTTCTTTTAATAGCAGGAATTACGATGCTGCTGATTGCCGGCTTTGTCGTCAATACTTTGAAGGATGCCGGTGAATTCAAAAAGATAGAGCCGCATTTTAACGGATCGGTCAGCAAGATTTCCGGAATTGTTGGAGGAGAAGACATTACCATTGATCACGAGAAGCGCATTGCCTACATCAGCGCTGATGACCGTTTTGCAACTTTGAACGGACGGAAGGGGCTTGGAGGGTTTTACGCACTTTATCTTGATAGTCCGGCACGATCTCCGATATTAGTGAAGCGGACTCCTGAAAACGAAATCCATCCGCATGGAATATCGTACTTCAAAACTCCCGGAGGACAAGCATACCTCTATGCGGTGGATCACACAGGAGGACGACATTCCATCCTCCTTTTTCAGTTCCTTGATGATACCACCCTCTCGCTGCTCCGGACTTTTGCAGACTCGCCTCTCATCATCAGCCCCAATGATGTGGCTGCCGTTGACGAGCACCGTTTCTTCTTCACCAACGACCACGGTTCACACTCCAAACTTGGCAAGACATTCGAAGAATATCTGCAACTGGCAAAATCAAACGTAGTTTATTTTGACGGCAAAGAATTTTCCATTGCGGCTGAAAAACTCGCTTATGCCAATGGCATCAACATCAGCCGCGACAGGAGGGAACTGTATGTGGCGGCTTGCATCGGGAAACGCATTCTCGTTTACGACCATGAAATTTCAAGCGGCAAGCTTTCATTTAAAAAAGAAATAAACTTAAATACAGGAGTGGATAACATAGAACTGGATGAAAGCGGTAACCTGTGGGTGGCTTGTCATCCGCAGTTGCTGACATTTGTAAAACACGCCAAAGACACCAGCAGGCTTGCGCCTTCGCAGGTCATAAAGATTAAAAAAGAGAGCAATGGGAATTTTATACTCGAAGAAATTTATTTAAACCAAGGCGAAGAAATTTCCGCTTCGAGCGTTGCGGCAGTCGCGGGAAACACCCTGTTGATAGGCGCTGTGCTTGACAACCATATTTTACGCTGCGAACTGCGCTGATCAAAATATTTCCACTACCGGACTTCCGTCCTCTTTCACATAGCCGCGAATCATGGCGGGAGTATTGAAGGGCATTGCGAAATTTCCCTTACTGTCAAGAACAACCATTCCTCCATCACCACCGAGCTTTTTGATTTTGTCCATTACTTCCTGGGCGGCTTTCTCCACCGGATAGTTTTTATATCTCACCAAATCGCAAACGCTGTGGGCTGCTACCGTCCTGATAAAATATTCGCCATGTCCGGTGCATGACACCGCGCAGCTTGCATTGTCAGCATAGGTGCCGCTGCCGATGATTGGGGAATCCCCTACCCTTCCGTAACGTTTGTTGGTCATGCCTCCGGTGGATGTCGCTGCAGCAAGGTTTCCGCTTTTGTCGAGTGCGACCGCGCCTACAGTTCCATACTTCTTTTCATCTGAAGCCGGAACCGCTCCTCTGCCGTCCTTGCCGTCATCCGGGTGATCCAGCTTATTTTGTTCCTGGTCTTTAATTTTTTGCCACTGCTTGTAGCGGTATTCATCAAAAAAATAAGATGTATCAACGATTTCCAATCCATGCTTTCCGGCAAACTCATCAGCGCCTTCCCCGCACATCATCACATGAGGCGATTTTTCCATCACCAACCTTGCAGCCCTGATGGGATTCTTTATTGTTTTGACTCCGCATACTGCACCGGCTTCCAGCGTGCGTCCATCCATCATGGAAGCGTCCATTTCATTGGTCCCGGCATTTGTAAAAACGGAACCCTTGCCTGCATTGAACAAAGGGCTGTCTTCCAGAATGATTATTACTTTTTCCACTGCATCAATTGCAGAGCCGCCTTTATCGAGAATATCGTAACCCGCGAGCATTGCTTCTTTCAGTTTCTCCCTGTAAGCGGCTTCACGTTCAGGATCGTTCTTCACGATTGTCCCCGCCCCGCCCTGCACAACGAGCATGAACTGTTTCTTTTCAGCGCGATCCAAATCCATGTTTGATGATGCCAATGCGAAAATAGCAAGCGGAAGCAAAAGCGTTTTCATCATTTCAATTGTAATTGTGAAATTTAGCGAAGATTATACCAAGAGTAGTCGAATTTCCGAAGGAAAGAGACGTACTCTTGGTTAATACCGAACATTTCTCAGTTCAATTATTCGAAAACCTGAGTTGTTTCGGTATACAACACATGAATAACATAAAAATTATTTCCGTCATCGGACCGAACGACAAAAGCTGTTCATCTGAAATTTATGATTTCACCGTTAATCTGGGAAAAGCGCTGGTTGACGAAGGCTATTTCATTGTGTGCGGAGGAATGGGAGGGGCGATGGAGGCAGTCTGCAAAGGCGCAAGGCAGTCCGCAAAATATAAAACGGGTTGCACCATCGGGATTTTACCGACATTGAACAAAGCAGATGCAAACAACTATTGCGACATCATCATCCCTTCCGGATTGGGCATTGCCAGAAACCAGCTTGTGGTGAGCACCGGAGACGTGGTTGTTGCGGTAGGCGGTGGAGCGGGAACATTGTCTGAAATAGCGTTTGCCTGGCAGTTGAACAAACCCGTCATTTGCTATTCCGGATTGGGAGGTTGGAGCGAGCAATTAGCAGGAAGTGCGATTGACAATTCAAAACGGGATAAACTGATTAAAGCAAAAAGTTTGGAGGATGTAGTGGCTCAAATTAAGGCTATTACCGGATGCTGAGAAGCCTGCTAAAATAAAAGTGACCTTGCCGGGGTGTAACACAGAGGAAGTTTTTTACCTTTGTTGAGAAATTTTAAAACCCAATCGTATGAAGAATCTGAAAATAACAGGTGCATTTGTTTTTCTAACCTTTTTGAGCGTTGCACAAACAAAACTTACTGTCGTACCGGAATCGGAAATGACTTTGACTGGCGCCCTGGTAAGCTCACCTTTAAAAGTTAAGGAGAAACCAGGTGATTTTGTCGTTGCAGCTAAAAAAGGTTATATAACGTACGGTGAAAAAGTGGAAGACATCGTAAAGAAAGGCGCGGCAGTTACAGTAACCCTTCAAAAAGTTAACAAGCTGCCTGCAGAAACGAAAACCAAGAAAATTGAATTCGCTAAAATTGTTGACGCGAGTGGAAAACTCGGTACAGGCTATTCCACATATAATCCGTTCGGAGGGTCATCCTATGTTCCCCCAAAAAATTTCGATGATCCCAAGTGGACGAAACCTATGTCCAAGACGATGTCTGACTGGGGTTACCGGATCGTAGGCACCAATGCAATTTTTGAAGAAAAAGGAGACGCTCCGGATCTAGTGGTAGCAGGTGAGATAGCCGCGTTTGGAAAAGATACGAGAGGCTCCGGGTTTCAGGTCAGTGTTCTGATGAACTGGTCAGTTTATAACGTAAATCAGAAAAAAGTTGTCTCAACCATTCCCGCAGGAGGTTATTCAGACTCTAAAATGGACTTGAGTTTCGATGATGAATTGATTTTAGCAATGCAGGATGCTTTGGTTGGCTTGATGTCAAACAGCGAGTTTCAGGAGATGGTAAAAAGCGGAAGTTCGGGTTCATCAGCAGCCAAAGAAGTAACTACACTTCCAAAAATTACTGCAACAAAATACGGCAGTTATGGAGAAATGATAAAAGAAGTGATTGGGTCTGTGGTGACGGTGAAAACAAGCAGCATTGCTCATGGAAGCGGCTTTGTAATCGGCAAGGATGGATACATCCTCACCAACGATCATGTTGTTGCGGGGGCAGAAGAAATTGAAATAATTTTCGACAATGGATTTAGCATGGAAGGCAAGGTGGTAAAAACCGATCAGGAAAGGGATGTGGCGCTGGTGAAGATTTCCGGCAGCGGGTTCAAACCTTTAGCGATAAATAGCAGTGTAGAATTGACAACCGTTGGTTCAGAAGTGATTGCAATTGGAACTCCAGCCGACATTAAATTAGGACAAACAGTTACCAAAGGAATAATCAGCGGAAAAAGGGAACTGGAAGACGATCATGATGTAAAAAATAACTATATCCAAACGGACGTAACCATCAATCCGGGTAACAGCGGAGGTCCCTTACTTACAAATAACGGTGAAGTGGTTGGTGTAGTAGTGTCAAAGATAAAAGGTGACGGTATCGAAGGCTTGGCTTTTGCAATACCCATCGGTGAAGCACTCGAAAAGCTGAGTATTAAGTTCGAGTAGAAACTTATCTTGCCAGCACCACCTTCAATGCTTCCGTATAACTGCCCGCAGCCAGTTTAACATGATATGATCCGAGGCTTAGGATATTCCCGAAGTCATCAGCACCCGTCCATTCAATTTGCTGTTCACCTGCCGTGAAATATGAGCGAACTGTTTTCACTTCTCTACCGAACAAATCATAAATCTCAATGCTCACGGTTTCATCTTTCGAAAGGCTGAACGTGATGCTGGTTGAACTGCTGAAAGGATTGGGTTGAACGCGGAGATTCAGGATCGATGATGGATGATGAACAATGGAAGAAACATCGCCAACTTTTACCATACCGCTGATTGGAATAATGTTCAACAACTCAAAACTTTCGTTGTAAGCTTCCGATGCAGTCAGCTCCGAGCCGATGGAAACGATCGAACTGGTACCGGAACCGCCAATCACTTTAAATCTCAGTTCAAATGCAACTTCATGATCTTGGAGCGTCACAGCTTGTGCCAGGTCATCATTCCATGAAGTGGTGAGCAAGCCATCATTGATCCGGTTGTTTCCAAAATATCCCTTCAAAGAAACATTTTGGGCGTCAAGCAACGACAAGACAGTTGCGTCCCATGACAGGGTGAACTGGTATCCGGCAATGTTGCTAAAATCCTTCACCCGCACAGGAACAATAATTTCATCTCCCTGCATAGCATTAAATTTTTCCATATTAAAATGCACTTCGCCAACTGCCTCTGCCTTCAGAAAGGCTGGATTCCAAGAGTTGTTCACATCTCCCAGTTTAACGGCTAAGAAGTTTTGATTGATCTGTGAGGAATTAAGATTGTTGTAGCTTCTATAGTTTTCATAAGAATATGGATTCTGCGGATTGGCAAAAACAAAGTCAGAATTGACAAACGCCCACAGCTTCTCTCCCGGAAACGACTGCGCGGTTGCAAGCACGACCGCCCTGATGAGCACTATATCAATTGTCGTAATACCTGACGATGCGTTCACATCTGCCGCAATCATCTTGTAGGGCGAACTCAGGTTTTGAACCGATAAAATCTGATTTTGAATCAGCAGAATGTCGAGCGTGGTGATTCCATTAGCGCGGGCAACATCATTGTTCTTTGAGGGAGTTATGGTGTAGTTGCCGGGAGATGGAATGTTAAACGAATAATTTCCGTCTGACGCGGTCACAAAGCTATTCGCGCTTGTGCCGGAAAGATTCACCGTAGCCGTTGGCACCGCCTGTCCTGTCTCCGTAAGGATTTTCCCGGAAATGATAATAACCGGATTGACCGTTATCTGTACGTTGTCGCTCGCTGTGCATCCGTTGTTGTCGGCAGCGGTTACGGTGTATGTTGTAGTCACCGTTGGTGACGCAACCGGATTTTGAATGTTGGAATTATTTACTCCCGCAGCCGGGCTCCAGCTATATGACGTGCAGGTGCCGCATCCTGAAGCGCTAAGATTGACGCTGCCTCCAGCCGGTATGGTCGCGTCAGGAGAAGCGGTAACTGTTATCTGCGCGGGCTGCGTGACAACAACTTGAATCGTGGCGGTGCAGCCGTTGGCATCGGTAACCGTCACCCCATACGAACCTTCGGCAAGATTGCTGATTGCGTTGCCCGCAGCTCCATTCGACCATGAATAATTATAGGGCAATGTTCCACCGGACGCACTCGCAGTGGCACTGCCATTGTTTCCTCCGTAGCAGCTTACATTCGTTGAACCAACAAATGCCTGCAGCGCAACCGGCTGGGTTATCGTCACGCCAGCATTTGCTGAACATTGATGAGCATCTGTTACGGTAGAAGTGTAATTGCCGGGAGCGAGGTTGCTGATATTCTGCACTGTTGAACCGTTCGACCATGAATAGGTGAACGGAGCGGTACCCCCGCTCACCGCCAATGAAGCGCTCCCATTATTAAATCCAAAACAACTGACATCTGTTTCAGCGACAGATGCCGATGGGCTCTCATAAACATTAATATAACCGCTTACTGTTTTGGTGTTGCTTCCGTTAGCGTTGGATGCTGTGAGCGTCACGCTGTAAACTCCGGAGTTGTTATAAGACACGCTTGGATTTTGCACCGATGAGCTATTCGGACTTCCTCCCGCAAATTGCCATGTCCATGACGTGGGACTGTTGGTTGACAAGTCAGTGAAGTTCACATTCACTGCATCGCAGCCCGATGTATTGTCAGCCGTAAAATTGGCAACCGGTGCCGGAGCGGGGGCGCTGCATACTCCCGTCAGCAACACATTATCTATGTAGATATTATTTCCATTATCGTTCACCACCTCAAACTTCAGCCGGAAATTGGCTTGCCCGCTGTAAGCAGCAAGATTAATCACAGGACACGTGACGCCCGTGGAGCTTGCAGCGCACCATTCTGAAGACGATGACGGCACGAAGTCAGCCGTTGTAATATTTCCGGTGGCGAAGTTGGCGCCCGAGGCGTTGCTTTCCGCATTGGCGTAAACTCTCGCGGGATAAGACGCTCCTCCATTCGTGGAAACATATACAATCAGCGAATCATGTTCATTGGAAGAATACCTGCGGTGAGCATAATTGAATGTGAGCGAAACCTGCGTGCTTCCTGAAAGATTAATCACCGGAGAAATAAGTCCGTCACGCTGACCGCTTCCGGAGTAGTTGTAACAATTGACACGCGGAGCCTTCGATCCAGGTAAGCTTCCGGCAATGGTGGCGGATTCCCATGTGAACCCGTTGTCGGGATTTAAAATGCCCCACGTTCCCGGAAATGTTCCTTCAAAATTTTCAGACAGCAGCGTTTGCGTTCCTCCGGTTCCAACGGTGATGTATCCCGTTTTTGTTTCGGTATCGGAACCGTACGCATTGGTGGCGGTAAGCGTAACAGTATAAACCCCTGCTGCCGGGTAGGTAACAACCGGGTTTTGCTGCGTTGAAGAGGTCGGGGTGCCTCCCTGGAATGTCCATGTCCATGACGTGGGGACATTCAGCGAATTATCCGTAAACGTCACCGCGCTTCCGGGGCATACCGTGGTTGATGACGCGGAGAAGTCAGCGTCCGGCTTCACGTTCACTGCCTGGCAACCGAGGTTGTTCGTGATAAGTGAAGCCCGCGCGCCCGTGAGGATATTTCGCATCACCGTTTTCTGTTCAGCGGTAAACATCGCGGGACAATTGGAGTAGTCCATGTAGTTTTCAATCTGGTCGGGCAGATCGCCCGTGCCGGTGTTGCAGGTGTTGGAATTGTAGTTGCACCCGTAATTTGGAGCGCTGCTTAAGGGAGTGTCGCTGATACCATCGTCATCGCTGCAATCAGCCCACGTATGGTACAACCCGAAATAATGACCTGCTTCATGCGAGAGAGAGCGATCGCCCGATCCAAAGCCAAGGGAGTAGTCCAGCACAATGCCATCTGCAGGATCTCCATGAATCCATTGCGAGCCGATATAGGCGTAGCCTGCAATGCCGCTGCTCGTGCCACCTGCGATGTCAACGATCCACACATTGACGTATTTGTTGGTGTTCCATGCATCAAGACCACCGTTTGAATAATATTTCATGTCATCGCCCTCGGCATCCGGATCCCATGCGGCATGGGTGGTGACGCGCTCCTGGATGCCCGTAGTCGTATTGCCGTTCGGGTCGCGGGTGGCAAGGCAAAACTCGATTTCAATATCCGAAGCCAGCGGCTTGAAGATAGCGCGGATGGAGGTGGTGTCTGAATTCTGCTTCCTGAAGTCCCTGTTGAGCGTAGCCAACTGCCCGGCTATCTGCGACCGGACAGAATTGATTTGCGACTGGCTGGTGAGGATAATGTGAAACACAATCGGTATCGAATAAAGCTGCCCGCGGCTGCCTGCGGCTGAAGGCGACTGCTGTGCGATTTGAGCAATTATATTCTTCCATGCAGCCATCTCCGCATCATAAGCGGGATTCCTTGCTCTTAAATTGTTAACTGCTTCATCGGTGAAGCAGGTTTCCTGCTGCGCATGGAGGATGGTTGCGGCAGAAAGAAGAAAGGCAATTGAAAGAAAAATCCTTTTCATCAGCGGTTTACAGGCAAGATTGAAGCTACCGTGTACGAATTTAAGAAATGCAGATTCTTAAGACAATTTTTCTTTGTCAGAACAATATTGAAGCACAGCCCCCAGAGGGAGGTTATTTGGCAATAATTATGAAAGAAAGCAGTAAATTGGGATAGAAAAAAAAGAACCCATGAGATTGGTCCTTTTCCATTTATTTTTTCTTCTTCCTTTTATTTGTTCATCCCAGGATTGGGCGCCAACCGGAGCAATTTGGCATTATAGGCAATCCACTGTTAACCCATATCTGAAGTCATATACTACAATTGAATCCGTAGGAGATACTACCATTAATGGACAACCTTGCAAAGTGCTGAGCAAAATGAACCATTGGAACAACAATCAGGAATTTTTATTTATGCACTATGATAGTAATCAAGTTTACTATTATGATAATGACTCCTCAAGATTTTGTTTGCTTTATGATTTTAATGCCTCTGCGGGTGACACATTCGAACTTGGTTGTTTTCCCAGTGAAAACGGGGGTGCAAAAAAAGTGATGGTAGACTCGGTAAGTTCAATAAATGTAAATGGGCATGTTCTAAAAATGCAGTTTTATAACAGCCCAGGTATAGCAACTGAATTCACGGGATGGGTAATTGAAAAGATTGGTCATCAGTACTCAATGTTTCCAACTTCAGATAATGACTACTTTGCTGCCCCCTTAAGATGTTATGAGGATTCTATGGTTGGAAAGTACATAAATGAACACTATTACTATTATGAAGATTGGAATCAGCAAGATTGCGAGCAAATCATCTACACATCCATTGATGAAGTTGCTAACAGTAACGTTTTTATTTCTCCCAACCCCACCCATTCCCTTCTCCAAATCTCATTGAGCAATCCTTCATTACATCTGCAATCAATCCGCCTGTTTGGCTTGGCAGCGAATGAAGTGCTATCAATGCGCTTTCAGCCCAACACCCAACAAGCCACCCTCAACACCCAACACCTTCCATCAGGCATCTATTTCTGCCACATTATTCTCAGCAGCGGAGAACGAATTGTGAAGAAAGTTGTGATTGAATAATCGAGATTACCGGCTTCCTTCCACCTTCACAAACTTGAACACCTCCTTCCCTTCCGCCAAAACCACTTCCAAAAAATAAATCCCATCTGCAAGATTTCCGATCGGAATTTCCGTTGAACCGGCACCGGCAATTTTTTTTGTTGCCACCTTTTTGCCTTCAACATCATAGATATTCGCCTGCATTGAAGAAATATCGGAAAGGCGAACATTCAAGACGGATGTTGCCGGAACAGGAAAGACCGATATTTCGGCAAGCAGCGGAGTCACAACCGATATTGATGTGTCGGGTTCGCAAAATTTCACCAGCCCACTGTTGAGCGTTCCGATCCACACGCATCCGGAATCACCAGCCTCGATACAAAGCAACTCATCCTGCGGCATCGCTGAATTGGCAGTATCATATTGCTCCCACACAATGCCGCCCCGATAAACCACCAACCCGCTTGCGATGGATGACAAATATTTCACATCATTGATGAGTGCAACTCCATTATAGCTGTTGGTTGGCGAATTGGAGGTAGCAATGTTGAAGTTGAGCCAGTCGCTGCCGTTGAAAGCCGTAAGCCCAGCCGCAGGCGAAGCTATCCAGATATTGTTTTCAGAATCAGCAGCCATATCGAGAATGGTGTTGTCCGGCAGCCCGGAATTATCATTGCGATAGAGCGTCCATATCGTGTCATCAATCATCACCAAGCCCCCATTCACGGTGCCTATCCAAACGCGATGGTACTGATCAATAAGGATTGATGCGATGTTGTCTGATCGCAGGATGGAGTTGGCGGTTTGATAAACCAGCCAGGCGGTGTCGCGCTTATAGGCAAGCCCGCCAGAGGTGCCGATCCATGCGCCAGCGGTGTCAAAGGCAATCGCCCGCACGTGGTCATCCGGCAGCGGGGAGTTGAGGCTGTTGTAAACCGCGGTGACCGTATCATTTTCCAGCAGCGCCAGTCCTCCGAAGAACGTGCCTGCCCAAATCCTGTTCTGCGCATCCACCGCGATGCTGCGGATGGAATTGTCCGGGAGACCTGCATTTGACATATTATAATTAGTCCATGCGTTATCCTCCAGCTTCGCCAGCCCCCAGTCGGTGCCAATCCACAGCGCACCGCTGCCTGCTGCAGTTATTGAGCGGACAGTGTTGTCGGGCATGGAGGAATTGAGCGTGTTATAAACGGTTATCTCCTGGCACACACCCCGCGTGATCACAGTAAAAGGCAAGACCATAGTGATAACGGCAAGTTGTTTTGTCACGGATGGATGAAGTTAGCGCAAGTTATGCCGCCAGCGCCCGAAACACGCCCGATGAAAAATGACCAAGCGCAAACTGCAAGAAGCAAAACTGTCCTTCGCCTGTTTGCCTGATGACCCACAATTTCAATAAGTGAACGTTGCCCCCGCCAGTCCGTTGAACCCATAGGACGGGTACATGTAGAATTTCTCGTACTTGATGGAGGCGAGGTTATTGAGCGTGATGAAAAATGAGAAGTGCTTGTTGTGTTGGTAGGTGGCACCAAGGTTGACATCGCAAGTGCCGCCCATGCTGACAGCGCTGCCATCGGGAAGCTTCGCAACCACGCCATCGCGCGCAAGCAGGTCAAGCGACAGGAATACTTTCTTTTTAATGGTATAGCGCGTATTGAAATCGAAAACGAAGTTGGGTAGGTGCCAGGGCTTTGCCTCCTCCTCGTCCATTTCGTAGTGGTTATATTCCAGCGTGGCGCTCAGATCTAAATCCTGGGTTATATGATAGAACAGTTCTGCGTGAAGATGAAGGATGATCGTTTTCGGGTCGTAAACAACCGTGAACTTTTTCATATCGGCAGGGTCATTGACGAACAGGGGATGGCGCCTTACCAGCTTTTGAGCCGAGCGGAGGTCGTAGGAAAAATCCCTGACGGTTCCTTTGAAGCCGATGTAGCGGTCTTCGAACCATAGATTGTGCAATTCAAAATTTTCACCCAGCCAGGGATTCACACCGGTAAGCACCTGGTAGCTGGTGCGCCTCAGTTCCATCCGCCATCCGCTGTAGGTTACAATATATTTTTCATATAAGGAGCGCTCGAACCCCAACTCAGGGAAAAAATGGAAGATATTGTTCTCCCATGCGAGGTCCACCCCGCCAAACACGCGCCATATCTGGTCGTTGAACTCATACATCGGCTTAATGCTGAAAATGTTCCGGCTGGCGCTGCTGTCCCTTTTAAACAGGGAGTGGTCTTCCAGCATGTTCAGCGTGACGAAGTGTTTTGTTTTGAAAACCTTTTGCAAGGAAACTTTCAGCCACGGATTGGATTCTTTGATGTCGCTCCTTGAGCCGTAGTGGGTGTATCCGAAGCGGATGGAGTAATCGAATGATTTCCTGCTCTGGATGCCGGATACAGCCGCTTTCCATGTGAAATTATCGTAATGCTGCTTCACGTCATCCTTCACATAGGCAATGGTGTCATGGTCATACCCGTAATAGCGGACACATTCGCGGTGGTAAAACAGGTCGGAACTGAACTTTGCTTTTTTGGAGAAGTAGTTGCCGAAAACCCCGATATGGTTTTCGCTGTGGTCCTGGAAGTCGAGCTTCGGGCTGCGTGATGAAAAATGCTTTGCAAAAAATCCGTAATTGTATTTCTCATATTTGCCGTCATTCCATAAAGCTTCGAACAACGGGCTCCACTGAGTGCCAAAGCCAAGCCTGAAATAGTTCATCGGAAATTTCTCCGGCTTCTCTTTGGCGATGGCGAGCGGCTTGAGCGGTGCCGGTTCAAACGGTACGGTAATTTTTTTCTCTGGCGCGGAGTAAATCAAATCCAGCTTTCCTGAAGATGCCCTGTCGGGGATCTCTGCCGGAAAATTCATCTTGACGGCATCTGCAAGAAACGGAGTGTAATCTTTCACCACTTCAATTTCTTCGGGCTTGAGGTCTTTCTGGGCAAGCAGAACGTTTGAATGAAATAAAGATAAAAACGCCATTGCGAGAGGAATGAAATGAAGCGAAGCAATTCCCTGGATAAAAGGGTTATAACAGGATTGCTTCGTCAGCGGCAAACGCGCATGGCTCCGAATTTCCTTGCAATGAAGTGATATATCAGTTTTCTTCATTCGTTTTCATTTTCATCAGTCGTATCTGACGGTACAACCAATTCTATGCTTTCGGTCGTATCTTCCTGCAACGTTGCTCCCGTATCGGAAACTATTTCAACTTTCTGTTTCGCCTTCTCTTCTTCCAATATCGCATTCAGCTTGTCCTGGGCAACCTGCTTTAATTCCCCGCCTGTATAGTTATCAATGATGCTTTGCAAGGTGGCTTTTGCCTGAAATGCATTATCGAGTTTGTAATAGTTGTCTGCGAGGAGGATAAAACCCTTCACCCGCCAGTATTCGTGCGAGGGCTTCTCCTCGATCATCGTCTTGCATTCCTCCATTGACTTCTTATAGTCGCCTTCAAGGAAGCTTATTTCTGCCAGAAGATATTTTGCCTCAGAGCCTATGGCGGTCGTTGCGGATTCAGCGGTCTTTTTAAAATATTTCCGCGCCTGCCCGTAATCTTTTTCTTCCAAGGCAACCTTGCCCAAATAATATTCCGCTTCGGTGCGGTGTTCGGGCAATGCTTCAGTTGAATTTAAAACCAGATCAGCAGACTTTTTTAGTTCCTCCGCATTTTTCAGTTCATACCTGCATCTCATCAACCCAAGCTGGGCAGCGTAAACGTTTTCTTTGTATGACCCGATCTCAAGCATCAACTGGTAATATTCTGCAGCCTGCTGGTAGTTTTTATTTTCAAATGTGATTTTTGATGCTTTGGCGAGCGCTTTTTCAGTATAGAGGTTTTTATCAGAAGCAAGTAGGAATTGATAATCTGCAAGCGCCTGCTCATAATTCTTATTCGTATAGTAGCATTCTCCGCGATAGAAGTGTGCGGGCAGGCGGAAATATCCGTCTTTGAATTCATCTATATAATCCGTGAAAGAAGCGATTGCGTGCGGGCAATTGCCCTTTGAAAATTGTGTTTCTGCCGCCAGGTAAGAGAGCGAATCTTTTGAAGATGCCGATATTTGAACACCCGAATTTTTAGCTATATCAAGATACATCTTCGGGTTGCCTTCCGCGATGGATATCTGCTGGATGGCAAGAAGCGCCTGCTGCGCATCCTGTGAATTGGGGAAGTCGCTGATCACTTTCCTGTAATTCTCTATAGCGCTGGCAGCATCGTTTTGATTGTAATACGTCAACCCGAGCTGAATATATGCCTTGGGCACATACGGGCTGTTGGGAAATTTTTCCGGGATTTTTTTGAAAGCCTGCGTTGCGGATTGCGGCTTGTCAAGCGCGACATAAGCGATACCCGTTTCATATATCGCATCATCCAGATAGATGGAAGCCGGATATTGCGACTGGATGGTTTCGAGCGCTGAGGCTTTCTCTTCCAATTTTCCGGTGAGACCGAGTATCATTCCCTTTTGGAACAGAGCATAGTCCGTTCCTGTCTTTTTACCGCTGATGATCTCCGAATAACCTGAAAGCGCAGCATTATAATCTTTCATCATGAAGCTGCAATCCGCAGAGCGGAGAAGGGCGTCCGGCAACACCTTGTCTTTAAGCTGCTTATCGCTTGAAGCTTTGATTTTAGCGACCGATTGATTGAAGTAGGGCAAGGCATCACCGAATTCATTCTGTTTCAGCATCGAGTAACCTGCGCCATAGGAGGCGTTGGCTTCATACCATTCTTTTTTTTCAATATCACTGATTTTTGCAAGGTTTAAAAACTGGGTGTATTCCGTTTCAGCATTCGCATAGTCATTTTTCGAAAAGAACGTTTCTCCCTTCCAATAATAACAGAGCGATTTGATTTCAGGGCTTGCAGGGTTTTTCAGGGATAAATCAAGCAGCCTGATTGCCTCATCGAATTGCTTTTCATTGTACTGTTCAAGTGCCCGGTAGAATGTAACTTCCTGGTAGGCTTTCTTGATCCTTGCGGAAGGATTTTTCACCGTCTCTATCACCCGGATGGCTTCGTCAAAGTTTCGGGTGTTGAGAAACATTTCGGTAAGCAGCTCTTTGGCTTCCTCGGCATTGCTGCCTTCGCCATATTTTTCAATGTATTCCTGAAAAGCCTTTATAGCTTCGGTTTCAAATCCCAATTCATAAGACAACTTTGCGTAATTGAATAAAGCATTGCCCGTAATGAAAGGATCGAAATCCAGTTGCGATGCCCTCTGGTAAGCGTTATAGGCTTTGGATTTTTCATCCGTTTCCATGTAGCAATGACCGAGCAGGTAAAGCGCATTTTGACCGGCACTGTCCTGCTGGTTCACCAACTGCTCAAGCTGAAAAATCGCTTCCTGATGGTCGCCTGCCTTGTAATAAGCATATCCCAACTGATACACGTCTTCCTTCCTCACTTTTCCAGACTGGGAAATGTAAATGGCAAGGGGCTTGACCGCTTTTTCATACTTGCCCTGCTCAAAATAAGCCTGGCCTAAAACCTGGTTCAGTTCGGCATAATATTTCAGCGAATCGCTCATCACCGAGGGAAGGTAATTTTCCAGTTCCTTATATTGCTTTTTGTAATAGTAGATGGAAGCGATATAGTAAGGCAGAAATTTTGAATATGACTTTGAATCCTTAATGCGCTCAAAACTTTCCAGCGCCTCGTCAAAGTTTTTCTTTTCAAATTCGATATAGCCGTAATAATAGTTAGCGGGATAGTAGTATTTATTTTTGACATTCCTCACTTCTTTGAACAGCCTTCCCGCATCGTCCAGTTTCTTCCTGTAGAAATAACAGTACGCCAATTGAAACTTGTATTCAGCGAGCGTTTCGTTGTTCAGGTCCCTTGATTCCACCTTTTCGAACCACTCGATGGCATCGCCATATTTTTTCATGCGGAAGTAATATTTTCCCAAATAGTAATAAGCAAGCCTCTTCAACGGGGGCTCGTCATACACGTCAATCATGTCGCGCAAAAGCTTTTCGGCATCAGGCTGATATAGCTCCAAAGCGCAAAACGCGGCATAAAAACGGGCGTTCTTCCTGACGGTTTGGTTCTCGGTGCTCAGCACCCTTACCGGAGCGTCAATCGTTTCCTGGAAAAGTTTTTTTGCAGTTAAATAATTTTTCTCCTGGAACAGCTTCATCCCTTCCTTGTATGTCAGCAACGGGTCGTTATAGATAAGTGTCTGCTGAGAGCGAACCGGAGTGAAATGGATCAGGAAAAACATTAAAGAAATAAGCGTGAAAGGAGAGGAACAATGACAAGGAAGGGAATCATCCCCCTGCCAACCCGCAGGACTGCGCGCCCTCCTTCGCTTGCGCTCCCTGCTTGCGCTCAAGGGGGATATAATCATGCTTATCATTAAAATCAGACCAGTCATAATTTAAAAGGACAACCCCACCCCCAAACTCGGCAGCACCGGCAGTTGATTCACCCGTTCCGCCCTTACCCGGTCGAAATAAAATATGTTTTCACGGTTATAAACGTTGGTTACGCTCGCATTAATATCCAGCGACACTCTTTGCGTGAAATTAAAGGTGCATTCCAGCGACAGGTCAAGGCGGTGATAGGTTGGCAACCGCCCGGCATTGAGTTTGTCTTCATACAAGATTCCGATGTCGCTTTCGTTTTGCGTGTTGGCTGTGGTGTAATCGGTGTTGATGCCTTGCCGGTAAAAGATGGTTCCGAAATCAGGAAAGAATGCCTGCGTTCGCGTAAACGGGAAACCGGAGCCGAAGTTCCATCGCGCGCTCGCTTCCCAAACGGGTTTTTTCCCGAATCGGTATGAAACGACAAGGTTGGTGTTGTGCCTGCGGTCATAGTGGGGAGGGTAAATTTCCTTTCCGTCATCGTGCGTCACATATCCCAGCGAGTAGGCTGCCCACACATAAAATTTTCTGTAATCGTATTTCAGCAAGACATCCAGCCCATAGGCGTCTCCCGTCTCGGTCATGAAATTCGGATCTGCCGCTGTAAGCTTGTTGCGGTTGATGTCAATCAGGCGGTGCAGGTACTTATAATATCCTTCAATATTCAGTTCAAGCGACTTTGTGAGGTTATACTCAATGCCGCCAATAGCGTGATAGGCTTTTTGCAGGTTGTTCTTCGCTTCTTCGCCCGATACATCGTAAAGGGTTTCTTCCGGTCCCGATAGAAATGAGGTGAACAAATTCACCACATCGCGGTCAGGCTTGCCGCTGATAAGGTTCTGGGAATAAATACCACCGGCAAGCTTCAATCTGAAATTATCCGTCACGTTAAATTTTGCCCGCAATCTTGGCTCAAAAGAGGCTACGCCCAGCGAGCCATAATACTGAATCCTCATACCCGGCTCCAGCACAACAACCTTGCCGAGAAGTTTTTTATATCTGGCAAAAAATCCAAGTTCCGTGGTGTTTTGATTCTGGTCAACTTTCTGCCCGAGCGAGTTATAGAATTCAAAAATCGTTTTGAATCCGTTGATGTCAAAACCGTACTGGAACTCCCCATTTTTGATGAAATATTTGAATGTCATGTCAAGCGTGAAGCCACCGACCGAGCTGTTGCGCGGTTTCCCGTCAGGCTGATTGAGCACGATGTCATAATCCGAATAAGCCAGCCCTCCCGAGATAATCACTTTCGACTGCCCGGGCACAATCACGTAGTTGCAGCCGAGTCCCAGCGTGTTCCATTCATAATCCGCATTATTTTCACTTTCAGAATTATCTTCATTTTCATCGTCCGATATCAATGTTGCCTTGTCCTTGAAGTGAAATCCGAACAGGTTCAGCTTGGAGCCGGTGCTGGTGTTGAATGAAATTTTTCCGTAATAGTCGCTGAAACTGAAGGGGATGCCGTCTTCATCAATGTAAGAATACAGTTTTGGGGAAGTTTTATCCAGATAGGAAATTTTCGTATTCAGCAAAAACGAGATGCTGCTGCCGCTTTCCTTCAGCTTCATGAGCGGACCTTCAAGTATTCCCTTCGCCAGAAACGGATTGGCGGAAACTTTTCCAGCGAGCCTGTTTTTGTTGCCATCCCGCGTCTTCACGTCAATCACCGCAGAGATGCGGTCGCCATATTCAGCGCCAAAACCGCCCGTATATACATCAACGCTTTTAAGAACATCTGTTTCAAAAACCGAAAATAACCCGATGGAGTGAAAGGGATTGTAAATCGTGATGCCATCGAGGAGCACCTTCGTTTGAACGGGCGAGCCACCGCGAATGTACAGTTGTCCTCCCTGGTCGCCCGTGAAAATCACACCGGGAATGATTTGGAGGAACTGCGCAATATCCGGCTCGCCCCCAACGGAAGGTATCATGTCAATTTCTTTGGGCGTAACGGATGTTACCGACACGCGCGGATCGGTTTTCGCTTCTTCCTTCTTTGCCGAAATGTCAACCTCCTGCAAATGCACGGTTTTCTTTTCGAGATAAATTGACTTGGCGACAATTTGATCTTCTTTCACGGCAACCGGCACTGCAACAGAATCAAACTCAACGGACCTTACTACCAGCGTGTAATCGCCCACCGGCACTTTCGAAATCGAATAAAATCCGTTATGATCGGTGACAGCGCCCATCGTTGTGCCCTGCAGGATGACGGTGTTGAAAAGCACGGGCTCACCGGTTTCCTTTGAGTACAAAAAACCGCGGATGGTGCCGGTTTGGGCAGATGCCAGAAATCCTCCGCTGCTAAAGGCAATGCAACAGCCAAATAGAAAAAACCTCATTAATAAACTCGATATTACGCGCCTTGAAAAGCGGAGCGAAGATAACCGTTTGGCGAGAGGGCTTCAGCCGCACTTTTCAACAGGAAAATTGAATTTTTCCTATTTCAACGCTGCCTGTACCAGTTCGGCAGCTTCTTTCAATAAGATAGCCGAACGGACTTTCAGCCCTGATTTGTCAATCAACTCTTTTGCAAGTTCTGCATTTGTTCCCTGCAAGCGGACGATGATGGGGATTTTTATTTCACCGATGTTTTTGTAAGCGTCAACGATACCCTGCGCCACGCGGTCGCAGCGCACGATGCCACCGAAAATGTTTACCAGTATGGCTTTCACGCTGGGGTCTTTCAGGATGATGCGGAATCCGGCTTCCACCGTTTGCGGGTTGGCAGTGCCGCCCACATCGAGAAAGTTGGCGGGCGCTCCTCCTGCGAGTTTGATCATGTCCATGGTCGCCATGGCAAGCCCCGCACCGTTCACCATGCACCCCACGTTGCCATCCAGCTTGATGAAGTTGAGGTTATGCTTTCCGGCTTCCACTTCGGTGGGATCTTCTTCGGTGATGTCGCGCAGGGTTTCATAATCCTTGTGGCGATAGAGCGCGTTGTCGTCTAATTGCACTTTTGCGTCAACGGCAATGATTTTGTCATCGGATGTTTTCAGCAGCGGGTTGATTTCAACGAGTGAGGCGTCAATGGAAACATAAGCTTTATATAATTTCTGAACGAAACTCACCATCTCATTGAAGGCATTGCCCGATAGATTCAAATTGAACGCTATCCTTCGAGCCTGGAATGGCTTCATGCCGATGGCAGGGTCAATGATTTCCTTGAAGAGCAATTGCGGTGTTTTTGCAGCCACTTCTTCGATGTCCATTCCGCCTTCGGTGGTGTAAACGATAACATTTTTGCTCTTTGCACGGTCGAGCAGGATGCTCAAATAAAATTCTTTGGGCTGGCCGGCTCCGGGATAAAACACGTCCTGCGCCACCAGAATCTTGTGAACCTTTTTTCCCTGCGGTCCGGTTTGCGGAGTCACAAGTTGCATGCCGATAATATTGGATGCTTTCTCTTTCACTTCATCCAAACTCTTTGCGAGTTTCACGCCACCGCCTTTGCCCCTGCCTCCGGCATGGATTTGCGCTTTGATTACCCAAAACTGAGTGCCTGTTTCTGCCTGCAATTTTTTCGCGGCTTCAACAGCGTTTTCAGCTTTATCTACGGGAATGCCTTTCTGCGTGGGTACGCCAAAGGAATTAATAATTTCTTTTGCCTGGTATTCGTGGAGGTTCATGCTTGGTTAAATTGGTTAATTGGTTAATTGGTTAATTGGTTAATCGGTTAATCGGTTTAAGAGGTAATCAGTAAAAAGCAAGTTTCGCAAAAGTAATGAATAGGGGATATTCCTGTAAAAGGAAGGGATTCTGTCAATTATCCAGAAACAAGTGAGTGGTGCACGAGTGCGGATGAATTATCGGGTGTCCTATAACTTCAAAGAACGCGATACATCTTTGAATCTGTCACCCTCCAACCTCCCTCCCGATAGAATCGGGATGCTTCGCTATC
>CAZCXH010000007.1:0-57919 GCA_964502525.1 uncultured Chitinophagaceae bacterium
TGGCGGTGTTGACAGCACGTTCCTCGCCTACAAAGTCAAGGAATGGGGGTTAAAGCCGCTGGTTATCCACATTGACAACGGATGGAACTCGGAGCTTGCCGTTAAGAATATTGAAACTGTTCTGAAAAAACTCGATCTCGAGCTGTACACCATCGTGCTCAATTGGAACCAGCTTCGCGATCTGCAACTGGCATTTTTTCGTTCAGGAATAATTGACCTGGATATTCCCTCTGAGGTGGCGGCAACTGCCGCCCTTTTCAAGGCGGCAAAAAAGTTTAATCTGAAGTTTATTCTGACCGGTCACAATACAGTTACCGAAGGCATTTTGCCGCCAAATTTCACCTCGCCTTACAAGTATGACACCATTGCGATCAGAGCCATCCACCGGAGATTCGGAAAAGGATCCATCAAGGACCTGCAAATGGTTGGGTTTTTCCGTTTGCTTTACAATACCCGTATTTTGGGAATCAAGTTTGAAAGCCCGTTGAATTACATTGATTATGACAAGAACAAGATAAAGCAATTTATCATTGAAAATTTGGGCTGGCGCGACTATGGCTACAAGCATTACGAGAATATTTTCACGCGCTTTTACCAGGGATATATTTTGCCGGAGAAGTATCATATTGACAAGAGGAAGTCCCACTTATCCACCCTGATTTGCTCCGGGCAAATCAAGCGCGAAGAGGCGCTTGAGGAGATGAGCCGTCCTACCTATCCCAATGAGGATCTGCTGAGATCGGATAAACAGCTTTTTATCAGCAAGCTTGGCATCTCGCAAGGCGAATTCGATGACATTATGAAACAGCCTGCAAAGCAGCACAGTGATTATCCTTCCTACTATAAATATTATCTTGCGCTCCGTCCGTTTTGGCGCATGTATAAAAGATTGAAATTTGCAATAAAGCCGCACGATGGCAAATCGCGATTAATCGCCAGGGTTTGACTCGTTGCTCAATCAGCATGCTGACGGGGATTTCAAAAAGACTTTTAGGAAAACTGCGATACGAGCTGGCCAAACTCGTCAAACCGGAAATGATTGCCATTGGGAAAAACAATGGCACCGCATTAAAGGGAACTCGCGTCAGCAACTTTACGCATATTTCATATCCCGAAAATTTGCTGCTGGGCAACCACGTGTTTATCGGACATTTCAACTACATAGACTGCTTTCGGAAAACCATCATTGAGGATGGGTGCCAGTTGTCCAATTACATCAGCATACTGAATCACAGCAGTCATTTTGCGCTGCGGCTTTATGGCGAAGCGTATCTCAATGAGAAGGATCATAAAGGCATGGTGGCGGGCGAAGTAAGAATAGGCAAATACACTTACATTGGACCGCACAGCGTAATCATGCCGGCAGTGGACATCGGGATGGGCAGCCTGGTGTCAGCCTTCAGCCTCCTTCCGGCAGGAAAGTTTCCCGATTTCTCCATCCTGAAAGGCAATCCCGCAAAAGTCATCGGAGACACGCGCAATCTTGACTCGCATCTGCTGGAAGAGAATCCCGGACTTAGAACGCATTATGAAAAATGGTCTAAATAATGACCGCCTGGTTTGAATCAGAAGGCATTCCATATGATGAGCGGTTATTCCCGCCCGTTTTCATGCGCTCCTATCTTCAATTTCAGAAGTCGCTTGGATTCCAAACGGTCATTGCAGGCGACTCACGGGGCGCCTTCGCTCCGCTGATAGTGAAAAAAAAATACACCTTCAAGGTGGGGAGGTTCTTGTATAAACCGGTCAAGGCTTCCGGTGAACTTGATCCGAATGAGGAAAAACTATTCCTCGAAGAAATGAAAATTTTCCTTGCGGAAAAAAACCTTGCGGATGCGCTGCTTGCTCCGCTGCATATCTGCGTCTTTCACGGTTTGCCTGAGATTGCTCTTGCTGCGCCACTCGGAATTATAAGAGTTGATTTGAAAAATAAAATGGAAGAGGAGGTATTTTCAAAATTTCAGCCGCGCTACCGGACGGTGATCCGCAAGGCGGAACGCGACAAGGTGCGGATTGAATTTGGAACGCATGTCTTCGATGACTTCTGCCGGCTATACCGGGAAACTCAAAGCCGCGAGGGCGCCATTGGCGACTCCCGTGAACTCATCACGGAGATGGAACGATTTCTTGGAAACAATCACATTCAGTGTGGCGTGGCGTATGTGGGTAATAAACCCGATGCAGCCCTTTTCAACATTTATAATTCCCTGGAGGCTTACTACCTCTATGGCGGAACTGCATCGCCTACGCTTCATGACGGCTCATTCAAACTGTTGCAATGGGAAGCAATGCGCCAACTGCTGCAAAAAGGCGTGGGCAGGTATTGCCTGGGGGGAGCGCGCAGAGGAAAAATTGAAGGCACCAAATTTCAACGCATCATTGAATTTAAAATGCGCTTTGGCGCGGAAATAGAAGAGGGCTACCATATTATCATGCCCGTAACTCCGAAGTATAGACTGTACCAAAACTTGATGAAAGCGTATCTCAGGCTCAAGGGCCTTAAAGATCAAAGTGACACGATGCCATTCAAGCCTGCGTCTTCATTTAAACCCGCATGAAGCAACTCGCATTTTTAAACACGTTCGACTACGAGCTATACCTCGGCAAAAACAGCGGCACTGCTGAAAACTGCGTGCTGAAGCCGACCGAACTGCTGCTTCGCATTTTACAAGAACATCAATTGCCTTCTATTTTTTTTATTGATGCCACTTACCTGTTTCGATTAAAAGAGATGTCGGCAGGTTACCCGGAGGCGATAAAAGATTATGATTCGATTTGTTTTCAGTTAAGCCAGATCAAAAAACAGGGGCACAAAATTTATCTGCACCTTCACCCGCACTGGGTTGACGGACAGTATAATCCCAAAACCAACAAATGGAATCTTGCTGACAAACGCCATTTCAGCTTAAGCAGCCTGGATGACGCCCAGCGTGAAGAAGTTTTCAGCGGGGCTTATAGCGTTCTTGCAGAAATCACTGGCGGCATCATCGAAGGCTTTCGCGCAGGCGGCCTCTACGCGCAGCCGTTTTCCTATTTTCATCCCCTGTTCAAAAAACATGGAATTAAATATGAATTCAGCGTCCTGCGCGGAGCATTCAGCAAGGAGGCTGATGGTTTTTCTTTCGACTTCAAAAACCACCCCGCGCAGTTCGCCTACCGTTTTGAAGAGGATATACTGAAGAAAAAACCCAGGGGCGCATTCATTGAGTTCTCGGTGAACACCGTTGAAATCCCTTTCACCTACCGGGTCGCAAATCGGGTTGCGAATAAGCTGTTTTCAGGAAAAAGCGATGATGCGCGGTTTGGCGATGGCGCGCCCACCGGCAACAGAATATACTTTCATGCGCAGTCGAAAAACACAACCATAGAAACGCTGGGAATTGAAAACCTCTCGCTCGTGAAGGCTCAGCTTTATTTTGCGGAAGCCTCAAAGCATGGCTATATCCACCTGCTTTCTCATCCCAAGCTTGTCAGTGTGCGTGCGCTTGAAATCTATAACGGATTCCTCGAAAAATTAAAAGGGAAATTTGAGGTGGTAACTGATTTGAATTCCATTTTAAAAATGCAAGCCGCATAAAACCGGATGCAGCAGATTCTCATCATCGCCTACTTCTTCCCTCCCTGCAACCTCACCGCTTCGCAGCGCCCTTATTCATGGGCGAAATATCTTCCGGAGTTCGGTTATGACCCCATCGTCATTACGCGTAATTGGGATATCAAAATCGGTTCGAACCTTGATATGTCGCGTGATGCGGGCGAAGCTGACCGTTTTGAAGAAAAGGAGGGATTCAAGGTATGGCACATGCAATACCGCGGCAACCTGCGCGATCGCTTTTTTGTGAAATACGGATACGAAAAGCATGCCGTCTTCCGAAAGGCGTTGACATTTTTTGAGTTAACATTTCAGAATTTCTTCATCAGTCATTTGCCTTATTATAATATCTGCACAAAAGCGAGGGATCTGCTGAAGGAAAACCCAGGGATCACAAAAATGATCATCACCGCCAACCCTTTCGCCACTTTCCATTTCGGCTATCTTCTGAAAAAAGAATTTCCCAGGATGAAATGGGTTGCCGACTACCGAGACGATTGGACAACCACTGAATTGATTAATTCTCGTTCTTTAATCGAAAGATTTGTCCACCGCATGGAACATAAGAGCGAGCGGAAGTGGGTTTCCAACGCAAGCTGCATCACTTCGATTTCCAGTCATTACGTTGCAAAAATTTCATCACACGTCAGCAAACCGGGGCATGTTATTCTGAACGGTTATTCGGAAGATGTTGAAGGGCCGAACTTAGCGCCTGCGGATGCATCTGCTTACGTTATCAATTACACCGGCAGCCTTTACGATACCCAGCCCGTGGAGTTGTTTCTGGAGGCGTTCAAGATTTTAAAAGAGAAATTTGCAGAGAAAATAAAACTGAAGCTGCAATTTCCGGGATTGGCGTATGACAAGAAGCAAGAGCAGCGCGTTCGGAAAGGAGTGAACGGATTTGAGCGCGATGTTGCCATTGCGGAGCGGATGCCCAGGAATGAGGTGTTGGAGTGGCAAAGGAAGGCGAACCTCATGCTGATGTTCGGGCACACCGGTTTAAAAGGTATTTCTTCCAGCAAGTTGTATGAGTATGTCGGCTTGCGGAAAAAGGTGCTGCTGGTTTGCAATGACCATGACATTATGGAAGAGATTCTAAACAGTACCGGGCTTGGGATTATATGCGGCACAGTGGATGAAATTGTGCGGGCTTTGACCGGAGAAATCGAAAATTTCATCAATCAACCGCATCGGCAAATTAATTTCAATGAAACTGCTGTAAGAAGTTATTCAAGAAAAAATCAAGTTCATCATCTTGCGGAAATCTTAAATCATCTCTGAGTGAAAAAAATTCTTACCTGCGTGGGCACACGCCCCAATTTCATCAAGGTGATGAAGCTGCGCAAGCTGCTGGAGAAACGCGGCTTTGAGTACAAGCTGCTGCACACAGGACAACACTTTGATGATAACATGAGCCGCATTTTTTTCGATCAGCTTAAATTAGGCGAACCTGATTTTTATCTCGGCATTGGCGGAGGCTCGAACAACGAGGTGGTGGGAAGAATCATCAAAGAAGTTGATCCTGTCATCAGCCAATACAAGCCTGATCTTGTGATTGTTCCGGGAGATGTCAACTCCACCTTTGCCTGCTCGTTTGCCGCTGCGTCACACAATATTCCTGTTGCGCATATCGAAAGCGGATTGCGCAGTTTCGACCGCACCATGCCGGAAGAGCGGAACCGCATTCTCACCGATCATCTTGCTTCGCTCCTTTTTGTCACCGAACAGATTGGCGTTCAGCAGTTGCAGCATGAAGGCATTGAGGAAGATAAGATCAGATTGGTGGGCAATACGATCGTTGATGCGCTGATGACAATGATGCCTTTGGTGAACAAGTCGAAAGTGCTGAAGGAAACCGGAATCAACGGCAAGTATTGCCTGGTTACCTTCCATCGCCCGGTGAATGTGGATTCGTTTGATGCGCTGAAGAAGGTAGTTGAGATTCTGAAGGGAGTATCGAAGAAAGTTCAAGTGGTTTTCCCCGTGCATCCCCGAACGATGGGCAGGTTGAACGAATGGAAACTGCTCGACAAAATAAAAGGAAGCGACATCCTCCTCACGGAGCCGAAAGGCTATATTGATTTTCTGAAATTGGTGAAGGAAAGCAGTTGCGTTATCAGCGATTCGGGTGGCGTGCAGATTGAAACTTCATTCCTTGATATCCCGTGCTTCACCGTGCGGAGAACTACAGAATTGAAAATCACCATCGAACAGGGTACTAATACATTAGTTGAACTGATACCGAAGGTGGTAGTCGAAATGGTGCGTCATGCGCTGGAAGGAGAAAGAAAAAAATCGGTAAAAACCCCATTGTGGGACGGGAAAACATCCGATAGAATTGCAGAGGAGATTGCAGGTTTCTTCAATCAATATGGATAGTCCGTTTTTCACGGTAATCATTCCCACCTATAATCGGGCTCATTTAATCAAACGGCCGATTGAAAGCGTGATTGCACAGACTTTCCCGTCATGGGAATTGATCATCGTAGATGATGGTTCAACAGACAATTCAGAACAGGCTGTAAAATCCTTTTCTGACAATCGCATCCGGTACATCTTCCAAAAAAATCAGGAACGCAGCGCTGCGCGCAACACTGGTATCCAAAACGCACAGGGGCAATACATCTGTTTTCTTGACAGCGATGATTACTATTTGCCCAATCATCTTGAATCATTTCGCAAAAAAATAGAAGCGGAAAATTTTCCGGTTGCGGTGATCTATTGCGACACGGTGGAAGATAATAACGGTAAATTGATAAGAGCGCCAGCGCCAGTGATTCACGCCCGTAATAATGTGGAGTGGGTGGTGCAAATGACGCTTGGAACGCCACGCACATGTACGCATCGCAGCATTTTGGAGAAACACAGGTTTGATCCATCCATTACAGTTGGGGAAGATGTGGATTTATGGGTGAGGGCGCTGAAGGAATACCCTGTAATTTATAATAATGACTGTACGGTAGCCTTCGTGTCTCACGGTGGAAGAACGGTTGATATTTCGAGCGAGCGAAGCTTTAAAGCGCATGTAAGTTTGATGGAGAAAATAATTTCGGAAGATACGGATGGATATATTTCAGGAACAGTGCGGAGGGCGATTTTATCGAACGCCTGGTTTCGAATGGGGCAGCATTATAATTTTTCCGGTAAAAGGGCTAAAACGTTTACCGCTTTTTTCCGCTCGCTGATGATTGCTCCCCTCGTCAGGACAAAAGAAAAGCTCTACCTTCTGCTTCAGCAGTTTTTTCTAACATAGAATGTTGTTCTCATTTAGAAAGCATACAGCGGCATGAGCCAAAGGCTAAAAATATTGCAAGTGGTTCCTTGCCTTGGCAGAGGCGGAGCCGAGCGGATGGTTACGGATATCAGCAACGAGCTTTCAAAGCGTGGCGCTGATGTCACGATTTTAAACCTGCGCGACAGCATTGGTTACGATCTTAACCCGGATGTGAAGCGGAAAGTGATTTCCGCCCGGTATATTCCTTCCCTGACCGGCAAACCTGTTTCTGAATTAAGTGAATACAACGATTTTGTCAACCGCCTGAAACCCGATATCATCCACTCGCACCTGTTCGCCACAGAGATAATAACAAGGCAGACGCTTCTTCCAGGGACAGTGTATTTCACACACCTGCATGATAATATGCCGCAGTTTAGAAACTTCTCACCCGGTACTCTTTTTAATAAATCAGAACTTGCCGTGTTCTATGAAAAAAAATTGATGATCAGGCAGTACCGGAAGTGCTTGAATAACTTCATCGCAATCTCCTCCGACACTGCTGATTTTTTCAGGCGGTGTTTGCCCCGCGACCTGCGCCAGAGGATAACGGTATTGTTCAACGCCATAGTGGTTGAGCGTTTTTCGAGCCCTGCTCGAAAAGCGCTGTCAGAGCCCTATCGTCTGGTGACCACAGGGAATCTGGTAGATAAAAAAAACCATGTTTTCCTTGTGGACGTGGTTAGAATTTTAATTGAAAGGGGTTTAAAGGTGCGTCTCGACATTCTTGGGGGCGAAGGACCCAACAGGGAGAAGATACAGCGGAAGATTGCCGAAAGCGGCATGCGCGATCATATCACCATGCGGGGGAATGTTGAACGGGTGGAGGATTACCTTCGCCAGGCTCATATCTATGTTCATCCTGCGCTTTACGAGCCTTTCGGTCTGGCCATACTGGAGGGAATGGCGGCAGGCTTACCTTGCGTGATGCTTGATGGCAGGGGTAATCGTGATATTGCCGAAGAAGGCAAAAACGGATTCCTGGTAACTGAAAAATCGCCAATGGTATTTGCTGAAAGAGTCGAACGGCTCATCCGAAATCCTAAATTGTATGAGGATACTTCAAATTACGCGGCTGCTTTTGCAAAAAAATTTGATATGAAAGAATACGCGACAAAACTGATCGGTTGCTATCAGAGCGCTCTGGATAATCTTCATCAAGGGAACTAAAAATGAGGGTGCAAAGAATTTTAAGCGAAGTTGCCTTCAGCGCCTTTCCCACGGGCGCATTATGGCTCAACCGTTTCTCCAACATCATCCTGATGTATCACGGGGTTGACAGCACGGGCAGCACAAAATTCAACAGCAGGCATGCGGGAGTGCAATGTTTTGAAAAGCATATAGCGTTTATGAAAGGAAATTTCCACGTTATACCGCTCGCTGATTTTTTTAATAAAAAATTCAAAGCCGGAAAAATCAACGTTGCACTTACCTTCGATGACGGCTATCTGAATAATTTGAAATATGCCTTGCCGGTGGTTGAAAAATACCAAGTGCCCGTATCATGGTTCATAACAGGACTCAACCAAACGGATACCCCGGCAATATGGGCTGACATATTGAATATTGCGGAAAAGCTAACCGACAAACCTGTCAGGATAGATGAAGAACTGTTTGAACACAAGCAGGGGGCTTATCAATCAACCGCAACGGGATACACGCTTTTCGAAACCGTAAAAAAGCACAAGCCGGGGTTTGAGTTCAAGCAGAAAATGGTGAGAGCATTCATGGAAATCGTTGACTTCAAAAACCGGAATGATCTGTCTGATTATTGGATGCTGATGAATGACGAGGAAATCAGAAAAGCGTCTCAATCGGAATACATTGAAATCGGCAGTCATGGATTTTTCCATAACAACCTCGGAAATATTCCCCTTGAAGATGCCGGAGATGAATTGAGGAAATCTAAGAGCTATCTTGAAAACATCACCCAGAAAGAAGTGGTGTCGCTGGCATATCCGGACGGTTCCTACTCTGAAGACGTAAAGTCTGCCGCAGCATCCATCGGTTTTAAATACCAGCTTGCGGCTGACGGATTTCTTTTACCCGGTGATGAAGATGACTCCCGTATCCGTGACCGGGCAGGCATCTATACCTGCGGAAGGTGCGGTAATCAACTTTTTGACGCGATGAGGAGGCGTTGAAGGATTTAACATGGAAGAGCGCTTTAACGGCTACCGGATTGAAAGGCTGAACGAGAACAATATCTACGACCTGTGTTACTTATTCAAGGCTGTTCACAACAGGATTATTTCAGTTGAATATTTCAGGAGAAAATTTGAAACGGAATGGACCGGAAAAAAGTACATAGGATACTTTGCATATTCGGAAAGTGCAGAGCCGGCCGCGTTCTATGCCGTATTTCCCTGTTTTATAACTGATGGAAAAACTATCGCGCTTGCCTGCCAGTCAGGCGACTCCATCACCAACCCAAAGTATCAGAAAAAAGGGCTGTTTGTTTTCCTTGCTGAAAGGACCTATCGCCTCGCGGAATCCGAAGGAATCAAAATGGTATTCGGATTCCCGAATCAATATTCATCGCATGGGCTTTTCGATAAAGCCGATTGGAACAGGTTTGAAAACTTTAATGACTATGAAATCAACTACCGAAGCATACCATTATATAATCTGTCGCATAAATTTGAAATCCTGCAGCCACTCTACAGGATATACTTTGGATTTCTACGCCTTTTTATAGGCTCATCTGAAGGAATGAACAATTCCAACATTGACGATGGCACCTTTGGAATAATGAGGGACAGCAAATTCTACTTGTATAAAAGGTATGAACGATCCTATTTTGTAAAATGGAAAGGCTTTATGCTCTGGATAAAGTTTGACAATGGGATCATGATTGGGGATATTGAAAAGTTTGATGTTGAAAAATGCTACGGAGACTTTTTCAACGCTCTCCGGCAACTATGCTTTGTGCTTGGCGTGAACAAAGCAAGAATTTCCTGTTCTCCGGACTCCTTTGCTGATAAATTGTTTTCAAAAACCGGTACTCCGACCAAAGGATTGGACGCGGGTTACAGGATATTCGATGAGAGTCTTTTGCTCAAAAGCATGAAATTCACTCCGGGAGACATGGATACGTTTTGAACTTGCAGAATGCTTCTCAGAAGGGCGAATCCGCACACTGCTGGAGCCGTAAAATAATTGGCGGTTTATTTTCTTTTTAGTTAGCTTTAGGTTATCTTTAGAATGCAATTACCTGTTTTCACTTAAGTAATTTGCCCCTTTATAGCAATTAAGAGTCAAAATTTATGCTCTGAGGAAGTTTTACCCATCAAAGTAATCTGATAAATAAATAGTGCCTATGCTTTGTGCAATCTTGGGAAAAGATCGTGCAGTGTGCCTTCCCTTAATGGTTTTGCTCTTGCTTTCTCACAATATAAACGCCCAGACTACTTATACCTGGACATCGTCCGGGAGTACGGATTGGGGCACCGCAGCAAACTGGTCGCCCAACGGAATACCCGGTGCCAACGTTGGGGACAAAGTTATTTTTGATGGAAGCGGAGCGGCTGATTGCAACTTGGACCAGAACAGGACGGTGGCTTATTTTGAAATGTCGGGGTATGCAGGTCAATTTTTTCAGGGTTTGTACACTTTAACGGTTAATCCCGCTGGAGCGGGCGGCACTCCAGCTACAGATGCAATGATCATCAATAATGGCACTTTTACCGGAGGGTCCAATTCATTGGTGGTGCAGGGAAATTTTAGCTTGCAGGCAGGAACCTTCACCTGCCCGGCACGCTTTTGGTTTGAAGGAGACACCTTCCGCCATTCTTCGGGCAGCACGTTCGGTCATAATAACGGAAAGATGATTTTTCATACAATCAATCCCTTCAACGGTGGCAGGATGAACATTTATGGCGATGGAACCACCACCTTTTTTAAGGTTGATTTTCTTGCGAATTGGCCCGCTAATTCTGATAACATATTTTATATAAACAATAGTATTACCGTATTGGACACTTTGCGGAAGGTGGGAAATAAAAGCAACAGGATTTTTGGACCTGGCGATATTATCGTGAAGGGGAATATGATGCTTGACTATTACCTTGGTTATAATTGGGGCGATGTAAAATTTGTGTTTAATAATACTGTTGGAAACCAGTACCTGGTGGGATATGGCACTACCTATACAGATACGTATGTTGAAAACGTCATTGTGGATAAAGCGTCAGGCGGGCTTGTTTTCAAAAAATTCATCTCGATAGCAGGCGACCTGAGATTGATAAATGGCGCCATCATTGATTCTGCAATATTTATCCAATTCGTCAGTAACGGAACAATTGCCGGACGATTCCATTTGAATAATGCGTGGATAAACTCCTTTGGCACCTTTGATCAAAGGACTATTAATGGAGTTTTAACTGTGGATAGCGTATTGCGTTTTGCAGGGCACAACGGAGCGGATACTTATGGCGATACCATAGAAGCCAAGGGAAACATTGAGGTATATTGGCCATTACCCGGGGGGCTGAATTTCAGCGGAGGCAATGCAAGAGTGATCATCAACGGGGATCGGGATCAGCATTTAACAAGCAACAGGACGCGCGGAATAGGTTTGCTTCCATATATAATAATTGACAAGCCGCCCGGAAGCACTCTTTTCATTCACGATACCATTAGTGTAGAGCGCAGCTGGACTTATATCCGCGGGGACGTGGATGCGATAACCTATAATTCATACATCTATTTTGGGTATCAAATAAATCCCTACTGCCCCAGCACCAATGCCTATCCGGACAATGGAACTTATTTCATTGATGGGGAAGGACCATCGGGAAGCTACATGCTTTTTAATAAAATGGAGATTGAGCAGAACAGGAAACTCGAGGGGGATGTGCACATTAAAGAGAAATTAATCATTAATGATGATAACCTCGCTTTGAACGGTCACGATTTGTACTTTGAAAATTCTGCCAATTCATTCATACAAAGAACAACCGGCTACATTTTCAGCGAAACATCCTCACCCCCAAGCAGCATTCGCTGGTATATTGACAATGCGGGCGCAGGAACCAATTATACCTTTCCGTTCGCTACCGTGGAGTTACCGGGCACAAGTTGCAGCATGAAACCTATTTTCTTTGATTTATCCGTGCAATCTGCAGGAATACCTTTTTCAGGCGACACCGGCTGGATTTCCGTTGCCACCTATCCTACCAATCCCAACGTGCCTGCTAATAACCGGCCTTTCCCCCCGGGGGTTACGAATATCAATAATGCCGCAGGCTTAGATAATTCTCAGGGCGAGTTGGATCGCTATTGGGTGTTCAAGTGCGATGGCTATGCAACCAATCCCACTGTATCTATGACTTTTCGTTATTCTGAAAAGGACTGGGGTGCGGGATTCAATCAGATCACCGAAGCAAATATGCGTCCCCACCAGTGGAATGGCGCTAATGCGTGGAGCAACCATAATGGAACAGGCACTATCAACACCGCCACCAATACATCAACCGTGAGCAATGTAACCACCTGCAGCGCCTTCACGCTCGTTGATTCCACCGTATCGGTGCAACTGGTATTCAGCGCCAGCGATACGAGCATCTGTGTTGGTGAAACTATCAAGTTTGTTGATGACAACGCAACTCCGCCTTCTTCCCGCACATGGCACTTTCCCGGAGGAACACCTTCAACTTCAACCGCTGCAAGCCCGAACATACGGTATGATACTGCCGGATGCCATGATGCCATCATGTGGGCTACGTACAACTCAATACAATATAAGGATACTTTTGAATGTTACATTCATGTAAGCGACTCATTCAGCATTTCCCTTGCGAGCACCAATGTACTGTGCTATGGAAACAACAATGGAACCATTAGTGTAAGCGTAAGCAGGCTGGGAACTTACAGCTATTCATGGAGCGATGGCGGACCTGCTACGCAAAACAGAACCGGCTTGGGTCCTGGAACGTATGTCGTCACCGTTGCAGATGCGGCTGTAATTGGCTGCGACAGAACAGACTCCGTTACCATTACAGAACCTGCTGCTCCTTTATCGGTTGTTATCAGCAACGTTCAGGACGCGGCCTGCTCGTGTGATGGTAGAGCCACCGCTACTCCATCAGGTGGTACAGGACCTTATTCTTATCAATGGGACAGCTCGGGGACCGCGCAAACCTCCACTACCCTCTGCCCCGGACTTAGAAGCGTTACCATTACCGATGCCAATGGTTGCACTGTTTCCGATACGGTGACGATTAACATCAATGCCATTCCGTTGATTATTACCATTGACACGGTTATACCGGTGACATGCAATGGAAGATGCGATGGACAGGCAACCGTATCCGCATCGGGCGGTGTTGGCGGCTACAGCTACTCCTGGAGTTGCTGGGGGCAGACAACTCAAACCGCTGTCAATCTCTGCGCTGGAGTTTGCGATGTCATGGTTACGGATACGGGAGGATGCACAGCAACCGCATTCACAAATATTCCTCAGCCGGACAGCTTGAAAATAACCGTGATCGCTTACGATATTTCCTCTTTTGGCGCAAATGATGGAAGGGTAAGGGCGATAGTTACGGGCGGAACACTTCCTTATTCATTAACCCATTCTCCTGCAACAGGCAGAATTGATACTGTTATTCTCCCGCAGGATAGCATTGACCAACTGCCACCGGTGGAAATGTGCTTCAGCGTGTTTGACATCAAAGGTTGCTTGGCTCAATCGTGCGACTCTGTTTCCGAACCCCTTCCTCCGTTTGTGGTAGATTCAATTGATTGGACCGATGTTACCTGTCCCGGTGTGAATGACGGCACGGCTTGGGTTATTGCCACCGGTGGCACGAACTCTTTCAGCTATAGCTGGAGCGATATCAACGGCACAACCGATTCTCTTGTTACAGGACTGCCTCCGGGATTGGTTACCGTAACAATAACGGATAACGGAACAGGAAGCACCATCACCGGAAGCGTTACAATTGGACAGGCAACAGGAACACCTATTACATTCACGCCTAATATTCAGCCTGTGTTCTGCAATGGAGGCTGCGATGGCATGGCTTGGGTGTTGAGCGGCAGCATTACCGGAGGCGTCCCGCCTTATTCCTTCTCATGGAGCACAGGTTCAGCCAACGATACTGTCATGAACCTTTGCGCTGGCGATTACCATGTTACCGTTACGGACAGTGCGGGTTGTTCCGCGCCCAACATCAATCCTATTACCGTAAGTGAGCCTCCACCCATTGGAATTTCCCAAACCATCACTTCTGTCACTTGTCCGGGTGGCAGCAATGGAGCCATATCCATCAGTATTGCAGGCGGCAATCCCGGAGGGTTTACACAACTTTGGTCAACAGGACAGACAACCGCAGCAATTAACAGTCTGACGGAGGGTTTTTATTCTGTAATTGTAAGCGATGTTCTTTCGTGTACTGCGACAGAAAGCTATTCGGTTGGTGTTGGCAGCCGATTCGAAATTTCTGCCAATGTGATGAACGCTTCATGCGGGAGCAATGACGGTGCCATCAACCTCACAGTGCTTTCCGGTACGGCAACAAGCTACTCATGGACCAACGGCAGGACAACCGAAGATATTGACACGCTTGCATCTGGGCAATACACAGTGACGGTTACTGCCGGAACCTGTTCGCAAACACTTACAGCCACGGTTGAAGATGCAGGCGGTCCAACTGTCAGCGGTTCTGTTACGAATGCTGCAAATTGCAATACCAGCGATGGAAGCATCAACCTTACCGTTACGAACGGACTTGGCGCCTACGCTTATTCATGGTCGCATGGTCCTGCTACTCAAAATGTATCGGGCCTTAATCGAGGGTCTTATACTGTCACAGTGACTGACGATACTACTTTATGCACGTCCATTTCAACCTTCGATGTTGGCGTGGTAAATGGAATCAGCCTCAGCGGTGCAGTTACAGATGCAGCTTGCAATCAGAAGGATGGAGCCATTGATCTCACAGTGCTGACCGGATCGGGTGGTTATGTTTATAAATGGTCAAACGGAGCATTAACCCCCGACATCACCGGTTTGGGATTTGGCACCTATGGCGTGACGGTTACCGACAACACCGGCTGTACCGGCAGCGGCTGGTTTGCGGTGAGTGAAAACGGTCCTTCCATTTCAGGAGCAGTTACAAACGTTTCCTGCTACGGGAAAAATGATGGAGCCATTACCCTCACCGTCAGCGGGATTAACACTTATGTCTGGTCAACAGGAGCGGTGTCGGCAAGCCTCAGCAACTTGCTTCCCGGCACTTATTCTGTAACTGTAAATGATACCTCTCTTTGTGCCAGCACTGAAGTGTTTGGCGTGACAGAGCCTGATGCGCTCGCATTGGCTGCAGACCGAAGCGGCATTTCTTGCGGGGGCGCTGATGACGGATGGATTGATTTGACGGTAAGCGGAGGAACAACGAACTACGCCTACAGTTGGACGGGTCCTAATCCTTATTCTACTCAGGATATCAGCAATCTTTCTCCCGGTTCATATAATGTCACCACCACTGATTCCAATTCATGCACGTCAAGTTTATCATCCATCGAAATTACCGAACCGGATCCGATGGCGCTGACGATTGATACGGTGAGGGTGAGTTGCGGGGGAGCGGCAGACGGGCAGGCTTCTGTTACTGTTGTTGGAGGGGTACCCGTTTATGAATATCTCTGGAGCAGAGGAATTCCAATTGACAGCAGCACGGTGACGAACCTTGATACAGGTTCGATAAGCGTAACCGTAACAGATGCTAACGGCTGCACTGCATCCGGAAGCAGCGTGATCAATCAGCAGCCTCCTTTGACTGTTTCTATCAGCAAAACCGACATCAGTTGTTTCGGGCTGACTGATGGACAAGCCGCTGCGGTTGCGGGAGGGGGAACGCCCGGTTATCGTTATGCGTGGAGCAAGGGAACTCCGCAATTGCCGGACAGCAGCACCGTGATGAATCTTGATTCAGGCTACGTGGCGGTTACAGTGACCGACTCAAAAAATTGCATTGCCAGCGATAGCGTAAGAATCATTGAACCCGCAGAGCTAACCATTGCAATCATTTCTGATTCTGTGAACTGTTTCGGTGGAAGCGATGGCAGCGCAACGGTAACCCCTTCCGGTGGTACAGTACCTTATACTTACACGTGGAATCCGGCAACTTCAAACGACAGCATCATCATCAATTTGGCGATAGGAGTTGTCTATGTAACCGTTACGGATTTCAGGAGTTGCACCGCTTTGGACACGACCACGGTTTTTCAGCCGGATTCATTAACGCTAATGATGACCAGCACCAATAATATCTGCGCGAATGGCGCAAATGGAACGGCAACAGTCTCCGTTAGCGGAGGCACTCCCGGCTATGCCTACTCGTGGTCGCCTGTCGGACAGCCCGGAAATTCGGACAGTTTAAGGATTCAGTTGCCGGTCGGTCCTGTTTCAGTGACTGTGAGTGATTGGCGCAATTGCTCCAAAACAGCAAGTGTGAACATCACATCACCTCCAGCCATCACACTGACATTAAATCAAATCAACATCAGTTGCTTTGGCGAGGATGACGGCAGGGCTTATGTGGCTGCGGGCGGGGGCAGTCCGGGATATGCCTACTTATGGAATAGCGGAACCCCGCCATTAAACCTTGATTCCGTTACCGGCTTGGGGCCCGATACCGTCACCATAAGGGTTACGGATTCTCTCGGTTGTACTAAAGATTCTTTCCTGAATATCATTGAGCCTGCCGAAATCACGCTTGCGATGGACAGCGTGAATATCAGTTGCTACGGGCTGACGGATGGAGAAGCTTCGGTTATCGCGGGCGGTGGAACTCCCGGATTTACCTATTCATGGAATACGGGTGACACCACGCCTTCCATCACTAGTCAGGCAGCAGGAATTAAAATCGTCACAGTAACAGATTTGCGCTTGTGTACAAATATGGATAGCGTTAATGTTATCCAGCCTCCACAGATAATAATTGATTCTATCATTCAAACGAATGTTTCCTGCTATAACGGAAGCAATGGAACCGCGCAGGTTTTGGTAATCGGTGGTACGCCTTCGCAGCCGGGAGCAGCAGGATATGTTTATGCATGGAATCCACCGGGGACGCCTGTTCCACCGGATGATAAAACGACCAATCTGTCAGCGGGAACGGTTAATGTAACCGTTACTGATTCAAGAGGATGCGAAGCGGACACCAATGCGCTCATCACCCAGCCTGCCGATTCCATCAGCACGGCAATTTCAAAAACTGATGTTTCCTGCTTTGGCGGAAATAACGGAACGGCAAAAGTTGTAGCATCAGGAGGAACGCCATCCCAATCGGGTGCTGCCGGATACACTTATTCGTGGAATCCTCCGGGAACTCCAACCCCGCCCGGAGATTCAGTCAGCGGCCTTTCAACGGGACAGGTTGTGGTGATTGTTACGGATGCAAATGGTTGTACAAAATCTGACAACATCACACTCAATCAACCGCCCGATTTGGTTCTTACAATGAGTGTTGACAGCAACACCAACTGCTACGGAGGAACAACCGGAGGATTGACGGTAAATTTAGTTGGCGGTACTCCCAATTACAATTACAGTTGGTCAACATCTGAACAATTACCCAATACGCCTCTTGCAAGTCATAGCATTGACAATTTGGGAGTTGGTTCTTACACCGTGTTTGTTACGGATGCCAATGGATGTCCAAAGCAAGCGGACACCACGATCATTGAAAGACCAGGTCCTCAAATTGCCGCCAATGGCATCGTTCTTGACCAGCCGACCTGCGATCGGGATGACGGCTCTATCACGTTAAACGTCACGACTGCGGATCCCGGACTGACATATTCGTGGAGTCCTTCGAATTTGGGTACCGGAGATAATCCGAGGATTACTTTACCGGAAGGCGTTTACAACGTAACCATTACGGATGCCAGCGCATGTGATACTTTTCTTACGATAAACCTGGTTGAAATTCCCGGTCCACAAGTTCAGTTCGAAAAAATAAAAGACTCCTATTGCGATGATAATGATGGGCAAGCAACAGCAATAATTACCGGAGGCACTCCGACCTATTCGTTCACATGGATTGATGAAAGCAACACAACTATTTCAACTGACTCAGTTATTACAGGCCTGGTAGAAGGGTTATACAGCTTGATTGTCTCGGATGCAAATGCCTGCGACACTCAAATCAATTTTTCCATCTCGAATATCGCATCGCCCAATGCCCAAATCTCCCCTGTATCTCCGCAAACGATCTACGTTGGGCAGGTGATTGAGCTATCCGCCACTTCTGATATTCCAACTTCGGTTTTTTCGTGGTCGCCCTCAAAGGGATTGACCTGCACAGGTTGCACACAACCGGCAGCCAACCCTTCATCCACCACAACTTATGTTTTGGCTGTTGTTGATGCAGGTACGCAATGCACCGATACCGCTTACATTACTATTATCGTGAAAGACGAAGACAATATTTTCGTCCCCAACGTCATAACTCCCAACGGTGACGGCATCAACGATTACTGGAACATTGCCGATCTGCTCGAAGTTTTTCCTGATAATGAGGTGGTGGTTATCAACCGCTGGGGCGATGAGGTTTTCAGGCAGAAGAATTACGGCAGCGCTCAAAGCAGCAAATGGAATGGCTTTTACAAAGGCGAGAAACTGCCTGACGGCACCTATTACTACCTTATCAAGCTGAACAACATTGACAAAACGGTAACGGGACCAATCACAATAATTTCGGAATAAGATGGAACAGATTACTAACAGCCTTACCCCTGCCCCCTTACCAAAGGAGAAGGGTATCCGGAGTTTTACGACTCTGAAGGAATTCAATATTTTTCATTTGCTTTTTGCTTTGTTGTCCTTTGCCTTTTTTAATTCCTCCGCCCAGCAAATCCCCATCTTCAGCCTCTATCACGAAAACGGTTACATCCTTAATCCTGCCATCACGGGATTTGAAGGGCTTGGTGTAGCCGGCATATCCTACCGCCATCAATGGATGAAAGTGGAGGATGCGCCCAATACATTGAGCGCAGGTTACCGTATGCCTTTCTACAGCAAGGGCGACCAGTTCCAAAAGGCAGGCAATTTTATTGGTACCGGAGCTTTTCTGATGATGGACAAAACAGGTCCTACTTCCAATCTTTCCGGAAATCTCACTTTCGCTTATCACATTTCTTTTGCCAAAATCAATCCTTTTTCGTGGGCAGGATTTTTACGCAAAAGCCACCTTTCACTCGGATTAAATTTTTCCATCAATCAATACCGTCTTAATTCTACCGATCTGATTCCGGAATTGCCCAATGACCAGTTGGTGTTATCCGCTGATGATTCACGGGTGAGGCCTAACGCGGGGCTTGGTGTCTTTTATTACTACGACATGCTCTTCCTGGGGTTTTCATCGCCACAGGTGGTTCCCCTGAAGGTCAAGTATGAGGACGATGCGGGCGTGTCAACAATTGAAAAAATAAACCATTACTATATCGTTGCAGGAGGGAGGATTCCTTTTGGCGGCAAGGTGGCGCAGGTGAGGACTCCGAGGAAGAACTGGGCTTACAAGTTCTATTTGGAGCCTACGGTTTGGTTTAAAAAGGTGAGGGGCGCCCCCTACCAATATGATGCGCATCTGCGGTTCAGGCACAAAAACCTTTTCTGGCTTGGAGCAGGCTACCGCTCTTCAAAAACGGTCGTGATTGATGCCGGAGTGATGATCAAAAAACAAATCAAGCTTGCCTATGCTTATGATATGAGCGTTTCAGATATCAGCTCCTACCTTGGCGGGTCGCACGAATTCATCGTTGCCTTTAATATTGACTTCGGAGACAGGTACAGGAGGTAGTTTGATGTTTGCGGTTTACGGTTTACGGTTTTCAGTTATTAAAGGGCGCTGTTATCGCTTTTTCCTCTTTCTGTTTTTCATTTTGCTAGTAGTCGGTTTTGCTAAAGTTTCAGCGCAGCAACTTCCCATTTTCAGCCTTTACCACGAAAACAGCTTCGTTCTGAATCCTGCCATCACGGGCGCTGAAGACCACGGCATCATCACGGCATCTTACCGCGACCAATGGAGCGGCATGGATGGGCGTCCCAGAACATTGAACGGAACTTACCGCTGCCCCATTCCGCATACCAAGATGGGATTGGGTGGGCATATCATCAATGACCTAACCGGACCGACATCCTTCACGGGTGCGACCGTCACCTATGCCTACCACATCAGCTTTAAAAAAGTCAGCCCGTTTGGATGGAAGGAATTTCTCCGCAACAGTAAAATATCGCTCGGGCTTTCGCTTTCAGCATATCAATACAGGCTGAAATCATCAGAGCTTGTTCTGGAAAATCCGTTTGATCTCGCGGTATCTGACGACAACCAATCTGCCATCAGGCCGAATGCCGGGGTGGGTATCTACTATTATTATGACAAGGTATTCGCAGGTTTTTCAGCGCCTCAATTGCTGCCGATCAATGTCGAATTTGAAGCTGCCGATGGAAGCTCAATCATCAAGAGGGAAAACCATTTTTATATCGTGATGGGAGGGAAAATACCGCTGGGCGGAAAAGTGCCGAGGGGATATTACAATAAATTTTATTTAGAGCCGGTGGCTTGGTTCAAATATGTGAAAGGAGCGCCACTGCAATATGATGCCTACCTCCGCCTGAGGCACAAGAATCTGGTATGGTTCGGCACGGGCTACAGAAGCTCAAAAACTTTGGTCTTTGACGCAGGTTTCATGATTATGAAGCAATTCCAGATTGGCTACGCCTATGACCTGCAGATCAATGATTACCGCGCTGACCTCGGCAGCACCCATGAAATCATTGTTGCTTATCATTTTCGTTCCAAGCAGGGAACAAGCTTTGGAGTGAAGTGAATGCTGCGATGCGATGATGAAAGCACCGTCAGTGCTGCAGCGGAATTTTATCCACCCTTCTCTTATGCCTGCCGCCTTCAAACTCGGTGTTGAGAAACAAATTCACCATTTCCATGGCGAGTTCATGGCTGACAAACCTTGAAGGCAGGCAAATCACGTTGGCGTCATTATGCCTGCGCGCGAGAACGGCAATGTCGTTTTCCCAGCACACTGCCGCTTTCACCGATTGATGCTTGTTTGCCGCCATTGCCACGCCATTGGCGCTGCCGCACAAGATGATTCCGACATCAATATTTCCTTTATCAATCTCCGAGCACAGGGGATGAACATAATCGGGATAGTCCACAGAGTCAGGCGTGTAGGTTCCGAAATCCTTGACATGGCATCCGTTTTTCTTTAATGAATCCCGGATCGCTTCCTTGTATTCAAAGCCGGCATGGTCGCTGCCGATGCCGATGCGGATGGTGTCCATGTTGAACATTTTATCGAAGTGCCGCCTCGCGCTGTTTTTCTACGCGGGCGGATATAAAGATACTGATTTCATATAAGAAATACACCGGCATGAACACCAGTATTTGAGAGCCGATGTCTGGAGAAGGGGTAATGACAGCCGCTGCAATAAGGATAACCACAACCGCATGTTTGCGGTATCTGCGCATCAGATCGGGAGTGAGCAATCCAAGCTTGGACAAAAAGTAAACTACCATCGGCAACTCAAAAATGCCGCCAGAGAGCAGGACAAACATGCTGATAAAGCCGATGTAGTTGGTGAGCGTGAAACTGTTGAGCACCTGCTCGCTCACCTGGTAGTTGCCAAGAAAATTCAGCATGGTGGGAACTAAAATGAAATAGCCAAACAGCACCCCGGAGAAAAAAAGCAGGCTGCTGAAAAATACAATGCCTTTCGCATAGCGCGATTCATGCTCGTGCAAGGCGGGTTTGACGAATCGCCAGAACTCCCAGAAGATGTAAGGGAAGGCGATGATGAAGCCGAGCAACACGGAGGTTTTCAGATGCACAACAAATTGGGCTGCCAGCTCGATGTTGATGAAATTGAAATTGAAAACATCAACGCACAACGCTTTTCCCAGCGCAATTCTGTCGCTCACCCAGCATAATGCCCTGTAAGTGAGGAAATCTCTTGTTGTCGGGCCAAAGATTAGCGTGTCGAAAATGAATCCCTTGTTGATGAAAACAACAGAAGCGCCAACAGCAACCGCAATCAAAGACCGGACGATATGCCACCTCAAAACCTCAATATGGTCTAGAAAGGGCATTTCGGAATCGGAATCGCTCTTGCCAAAAATTTTCATTTCAATTTGCAGCGCAAAACTAAGAATCCGTTATTATTACAATTTTATTTCCATTGATCGCCAATAATAACATGCCCGACTTTGGCCGGACGCAATCCTGATAGAATAAAAATTGCAGCAAGCCTGCTCCTTTCAGGCGCCACGCTTCTCATTTGCCTTGCGGCTGCGGAAGTGTTTTTCAGGATGAAAGATGGTCAACCCCTGACCGGAAGTTTGCCGCTGCTCTGTGGCGAAGAAGACTCACACTCAAAGCAAAAAATTGATTGGATTTCCCATGAAATCGCCAAAGAGCGAAACATAACCCCTGATGTGGCCGGATTGTATGAGGCTGAACCCGTTCCAAGGACTTACGGGCGATTGCGGCAGGAAACGGTGGAGATTAACAGCCGCTTTCCGATTAAACCTTCCAGGTCAGATGCGGGATGCCGGTTGTGGAACAGGAATTTCATAGAGAGCCTTTTTTGCGGAGAAAAATTCAACGGCAACTATACCAAAAAGCAGATAGATGGATATGAATTTCTTTATTTGTTTGAACCTTATGACAGTTCCATATTTCCGATATACCGGTTCATGACCGACAGCCGCAATAGCGAAACAGGCACGCTAAGATTTAATGATTTCGGATGGGGAGGCGATGCCATTTCTTTTGTGAAGCCGGAGAACGCCATCCGGATCGCTTTTCTGGGCGCTTCCACCACACAGCAGGTCAACGGTTGTGATTTTGCCTATCCCGACTACGTTGGTCATTGGTTGAACGAATGGGCGGCAAGGAAGGGGCTTGATGTGCGGTTTGAGGTAATTAACGCGGGGCGAGCCGGTTTGAAACCTCCTGACTTTGCCGCCATTATGAAATATGAAATTGCCCCGGCAGCGCCAGATGTCACTGTTTATTATGAAGGGCGCAACCATATTGTTCCGGCTGAGATAGCCTGTGCATGCCGCAATGACGCTGTGGAGTGGTACGACAGGCTAAGGAAATACGCCCTGCTGAGAAGACTGGCGGGTTTGGTTCAATACGACATTTTGGGTTATATAGAAAAATTGAAGCCTGAAAAGAATTTAAGGATTCCCGCAGGCATGCCTGTTGACCGGCCGGACATCAGTTCATGCAGGCTCATGCTCAACCTTCCATCAGTGCTGACTGATATGGATTCTGTACGTGCCGCAAACGAAAGGATCGGGAGCGCTTTGGTTATCGGCTCGTTTGCCATGCTCACGCACGAAGCTGTTTTATCCGAAGGGTTGAAATACGCTTCGGTATATTCTTATTGGATGGATCAGCTTGGCCCGCTGCGGATGGAGGAGATAACGCTGTTATGCGAATATCAAAACAGGGTATTCAAATCATATTGCGAAAATAGAAATGTAAAATTTATTGACGTGGCAACGGATTTGATGCGGCAGCCGGCAGCTTTCCTGGATGGAATTCATTTGAACTGCCCCGGAATGAAATATCACGCATGGATAGTCTTTTTGGAAATCCTTCCATTCATTGAAGAGAAAATCGCCAACGGGGAACTGCCGCGCAAAACGTTGCAGCTTTCGTCTCACCCATTCATCACAAATGCCTTTGAAAGGGTGGCGCTTCCGTATGAATGCAAATAAATAAACTCCGCATTTGAACGTGTTCCATGTTTGAAGCGAACCGGCAAGCACAGTTTATCCCTGAATATCAAAATCTGTTTTGAAAATGTTCCTTATCCGCAGATGCCAATGACCGCCTCACTCCACAGCATGTGGCAGAGCGCAACTGTTGACGTAAGGAAAGAGGGCGCACAGCTCATTGCCAGATTTTTTTCGCTATACCATCGGTGAACAGGTTTCTGAACTTGCACCGAATAGTACCCGATGGTATATCCCGATCACAGTTCGTTTTTTACACTTATTTCGGGATAAAAAGTGCAAATACCCGAATCCCTTCCGGAATAGAATTATTCCTTTAAAGTTTGTGTTTGAACTACCCGCCCAACTTCATTGTTTAAAAGGATGAAACTTTTTTTATAATCAAAACAGCACACTATGAAAACAACAGTAGCAGTTTATGACTCTCATGACAAAGCCTTTGAGGGCATTAAAGCTTTGGATAAGGCTAACTTTCCCATGAAACAGGTTTCGCTGGTAGGGAAGGCCGAACTGATTGATGACCATCTGCATGTCAGATCCCGGGACAACATAAGCCTTGCAGCACCGGTAGCCATTGGTGCAATTGCAGGCCCGATAGTTGGTGTGCTGACCGGAGTTGGTATTTTCGCCATCCCCGGATTGGGCTTTTTATATGGTGCGGGAGCGGTCATAGGCGCATTTGCCGGACTTGATTTTGGATTGGTCACGGGGATTATTGCAGGAGCATTAACGACCTTGGGAATCCGGAAAGACAAAGTAGTGAAATATGAAGAACACCTTAAGAACGGAAAGTTTCTGGTAGTGGTGCAGGGAGATGAGAAAGAAATAGAAGAATCGAAAAAAATCCTTCATACGCAAGGATCCCATCTGGAAATAGAAAAATATTGATTTATTGCATGGACGGGATGAAATGGCGATTGCTTTTCCTCTGCGATGGAACTCAGGATGGAAAGAGGGAAAGTTGCAGAATTTTTAGAACTCCCCTCAGTTCTCGAGAATTTTAAAAATCTCATCCAGCTTGGGCGCGAGGATGATTTCCGTTCTCCGGTTTTTTGCTTTGCCTTCAGGAGTGGCGTTGGGGGCAACCGGAACATATTCGCCTCTTCCGGAAGCGATGAACCGCTCCGGTTTTATATTTTTGTTTTCCTGCAATATCCTGACGATGGCTGTCGCCCTTGCCACGCTTAGATCCCAGTTGTCTTTTATTGACGCGGTGCTGATGGGAACATTGTCGGTGTGTCCTTCAATCAGGATGTCAACGTCAGTTTGGCGGGCGAGAACATCACCAAGCTTGACCAGCGCGGAACGCCCTTTGGCGTCAACCACCGCGCTTCCTGATTTGAAAAGCAATTTTTCCTGCAGCGAAACATAAATTTTTCCATCGCGAATTTCCACAGATAATTCATCCTTGTTGAATGACATCAATGCGTCTTCTATCCTTTTTTTCAAATCCGCAACAGCAGCATCTTTCTTTTTGAGCATGTCCTCGAGTTCCTTCACAACCACCTCGCGCATCTTAAGCTGGGCGCTCATGGTATTCAGGTCTTGTTCCCGCTTCATCAACTCGCGCTTTTGGTTCTCGAGGTCCCAAAGCAGCGCCTGCTTTTCTGCGGAAGATGACGACAGCAGTTTTTTGTTCTGGTCAACAAGGTCGTCATACAGCTTATTCAGTTCGTCATTTTTCTTTTTCTCCCCGCGGTATTTTTCACCCAAAACCAGGGTATCGTTGGCAAGCTCTTTCACTTTTTTCTTCAGCGAATCCATTTCCTCCTCCATCTGAGCTTTCAGCAATCCCATTTTCTCCAGTTGCTCCATCAGCGTCTGATTCTCCAGTTGCAGCTTGTTGCCTCTTGCCTGCTCCTCCTCCATTTTTTTTATCGGAACGCAGGCATAAAAGAGAAAAAAGGTAAAAAGGACAAGTACTGATTTTATCATGCTGAGTCTTTAAAATTTGCTTTGCAAAAGTATCAGCTGAATGCCTGCAGGCGGTTAGTTGTTTTCAACAGCGGCTTATAAGCTGTTTAAAATTAAAAATAGAACGCAGAGGGCGCAGAAAAACACAGGATCACCGCAGATAAGACAATCGCACTATCCGCGCCATAGGCGTTCCATTATCATTCTGTTATTATGGTTTAACTTAACGTGAGTTATGGATTCAAAACTACCTCGCAACCGTCTTCACTGCCGTCTGCTTTAGCAGACGGTTGAGAATCGGGAGCAAAAAGGCTTTAGCCAAAATTCTAACTCAAATTTTTTGGCTGAAGCCACATGGCTTCAAGCCTTTTTTCCGTCCGATAAAGCGGACGGCAATTAATTTCAATAAGTTATCTTGTCGGTAATCCATAACTCACGTTAATTTAAAATTAAACATCCGCTTGGGTGAATTGAAATTGCGCTATCTTTCAAATTATCATGTCTAAAGTAAAAACCGTTTACGTCTGCCAGCATTGCGGGGCTGAATCAGCCAAGTGGATGGGCAGATGCCCTTCGTGCGAGCAGTGGAACACGTATGTTGAAGAAGTTGTAAGCAAATCGTCCGTGGCGGCAAAGGCTTCGGGCAATTTAAAATCAAAACCTGTCCGTCTCGATGAGATTGATGTTCTGCAGACATTCAGGGTTGTAACAAAGGATGCTGAATTAAACCGGGTGCTTGGTGGCGGCATCGTTCCCGGTTCGGTGGTGTTGGTGGCGGGCGATCCGGGAATCGGAAAGTCAACGCTGATGTTGCAGCTTGCGTTGAGTTTTGATGGTCCCACTGTCGTCTATGTGAGTGGCGAAGAGAGCGGAGAGCAGATCAGCATGAGAGCCAGGCGCATGGGCTGCCGCAAGACGAATTGCTTTGTGCTTGCTGAAACAAATACGCAGGCGATTTTCGAACAGTTGAAAGAATTGAAAGCCGATGTGCTGATCATTGATTCCATCCAAACCCTGCATACGCAGCGTGTGGAATCTTCTCCCGGAAGCGTGAGCCAGATACGCGAATGTGCGGCTGAGTTGCAGCGCTATGCCAAGGAAACGGGCACACCGGTTTTTCTCATCGGCCACATCACCAAGGAAGGGATGATTGCCGGGCCAAAGGTTTTGGAACACATCGTTGACACGGTTCTGCAATTCGAGGGCGACCGCAACCACAACTACCGCATTCTGCGCACCTCGAAAAACCGCTTCGGCAGCACAGCGGAAATCGGCATTTACGACATGCACAACTCCGGGCTAAGGCAGGTCAGCAATCCTTCGGAACTTCTTCTTTCGGAGCGGGAAGAACTGTTGAGCGGCATAGCTATCTCGGCAATGGTGGAAGGGATGCGACCCATGCTGATTGAAACGCAGGCGCTGGTGGCTCCCGCTGTTTACGGCACTCCTCAGCGTTCGTCAACGGGTTTCGATATCCGCAGGCTGCACATGCTGCTGGCAGTGCTTGAAAAAAGGCTCGGCTTCCATTTTGGAACGAAGGATGTGTTCTTCAATATCGCTGGCGGCCTCAAAGTGGAAGATCCGGCTATTGACCTTGCTGTGGTGTGCGCGCTGCTGTCGTCATTTGAAGACGCGCCCATTCCTTACAACTGCTGTTTTGCGGGAGAGGTTGGTTTGTCGGGGGAAATCCGGGCGGTGAACAGGATCGAGCAACGTGTATCGGAAGCTGAAAAATTGGGATTTGAAAGAATATTCATTCCAGCGGGAAACCGAAAAGCGCTCACCGGAATGAAACTGAAGATAAAGGTCGTGCAGGTGGGCAAGGTGCAGGAGGTGAACGGGAAGTTGTTTGGGGCGCATTTGCAGGTTGATTCATTCGCATAATGTCTGGATTGAATACAATGAATCTTGTTGGCATCACCACCGAATACCTGAATGACTTTGTAGGGCTTCTCTATCCCAACCATTGCGAAGCGTGCGAGCAGCCGCTTGGCAAAGGGGAAGACATCATCTGCCTGTTTTGCCAATACGAATTGCCGCAAACGGAGTATCATAAGCAAAAGGAGAACCCGATTGAAAAGCTTTTTTGGGGAAGGGTGGAAATTGAACATGCTGCGGGCATGTATTTTTTTCACGGGAAAACCAAAGTGCAGCATCTGCTGCACAAGCTGAAATACCAGGGCAAGAAGGAAATCGGGCATAAACTGGGGCGGGTTTACGGGGAAATGATGAAAGACTCCGGATTTGCCAATGACGTTGATATCATCGCGCCCGTGCCCTTGCATGAGAAGAAAAAGCGAAAAAGGGGCTACAATCAAAGCGATTTTTTCGCAATGGGTTTATCCGAAAGCCTTGACGTTGAATGGTCGCCAACCATCCTGAGGCGCAATGTTTACACCGAAACGCAAACCGGAAAAACGCGTTTCGAACGCTGGGGAAACGTAGATGACGTGTTCGACCTGGCTGATGAAAAAGCTGCGCTGAACAGGCATGTGCTGCTGGTGGACGATGTCATCACGACCGGGGCCACCCTCGAAGCCTGCGCTCATGCGCTGCTGCAGGCAAGCGGGGTCAGGGTGAGCATTGCCACCATTGCGGTGGCGCATTAAGATATTCAAAGTAGGCAAAAGCGTAAACCTTCGTGCAATTCATCCCGTTCCGGCTGTTTGTAAAGGCTATTTGTGCTTGCATCTTGTATGTAATCCTGTTGACAATGGTAATGCTTCAAACTGATACTCCCGCTTGTTTCCAGCCTTTGAAAGCTTAAAAAGCTGTAATCCCGGATGTTATTGGTAATTGCCTGTTCCCCGTTCTGAAAGGCTATCCTTATGGAAGAAATAAATGCTTATTAAAATACAAATCACCCCGCCCGCTTTGTTGGCTTCAAAAGGCTCATCAAGCAGGAGGTGTCCGGATATCTGAACGAATAGTAAATGAAGAGCAGCAAGCACGGGATATCCGAGGCTGAGTTGTATCCTGCTTATAGCGATGAATGGAAGTATTGGCGAAATGGTAAGTACAATCACTGCAATCATCGCAATTGGAAATTCCGAAAACTTGAGGGCATATCCGGCTAAAGCCTGTATGGAACCGGTGTTAATCTCACCTATAATGTTGAAATGTGCCTTTATAATGGTTAAGGATATAGTATCCAGGGCAGCACCTGCAACAAGAAGCACCCATGCGAATTTATCCGTTGCCCCCTTACCGGTTTTCATAAAAAAAATAAAAGGCAAGAATGAGGAAAAGGGATCCAACTGCTTTTCGCAGTGAAAAATTTTCGCGTAAAAAAAGTAAACTGAAAAGGAAGATAAACAGAAGGTTCAAAGAATAAATTGCCGGGTAGGCGAGGCTCATTTGCATGCGGTTGATTGAAACAAACCAGTAAATTGTTGATACGGCAAACAAAGCAATCGCAAACCACACCAGCGGTGATCTGAAAAAACGAAAAAGATAGAGGGCAAACGCCTTTAATGGGAATACTTCAATTTTTCCCATTTGGTTCAGCCGGTTTTTGGCTATTGCTGATGAACCGGAATTGAACAAGGCAGTTAGGACGACAAATATCCAGCCTGTTTCAAATTGGAAAAACGTATCTTGCAGCATCGGCATGAGTTCAAATTTCAGACGCAATCTCCATATTTTCAGGCAATTCTTAGATAGCAAATGACAGGACAAAAACTTCAGCGCACCGAAATCAGCTCGCTGGGTGAATTCGGATTGATCAAAGTCTTAACCAGCCGTTTCAGGAATATCAATTCTTCCACGGTTAAAGCAGTGGGCGATGATGCTGCAGTGATTGACACAGGGAATAAATATGCCCTTGTAACTACAGACCTGCTTGCCGAAGGTATTCACTTCGACCTGATGTATTGCCCATTGAAGCATCTTGGCTACAAATCAGTCATTGTAAATCTTTCTGACGTGTATGCCATGAACGGAACGCCAAAGCAGGTGCTGGTTTCCCTTGCCATCTCCAATCGCTTTTCGGTGGAAGCTTTGGAGGAATTGTATGAGGGCATCCGCCATGCGTGTGAAAGATATGGAGTTGATTTAGCGGGGGGCGACACCAGTTCATCGGTGAAAGGTCTCATCATCAGCGTTACGGCAGTGGGCGAAGTGGAAAAGGACAAAGTAGTTTACCGTAGCACTGCAAGGGAGGGTGATCTTCTTTGCGTGAGCGGTGATTTGGGTGGCGCCTATCTTGGACTGCAGTTGCTTGAGCGCGAAAAGCAAATCTATATCGAGAATCCGCAGGTGCAACCTGATCTGGAGAACCAGCAATACCTTGTCGGCAGGCAGTTGAAGCCGGAAGCGAGAAAGGATATCATCGAATTATTTGCCGGGAAAAATATTTTACCCACTTCGATGATTGACATTTCTGACGGCTTGTCGTCAGACCTGCTCCACATCTGCACCCAGTCGAATGCAGGCTGTCGCTTGTACGAGGCGGATATTCCCATCAGCCAGGAAGCCAGCGAGATGGCAATGAAATTTCACCTTGACCCAACTGCCTGCGCGCTTAGCGGGGGCGAAGACTACGAATTGCTTTTCACGATTAAAAAAGAAGACCGCGAAAAGTTTGAAAACGAATGGGATGTCACAGTCATAGGAGATATTGTGAAAAAAGATTCCGGGATGAAACTGCTCTCGAAGGGTGGAAACCTGCATGATCTCACCGCTCAGGGATGGGATGCCTTCCTGAAAGCTGCCCGTTCAGCCAGAACTTTGTGACAATACAATCACACCTGACAGTTTTTCGGCATCTACCTTTTCAATTGCGTGCGGTACAGTTCAATTGTTCGAAAACCTGAGTTGTTTCGGCATACTTACCTACCTGTCTCCGCGCACCATCACGGCTTTGCCGTAGTAAGTCCCGTGCGCTGTTTTCAGGCGGTAGATCACGATGCTCTCCGGTGAGCCGTGATGAGGCGTGTATTCAAGAAGATATTTTTGAGAAGCTTTCACGTGCCCGTCATACAGCGTTTGCAATAGCTGCCCCGACATATTGAATATTTCCAGTTTCGCTCTTGAATTGTCCGTCAGCATAAATTCTATATTCAACCTGTCGGTGAACGGGTTGGGATAAGCGCTGAGAGCCGCTTTTTCAAATTCTTTCCTGAATGCTTCATTACTTTCATCACTGCCACCACCCAACTTCGATGCCCCGCAATTCGGTGAATTATCTTCCACGATGTTCACACATTCGATTTCTTCGCAGCCGTTGGCATCAGTCACCGTCACGCAGTAGCTGCCTTCACATAAATTATTGATGGTATTTGAAGCGCTTCCGTTGCTCCAGCTATAGGAATAAGGTGATTGCCCGCCCGAACCGCTTGCCGATGCCGCGCCATCGCAGCAGGGAGTGTTGCAGTCGTCAAACACTATTCTGCCCACGCCACCCGATTCGCTGTATTCAATCACCAATTTTCTCACGCCCGATGCGTTCATCATTACCGTTTGCACGGAAGCGTCACCGAGGTTCAGGATAGGTACCGACACGATGAGGTTGTTGCCCGCATCATAAGCCTTCCCGGTAGCATTGTTATTTTCTTCGTCAACAAAAACAAACGACTTCACCGTTCGCGGAGAATCGAACAGGAAGGTGATTTTTCCTCCGGTGGTATTATCGTTCGGATTATCCACCAGTCCGTTCGCGGGATTGATGTCGGTAACGTTGAACGGTATGATTACGATATTTCCGATATCCACCTGTAGGTCGGGGTCGGGAGTGCCGGACAGGTTCGTATTGAAAATGATGGCGTGATTCTTTCCCGGATGGTTGGCGATTGCCGACACATGGATTCCCGATGACGCATATTGCTCGGCAAGGAATGTTCCGTGAGCCAACCCTGCATAATCCAGATCGCAGATTTGCCCCGGAGAGGCGCTGACGCAGTTGCAAACATTCGTTCTGGAAATGGCTACGTCAATCTCAACAGGGGGGAAGGAGCAAACGCCATTGACGCACAAATCCTCCGTGCAGGGGTCGCCATCATTGCAATCGGGTGATTCCGCTTCTATTTCAACACATTCTTCAGCGGTGCATCCGTTCAGGTCGGACACAGTCACGCACTGAGTGCCGGCACATAATCCGTCAATGAACGAAGAAGTTTGCCCGTTGCTCCAGTGATAAGTGTAGGGAGCCGTTCCTCCTTCGGGGAATGCCTGCGCGGTTCCGTTGCAGCCTCCGCAGTCGAGCAGGATGTCGGTGATTCCGCCCTGGTCTCTGTAATCAATCACCAGCTTGCGCACTCCCGGCACGTTTAACTCAACTGTCACAAGTTCAGGAATGGGATAAGAGTGCGGGGCAACCGGCAGGGGTACGGATAAAATCACGTTATTGAACTGGTCGTATGCGGTGATCTGTCCTCCCGCATTGTGAATATCCACGTTCAGGAAAGAGCAAACCGTGCGGTCCCAATCGAACGTGAAAATCTGCTTGCCGCCCCAACGGGTATCGTTAGGGTTGTCAACCCTGCCGTCATGATTATTGTCGGTGAGGTTTGCGGGGAAGATGGCGATGTTCCCGATGCCCACCTGCAGGTCGAAGTTAGACGATGCAACATAAGTATCATAAGTGATCAGCTCGTTGATGCCGGGAGGATATGCCTGCGCAGAAATGTGTATTCCGTCAGCCGCATATTGTTCATTGAGAATCGTGCCGTGCGGCAAGCCGGCAAAATTCAATATATATCCTGAACCCGTATTGCCGCAATCAACGCCTGTGGCGGCAATGGTTACATCAATTTGGATGGGCGTGTATCTGCATGTGCCGTTCACGCAGGCATCGTTGGTGCACAGGTCGTTGTCATTGCAGGTGATCGGAAAGCTCACGCAGGCGCCTTGTATGCAGGTGTCCCTCGTGCACCGGTCGCCATCGCTGCATGACATCTGCACGTGCCGGCATCCGTTGTCGCAGAAGTCGCGCGTGCAGGGATTGCCGTCATTGCAAATGAGGGTTGTATGAATGCAATTTCCATTGAGGCAGGCATCATCGGTGCAGGCGTTGCCGTCATCGCAGCCAAGGGGTGGAAAATCGCAACTGCCGTTGATGCAACTGTTGTCCGTGCAGGGGTTGTTGTCTTCGCAGAATTTGGGAACAAACACGCATTCACCGTCTTCGCAGTAATCCCAGGTGCAATTGTCGCCATCATCGCAGCACACCGCTGTATAGTAGCACTCGTTGCCGATGCAGGCTTCCACCGCGCAGGCGCCTCCTTCAAGGCAGTCGCTGGTGTCCACGCAGCAATTGGCTATCGGGGTATGGTTGCACACACCGCTGGCGCAGAAATCATTCGTGCAGATGCTGTCGTCATCGCAGTCGAGCGGTGGGTTGGAGCAAATCCCGTTGATGCAGGTATCCCTTGTGCAGAGGTTGCCGTCACTGCAGTTGAGTGGGGTGAAAGTGCAGCCAGCTGTCGGAGCAACACAGTTATCGGTGGTACATGGATTGCTGTCATCACAGACCACATTAGTGTAGAAACATCCTCCAATTCCATCGCAGCTATCAAGCGTGCACACATTGTTGTCGTTGCAATTCAGAGTTGTTCCGGGCAGACAACCGGTTGCCGGGTCGCATGTTTCGATCCCGTTGCAAACATTTCCATCTGTACAAACAACTGCAGTTGAGGTGCAGCCGGTTTGAGGATTGCAACCGTCAGTTGTACAGGCATTGTTGTCATTGCAAACAACCTCAGTGGTGGTGCAGCCCGTTTGAGGATTGCATCCGTCAGTGGTGCAAGCATTGTTGTCATTACAAATTATCGCAGTGGTGGTGCACCCGGTCTGAGGATTGCAACCGTCAGTGGTGCAGGCATTGTTATCATTACAAACTATCGCAGTGGTGGTGCAGCCCGTTTGAGGATTGCATCCGTCAGTGGTGCATTGGTCATTGTCATTGCAGACAATAGCAGTTGTTGTACATCCTGTTTGAGGATTGCAATTGTCGGTGGTGCAGGCGTTGTTGTCATTGCACACCAACCCGGTGTTGGTGCATCCTGTTTGAGCATTGCAGGCATCGGTCGTACATTCATTGCTGTCATCGCAATCCAGAACGGTGAGGTCGGTGACAATCGTGCTGTCACAACCGTCAGCGGTGGTTAATGTCACGGGGTAAATGCCGGATGTATTGACAAACGAGCCGTCCGGCAGTTGGTAGGATGTTCCCGGGCAAACGGTAGCTTCCACAGTATCATTGAAAGCCTCGTTGACCGTGACGGTTACGGTATCATCAATCACGCAAATCGGGGCGAAGGAAATATCATCAAGGGCAAAGTCATTTCCAGCAGGTACGGTATTCTGATTGACGATGCAAATACCAGCGGTGGTATCCGCGCCTGAATTCCACAGCTCAAAAAACTGCCTCCATACGCAAACGGTGGAGGGAGCGGTGAAAACCGGTCCGATCAAGGAGCCGTTGATGTAAAACTGGAGCCGCGCGGGGCTTGAAGGATGCACCGAGGTAACCCATGTAGAGAAAGCATAATCGGTGTTCGGAGTGATGCTTATTGTTTGACACCATACATTGGTGTTCGGTGTGCCGGAGCCGTTCACGATGAGCATGTCGCCCGTGCCGGTGGTGTGGTCATCGCAAGCCGAGAAATTGTTATGATGCGCGCTGGGATCATCATCCACAAAATAATTTCCTTCGGGCACAAGGTTCGTGTTCAGGTTATAAGCGCTGGTAAACCCCGTTGCGCCACTGCTGAAGTCACCGTTCTGAATCACATTGATGCCGGTTGCCTGGATGCTGACAACATACGATGTGGTTACTGTTGGAAACGCAATAGGGCTGGATGTATCCGTTGCGCTCAATCCCGTTGCCGGACTCCACGAATAGGTCAGTCCGCCCGTGGCATTCAACTGCACGGAATCACCTTCGCAGATGGTTTCATCATCGCCACCGTCAACGATGATCGGATCGAAGACGCAGGCGCCATTGACACATTCGTCATTAGTGCAGGGTTGGTTGTCATCGCAGATTACCGGTGCGGTGGTACAGCCGGTTTGCGGATTACATCCATCGGTGGTGCATCCATCTCCATCATTGCAAACGATAGGAGTCGTTGTGCAGCCCGTTAAAGGATTGCAGCCATCTGTAGTGCAGAGGCTGTTATCGTTACAGACAATCGGTGTGTAGGTGCAGCCGGAAGCTGGGTCACATCCATCGGTGGTGCAGGCATTTCCATCGTTGCAAATGATATTCGGTGTAAACACGCAACCCGTCTGAGGATTGCAGGTATCCGAGGTGCATGAATTGTTGTCATTACAGACTACAGGCGTAGTCGTGCAACCCGTTGGAGAAATACAGGTATCCCTGGTGCAGGCACTCCCATCATCACAAACAATAGGTGTTGTCGTGCATCCGGTTCTTGGCTCGCAGCCATCAGTAGTGCAGGCATTTCCATCGTTGCAAACAATCGGAGTTGTGGTACACCCCGTCTGCGGGTTGCAGGCATCAGTGGTACAAGCGTTTCCGTCATTGCAGGTAATGGTTGGGAATGTACATACGCCATTGATACACGTATCCCGTGTGCAGAGATTTTGGTCAACGCAGATTGTATCATTGAAGACGCAAGTACTGGGTCCCACAGCACTTCCTACACATGTATCCACTGTGCACAAATTCCCGTCATCGCAATCAGCGCTGGTGATGCAGCAGATGGTGTCAAAGACGCACTGGGCATTTTCACAATCATCCTGTGTGCAAGCTATGCCATCGTTGCAGTTCAGTAACTGAACCGTAAACGAATCATGATTATTTGACGAATCAACCTCCTCCTGTTGCCCGAAAGCCCAGGCTGTGTTGGTGTAAATACCGGTCGGATTTACTACTACAGTTATATTCAGGGTATCACGCGCATTGCCGCCTCCCGCAAGAGTGGGTACAGTCCATATCACGGTACTTCCATTCAGTGTGGTAGCGGCTCCACCGTCATCGCTCACGTAGGCGAATCCGTTTGGAATCGTATCTCTCACCACAACGAGCGTATCATTATCCAATCCGATATTTGAGAGCACAAGGGTAAAATCAATCGTATCTCCAACGCAAGCGGGCGAGGTGGAAATTTTATCAATCAAGAGGTTCACCCTGCAAACAGATTCAGCAATGCGCTGCAGGTCATCACGCAGCGTTTGCGTTGACGAAACAGTGTAATCACCTTGTATGAAATCAGGCTGGATATCGGGGTAGCGTTCCGGTCCTGATATTTGCTGCATGTTGGTTTCCGGCACCGAAGGATTGGGGAGCGTAACACCGAAAATATGAGAGCCCTGCGCTTTTACGCTGTTGGCTGCTATGGCAGCCCGCTGAAGCGCCACGAGGATGTTGTCGGGGTCAGGAGATCCGCTGCATCCGGTTGCGCAGGCAGTGGGGAATCCGTCCGTTATAAAAATAACCAAATCGGCCACTCCATCGGAAGTATTGACACCCTGAACTGTTGTCAGCGCTTCCTCCCAATTGGTGCCGCCACTTGGGTCATATTCTTCATTATTTGCAATTGCACCTCCGGTTATATAAGTATTGAAATTGGTAATGTAGGTGTTATCAACTACCTGGTACGCCTGTGAGCCACCGATGACCGCTCTTCTTGCGTCTGTGCTGAATTCAACAACGGCAACACGGGTACCCGTTCCATTCAGCGCGCCAATCAAATCACGGGCTGCCTGCCTGAGCGTGTCGGCTATATTTTGCGCGCCAGCGCCTCCCTGTCCCTCAATAGACCCTGATTCATCCAGAACAAGAATGAAATCATAGGGGCATGAAATGGGTAAATTCGGATTAGCATCTGCAGGAGGAGTAAATACATCTACGGTGACGTCATCCAATCCAAGTCCTTGCGAGTTAATGCTGTTCGTATTGGTGAAAACCCATTTGAAATAAATATCACCATTATTCGGAACATTAATAGTGATAACCGCAGTTCTCACTGCTTCTACCGGATTGCTGAAATCGTACGCGCTTGCTCCCGGAGCGAATTCGCTGGTAGAGATATCTCCATCAGGTACAGATACCCAATTCATACCGTTGGAGGACACATAAAACGACAACGAAAAAGTATTCGTATTCGTCCGGTAACGCTCCACTCTGAAACCCACGGCAATTTGCGCAATGGCAACTCCGGTTGCATTACGGTAAAAAGCCATAATGCTGTTATCAGTCGTGTAATTTGCATCGGTCATGAAGCCGATGGCGCGATCGCTCGAACCGTCTCCCCAATTATATCTTCCGCCAGTTCCGGCAGGCGCGGGAATGGCGCTGTGCAGAGCCAGCGTGGTTGTAGTAACATTGGTGACATCTGCCCAGTTAGCCGTAGCGCCCAAACCTGCTGCGGACATTTTCCAGTCTACAGGAAGGTTGAGGGATGTCCCCATTGCCGAAAAAGTTTGAGTTTGCGGATTATTGTTGGGGATAAGAGTCTGCGCTGATGCATCTGCGACACACAGTGAAAGTAAAATCAGATACCAAAATCGCACACGCATTCCGCGTTTGTTTTGAGGATGTTTCAATACAGAGCAGGGTAGAGCCGGGTTGAGTTGCATGAAAGGTACAAAAAGAATATTGGAAATTGCCAAAAAATTCAGGGTAGGGCAAGCGAAATTCCCTTTAGCATGAGAATTTTGCGATGAATTGCGTAAAGGGCAGGTGGTTTGGAGGACTAACTAAAGGGCAGTTCTAAAAATTCTACCACTTACTCCCTCTCCTTCTGGAGCCTTCTGGAGAGGGAAGGGGTGAGGCGATAAAAAGAGCAATTTTTAGAACTGCCCTAAAGTAATCAGTCCGGACTCCTCCGGTCTGACCGGAGGGCGGGGGGGAGGCTGGATCAAAAGGCAGGAGTCAGATGGAATTGTCGCATTTGTAGAACTGTCCTGAAATTTGTCGCATACACAGAGTATAAAAAAGAAACTTGGCAGAGGTCGAGGTTTTAACTTTGCAACCTCAAGCGAAGCCGGATATGAAACGACAGCGCACCATCGAATCGGTGAACCAACTGATAGAAGCCGGTGACCTGAAGGCGCTGAAGAAGGCATTCAAAAACTGGCTCTCGCCCGAAATAGCGGGGCTGGTTGAAAAACTCCCCGATCAGCAGAAAGCGCTTGTTTTCGATGCTTTGTCGTATGGGCTGGTGCTGAAAGTGTTCAAGGTGCTGGAGCCTGCCACCCAAAAAGCGCTCATCAAAAATCTGAATCATGAGCAGGCGGCAAAAATTCTGAACGAAATTCAGCCTGATGACCGGACAGAATTTCTTTCAGAGCTGCCGAGCCGCACCGTCAAAGAACTCCTGCGGCTGCTTAAAGATGATGAGCGGCAAATCACGCTCTCATTGCTGGGCTATCCCGAGCACAGCGTGGGAAGGCTGATGACGCCCGAATACATTGCGGTGAAAAAAGAGTGGACGGTGAAGAAAGCGCTGGATTATGTGAGGGAATACGGCAAAGACACGGAAACGATTAATGTATTATATGTCACCGATGAAAACGGGATGCTGGTTGACGACATCCGCATCAGAGAGTTCCTGCTGGTGCCGCCAGAAACGCATGTGAGCGACCTGCTGAACTATAAGTTTATCTCATTCACGATGACGGACAGGGAAGAGGACGCGGTGAATGTATTCCGGAAAAACAACCGGGTAGCCTTGCCCGTGACCGATGCCAACGGGGTGATGCTCGGGATTGTGACCATTGATGACGTGCTGCGCCTTGCGGAAAAGGAGGGAACAGAAGACATCCAGAAGATGGGCGGCATGGAGGAGCTGGATGAGCCTTACCTCGCCACGCCATTCCTTAAGCTGATGAGAAAACGCTCAGGCTGGCTGGTGATACTGTTTCTGGGCGAGATGCTCACCGCAACGGCAATGAGTTTTTTCGAAGATGAAATCGCGCGGGCGGTGGTCCTCGCGCTGTTTGTTCCGCTTATCATCTCGAGCGGGGGCAACTCCGGCTCGCAAGCCTCCACGCTCATCATCCGGTCGCTGGCGTTAGGCGAGATAACATTAAAGGACTGGTGGAGAATCATGAGGCGTGAAATTTTTTCAGGACTGTTCCTCGGTTCTGTTTTGGGGATCATCGGCTTTGCAAGAATATCGGTCTGGAGCCAGTTCACCGGCATTTACGGACCTCACTGGCTGTTGGTGGCTGCTGTGGTGGCGCTTTCGCTGGTGGGAGTGGTGATGTGGGGAACATTGTCCGGCTCCATGCTTCCGCTGCTCATGAAGCGCCTGGGCTTCGACCCTGCCGCATCTTCAGCGCCATTCGTGGCTACGCTCGTTGATGTTACGGGATTGATTATCTACTTCTCTGTGGCGCTGGTCTTGCTGAAAGGAACAATGCTATAGGATGATTTATTATGATATGAATTGATTTGCAACCTTTCACGAAATCGCAATTAGTCATTGCAGGAATGATTGTATTTTATTCAGGCAATCGGTTTTGCGGCTTACAATTCCATCCTAACTCCTGTCTTTTAATCCAGCCTCACCCCCCGCCCAAGCGGAGAGAGGGGAGTCCGGGCTGATTACAAGCTATCTCAGGCATATTATTGATCTCGCATACAGTATAAAATCCGGCAATTTATCCCGCGTGATGTATAACCAGTCAACCGATTAACCAATTAACCGATTATTTTCCTACCTTTGCCCCCGCAAGAACGAAAAAGAATGAGTCAATTAACAAAAGAACAGAAAGTAAAGCTGTTCAGGGAACATGGCGGATCTGAAAAGAACACGGGTTCTGCCAAGGCTCAGGTTGCCATGTTCACCGAAAGGATCAATTCAATTACGGAGCATCTCAAGACCAGGAAAAAAGATTATTCCACCACCCGGTCATTGGTAGGTTTGGTAGGCAAGCGCAGAAGGCTGCTCAACTACCTCCAGAAAACCGACCTCACCGGCTACAGGGAATTAGTCAAGACTCTTGACCTGAGAAAGTAGGCTGCGGATTTTCCGGACCCTGCATATTTTTTATTCACTTGGCAGATTTAAGAAATTCTACCATTTAAAAACCTCTCAATGTGAGAGGGGGTAGGCTGTAATTTCTGCTTAAAAACTTTCCTTATGAAGCCACAAGGCATTATCAAGTCGTTTGACCTTGGAGATGGTCGGACAGTAACTATTGAAACCGGTCGTCTCGCAAAACAAGCTGACGGAGCCGTTGTCGTAAAAATGGGCAACACCATGCTGCTCGCGGCAGTTGTCTCCGCGCAGGAAGCGAAAGAAGACGTGGATTTTCTTCCTCTGACGGTCGAGTACCGTGAGAAATACGCGTCAATGGGAAAATTTCCCGGAGGATTCTTCAAACGCGAAACACGCCCTTCCGAGCATGAGATTCTCGTGAGCCGTCTGGTTGACCGCGCCCTGCGCCCGCTTTTCCCGGATGACTATCATGCAGACACTCAGGTAATCATCAACCTCATCTCAGCCGAAAAAACCGTTCCGCCCGATGCGCTGGCAGGATTAGCTGCTTCCGCTGCTTTGGCGGTTTCAGATATACCGTTCAATGGCCCGGTTTCGGAAGTGCGCGTAGCGCGCATAGAAGGCAAGCTGGTTCTTAATCCTTCATTCGCAGATTTGGAAAAAGCGGATATTGATCTGATGGTGGCGGCAAGCGCTCACGACATCAATATGGTGGAAGGCGAGATGAAAGAAGTATCGGAGCAGGATATGGTAGAGGCGCTGAAGTTTGCTCATGAGGCTATCAAGAAGCAATGCGAAGTGCAGGTGGAACTGGCCAAGGCGGTCAATAAGGCGAAACGCGAATACAGCCATGAAGTGAATGATGCGGAATTGCAAAAGAAGCTTACCGATTTCTGTTATAAAAAATGCTACCAGTTTGCCAAAGAAGGCATTGCCGACAAGCACAAGCGCAGCGAAAGCTTCAGCGCGATAAAGGATGAATTTGTAGCAACACTCACGCCTGAAGAAGCCGAAGAGAAAAAAGCGTTGATTGGAAGATATTTCCATAACGTGCATAAAGATGCGGTGCGCGACATGATGCTGAAAGAACGCGGAAGGTTGGACGGAAGAAAGCTCGATGAAATCCGTCCGATTTGGACCGAGGTGGATTACCTGCCCTCAGCGCACGGATCATCCATTTTTACAAGAGGTGAAACCCAATCGCTTACCACGGTCACGCTCGGAACCAAGTTTGACGAGCAGACCGTTGATGGCGCGGTGCTGGAAGGTTCCCATAAATTCATGCTGCATTACAATTTTCCCTCGTTTTCCACCGGTGAAGCGAAGCCCATCCGCGCTACCAGCCGCAGGGAAATCGGTCATGGCAACCTCGCGCTGCGCGCGCTAAAGCCAATGGTTCCGCAGGATGAAAACAATCCCTACACGGTTCGCGTGGTATCCGATATTCTGGAATCAAACGGTTCCTCATCCATGGCGACAGTTTGCGCAGGCTCGATGGCGCTGATGGATGCAGGTGTAAAAATCAAGAAACCCGTTTCCGGTATCGCCATGGGATTGATCACCAATGACAAAGGCGATTACTGCGTGCTGTCTGACATCCTCGGTGATGAAGACCATTTGGGCGACATGGATTTCAAAGTGTGCGGCACTGCCGATGGCATCACCGCCTGCCAGATGGACTTGAAAGTGAACGGACTTTCATTCAATGTGATGATGGAAGCGCTGCTCCAGGCAAAAGCAGGCAGGATGCACATCCTGGGTGAAATGCAAAAAACGATTTCACAGCCGAGGGAAGATTACAAATCGTTTGTGCCGCGAATCATCAAATACACGATTGCGAAAGAATTTATTGGAGCGGTGATCGGACCGGGTGGAAAAGTTATTCAGGACATCCAGGCGACAACAGGCGCAACGGTTATCATTGAAGAAGTGGGTGAGTACGGAATCATTGACATCGTGTCCGACAATAAGGAAGCGATGGACAAAGCCCTCGCCCGCATCAAGGGAATCGTTGCGGTGCCTGAAGTTGGCGAAGCGTATGAAGGTATCGTGAAGTCCGTCATGCCTTACGGAGCCTTCGTGGAGTTCCTTCCCGGAAAACAGGGGTTGTTGCATATCTCCGAAATCTCCTGGTCGCGGCTCGAAAGCATGGATGGCGTCTTAAAAGAAGGCGACACCGTAAAAATCAAATTGCTTGATATTGATTCGCGCAGCGGCAAATTCAAGCTTTCCAGGAAAGTGTTGATGCCAAAGCCCGAACACAAGAAGCCGCAGACGCAGGATTAAGGAATAAGGAAGGGCATTTCAACCTGTCACGCAGCGAAATGGGCGATTATTGCAATCATCCCTTCGGGTATCTTTGTTTGCATGTGTCTTCAATGCAGATTTTTCTGGATAAGCACATTCCTTCTTTCAACGGCAATCGCTGTATGTCAGGACCGCATCCCCGGTCAAATTCTCGTTCAGATTAGAGAAGATTCCGGGACGGATCAATTTTTTAAAAATATTCTTCCAGCCCGCTCAAAAGTCAGGCTGCTCTCTGAAAGCTGGAACGTATGGCTTTTAGATGTTGCCGAAGGAGAAGAGGAGGCCTTCTTAGAAAAATTGCGTAAAGACCCTGCGGTAATATTCGCGCAATTCAACCATCGCCTCGCCAGGCGGTCCATCATTCCCAACGACTCGCTGTTTTCGGGTCAATGGAATCTTGAGAACACCGGTCAGTCCAATGGAACTCCGGGCGCTGACATCAGCGCCACCGAAGCATGGGAATTAGGGGCAGGCGGTGTTACCGTGTTGGGCGACACCCTCATCATTGCCGTCATTGATGAAGGCTTTTACCTGCAGCACGAAGACCTCCGTTTCTGGAAAAACCGGCTCGACCCGCACAACGGCATTGATGACGACCTCAACGGATATATTGATGATTACAACGGCTGGGATGTCGGGACTAATACGGATTCCATCCCGAATGATTCGCATGGAACGCATTGCGCGGGCATTGCCGCGGCAACAGGAAACAACGTCATTGGCGTTGCGGGCGTTGCTTACAATGCGCTGCTCATGCCGGTGAGCATCCCGGATTATGACGAAGCGGAGGTAGTCGCAGCTTATTCATATATATTTGATATGCGCAAGTTGTATAACAGCACCCTCGGACAAAAAGGCGCATTCGTTGTTGCAACAAACTCATCATTCGGAATAAACAACGGCAAGCCGGAAGATTTTCCGCTATGGTGCGCCATGTATGATTCATTGGGCAGTGTGGGCATCCTGAGCGTTGGAGCTACTGCGAACATTACCACTGACGTTGAAATAGCAGGTGACATTCCTTCATTATGCGTGAGTGATCATTTGATTATCGTGACAAACACCACCCGCTTCGATAATAAAAACAATACGGCTGCTTTTGGCGCGCAGTCGGTTGACCTTGGTGCGCCCGGAACAGCGATACCATCTACCATACCATTTAACAATTACAACATCCAATCCGGCACGTCCATGTCTGCCGCTCATGTGGCTGGAGCGGTTGCGCTGATGTATTCGGCTGTGTGCACGGGTTTCATTCAATCCTATCGCGATTATCCGGACAGCTTTTCTCTGATCGTGAAGGATTACATCCTGAAGGGTACCGATCTATTGAATGATCTGGAAGGGCTTACCGTTTCAGGGGGCAGGCTTAACCTGTACAATAGCATGCATTCATTTTTTAATGATTACTGCGTGTCGTGCCTGCTCGTGGAGAACACGGTCAGCCCTGTATTGTGTCATGGCGATTCCAGCGGCAGCATTATTCTCTCTGTCTCACAAGGCTCGCCTCCGTATGGATATGAATGGTCGTCAGGAGATTCATCAACATCGCTGGCAGGATTGCCGCGCGGAAAATATTCCGTAAAAATCACCGATGCCAATGGGTGCGAGAAATACCGCTACTATGAAATCACACAGCCATCAGCGCTGGCGGTGAATCTGATATCCGATTCTGCCGTCAACGGTGAAGATGGGGCGGCAACGGCATTCGTAAGCGGAGGGGTAGAGCCATATGCGTATCAATGGAATGATTCGAATAATTCAACCACTTCTTACGTTGAAGATTTGTCGCCCGGAGAATATATGGTCACGGTAACAGATGCCAATGGTTGCGTTGAGTCTAAATCAACTATCGTTGGCGGCTTTACCGGAATAAATTTTCCGAATCAATTTGTTCCTGCTGTAAAAATCCATCCTAACCCGGTCAGTTCCCTTGTTTGGGTTGAATTAGTTGGTCGAAAAAAATTCTCCACACAACTAAGTGTATCTGACGTGTCAGGAAAATTGTTGCTGGAAAGAAATTTTTCCGGTGAAAAATTCCCGCTCGACTTCTCTGATTTTCAGCAGGGAAGCTATTTCATCAAAATAACCAATGAACAATATGCTGCTGTGAAAAAAGTTATCAGACTGTAATTGAGTTTGATGGCTTTCTGTTTATCTTCGGAATCTGAAACCTGACAGGTCTTGAAGACCTGTCAGGTTTATTTATGCAAAAACGTTGGCTTCTTCATCAACCCGAACACGACCGTGTTCTGCATCTTCAGCAAGAGCTGAAGATTCATCCTGCGTTATGCCGTTTGCTTGTTAATCGCGGCATCCATTCTTATGATGAAGCCAAGGTTTTTTTCCGCCCGCAATTAACACACCTGCATGATCCGTTCCTGATGCAGGATATGCACAAGGCGGTGGAAAGAATTGAAAGAGCGATGCGTGATGAGGAACACATTTTAGTTTATGGCGATTACGATGTTGACGGCACCACTGCTGTCGCGCTGATGTATTCTTTTCTTGGGGAGTTTTACAACCGCATTGATTACTACGTGCCGCACCGCTACAAAGAAGGCTACGGCATCTCCAAGCAGGGCATTGACTACGCTCATCAGAAAGGCTGCAGGCTGATTATCGCGCTTGATTGCGGAATCAGGTCGGTGGAGAAAGTGAAGTACGCGAATCAAATCGGCATGGACTTCATCATCTGCGACCATCACCTGCCCGGTGAAGAGCTGCCTCCGGCCCAGGCTGTTCTCGACCCAAAACGGGATGATTGCAGCTATCCTTACAAAGAGTTAAGCGGATGCGGCATTGGCTTCAAGCTCATCCAGGCTTTTGCGCAGAACAATCACATTCCTTCCGGGATTGTCGAAAAATATCTGGACCTCGTTGCCGTGAGCATCGCGTCAGACATTGTCCCAATCACTGGTGAAAACCGTGTGCTCGCCTATTACGGGATGAAACGCATCAACGAAAATCCGCGCAGGGGAATCAAATCGCTCATGGCAACCGGCAAGCTGAAAAAGGAACTTACTATTTCGGATGTTGTATTCGTTCTAGGTCCGCGCATTAATGCTGCCGGAAGGATGGATGATGCGCGCAACGCGGTGAAGCTGCTGATCTCAGAAACGTACGAGCATGCAGCCGCGAATGCCGAGTTTCTCAATCAGAAAAACACAGAGCGGAAACAGGTGGACAAAGACATTACTGATGAGGCGCTTGCGATGATCCAGGATGATCCTGAGTTGCAAAAGAAAAAGACAACGGTGCTCTCGCAACCGCACTGGCACAAAGGCGTGATTGGAATTGTCGCTTCGCGTCTGATTGAAAACTATTATCGCCCTACCATCGTCTTCACCGAAGTTGACGGTATAATGACCGGTTCCGCCCGCTCGGTGAAGGGCTTCAACATCCATGATGCGATAAAAGAATGCAGCGACCTGCTCGAACAGTTTGGCGGGCACATGTTTGCGGCAGGATTGAGCCTGAAGAAAGAAAACTTCGAAGCGTTTCAGAAACGGTTTGAAGAAGTGGTAAGAGAAACGATTAAAGAAGATTCATTGACTCCCGAAGTGAATATTGACGCTGAACTCAGCTTCACCGACATCAACGAAAAATTCCTGCATATCATCAACCAGTTCGCACCCTTTGGTCCGGGAAACATGAAGCCGGTGTTCGTGAGCCGTAACGTGCGTGACAGAGGATATTCGCGGGTGGTAGGCGAGGAGCATCTAAAACTCGAACTCACGCAGGACGAAGGACGCTGCTGCAAAGGCATTGCATTTGGCATGGGTGACCTTGCAGAAAAAATCTTCCACACCGGAACCGAAAAGCGTTTCGACATCTGCTACACGCTCGAAGAAAATGAGTGGCATGGGATAAAGAAGATTGAGCTGAACGTGAGGGATATTAAAATTCCCGAACAGATTCCATCCCTTCAAGAGATGGAATCTGTGTCTCAAATTAAGCAATGATCCTTCGCGCTGAACATCTCGCAAAAACTTACAAAGGCAGAAAAGTAGTGAACGATGTTTCCGTTGATGTGAAACAGGGTGAAATCGTTGGCTTGCTTGGACCAAATGGCGCGGGAAAAACGACTTCATTCTACATGATGGTTGGGTTGATAAAAGCGGAAGCGGGAAAAATTTTTCTTGAAAATGAAGACATCACTTCGCTGCCGATGTACAAGCGGGCGCAACTCGGCATAGGCTACCTGCCGCAGGAAGCATCAGTGTTCAGAAAATTATCTGTTGAAGACAATATCATGGCTGTTTTGGAGATGACCGATTTGCCAAAGCAGGAGCAGATCAGCCGGATGGAGAGCCTTTTATCGGAATTCGGACTTACGCACGTCCGCAAAAGCATGGGCATCGTGCTGTCAGGCGGTGAGAGAAGAAGAACCGAAATCGCACGCGCATTGGCGGTGAATCCAAAATTTATATTGTTGGATGAGCCGTTTGCGGGCATTGACCCGATTGCGGTGGAGGATATTCAGCGCGTGGTGGCGCGGCTGAAATTCAAAAACATCGGCATCCTCATCACCGACCACAATGTTAGGGAAACACTGTCCATCACCGACAGAGCATATTTGCTGGTGGAGGGAAAAATTTTCGCATCGGGCACGGATGAAGAACTTGCGCGAGACCCCCAGGTGAGGAAAGTTTATCTTGGAGAGAGTTTTGTGCTGAAGGAGAAGAAAGTGTTTGCAGGAAATTAAATTTTTTAGAACTGCCCTTTATACTTTGTTTATCCCATCTCCACCATCACCTCTCCCTTCTCCACCGCATCACCTGCCTTCACGCGAACGCCTTTCACTGTTCCGTCACCGGGAGCCTTTATAGCGTTTTCCATTTTCATGGCTTCAAGAATCAGAATGGAGTCGCCACTCTTCACGCGCTGCCCTTCCTTCACATCCACGCGCAGCACCTTGCCGGGCATGGGCGCCTTTAAACTTCCGGCTGCATGAGCCATCCGCTTGTTCATCCCCATCTTTTGCAGCAGCAAATCCATTCTATCCTTCATCTCCAATTCATACTCGCTGCCGTTCACCTTGACAGTACACTTCTTTTCCGAATGGCTCAGTTGCATCACTTCAACACGGTATGACACATTATCGCTGATTACGCTGAATTCGCCCTGCCTTACTTCCGCAATATCAGGATGCAGCGGCTTCCCGTTCAGCAGGCAAATGCCGTTGTCAAGGGTGATTTCGCGTTCCCTTCCATTAACCGATACTTTCCAGCGAGCCATTTCACGGCAAGTTTAGCAAAGCCTTTGCCATTGGGATATGCTATTTTAGCCGTCCGTAAAAAATTCCTTTCATGCGCCTGAGGCTGCTGTTGCTCTCTTTTCTTCCGGTTTTTTTCTTCGCCTGCGGTTCATCAAAAAAAGCGCAGGACCTGGGCATCACGCTCGATGAGATGACCGTGAAGCCACCGGGCGAATACCGCCCTTCAGCAACGATGGTCAATGACCTGCTCCATACTGTCCTGCATGTGCAGTTCGACTGGCAGAAGCAGTGGCTCAACGGAGCCGCAACCCTCACATTAAAACCTTACGCCAAGCCTGTTGCGGAATTGGAATTGGACGCAAAAGGATTCGACATTCTTAAGGTTGGAAAACTCGATGGTAAAAATTTCACAGAGCTTCCATTTCGGTATGACTCGCTCCATCTCGCTATTGACTTAAAGGAAATATATACCGAAAAAGATACTTACACGATTCAGGTGGAATATATTGCAAAACCCAATGATCTTCCCCAAGGAGGCAGCGAAGCGATTTCCTCAGACAAGGGCTTGTATTTCATCAACCCGCTGGGTGTCGAGAAAAACAAGCCCATGCAGATATGGACGCAGGGGGAGACGGAAGCCTCCTCCTGCTGGTTTCCCACGATTGACAAGCCCAACGAAAGAACGACTCAGGAGATCTATATCACCGTTCCCGACACGATGGTTACGCTCTCAAACGGGCTGCTTGCCAATTCGATGAGCAATGCCGATGGCACCCGCACCGATTTCTGGAAGATGGACAAGCCGCATGCTCCCTATTTATTCATGATGGCGATCGGTGATTTTGCCGTGGTGCGGGATATATGGCATGGGAAGCCGGTTGATTACTATGTTGAAAAGGCTTTTGAGCCTTATGCGAAGAATATCTTCGGCAATACGCCTGAGATGCTTGATTTTTATTCAAAGATTCTCGGATTGGAATATCCGTGGCAAAAATATGCGCAGGCATGTGTGCGCGATTATGTGTCGGGCGCCATGGAAAACACCACTGCCACGGTTCATTTTGAAAACATGCAGTTGACGAAGCGCGAGCTGATTGACACGGATTATGAAGACATCATCGCGCACGAGCTCATTCACCAGTGGTTTGGCGATTACGTTACCTGCGAGTCATGGGCGAACTTGTCTCTCAATGAAGGATTCGCCACCTATGGCGAATATCTGTGGATCGAACATAAATACGGAATTGACATGGCGGAGCGACACCGCGCTGACATGCTGCAGCAATACAGTTCCGAGGCGTGGATGTACAAAAGGCCAATTATTGATTTTCATTATAGCGACAAGGAAGACATGTTTGATTCCCACTCCTATGCAAAGGGAGGGTTGGTGCTTCACATGCTCAGGAAATATCTGGGCGATGATATTTTCTTCAGCGCGATTAAAATCTACCTTTTGGAAAACGCGCTGCAGGCAGTGGAAATACATCATCTGCGGCTTGCGTTTGAGAAAGCCAGCGGTGAAGATCTGAACTGGTTCTTCAGCCAATGGCTGCTTTCTCCCGGTCATCCCAAACTCAGTATAAGCTATGATTATAATGCCGAAAAATCCATTGCAATAGTCGCCATTAATCAAGCCCAGGATGAAAGCGCTTTCCGTTTGCCGATGGCGATGGATATTTATCTTTCGGATACGATGATTCGGCATCATGTGACGATTGAAAAAAAGGAGCAGACTTTTGAGTTTGCAGTTAAGAGCAAACCGTTGCTGGTAAATGTTGACGCGGAGAAGTATCTGATCAGTGAGATGACGGAAAATAAGAGCGCGAGGGAATGGATGTTTCAATACGAAAAAGTTTCGGGCTACATGAACAAGAGGCAGGCGCTGACGGAACTCGCTTCTTCGCAGAAAGACGATACTATTGCAAAGCAGGCGTTCATCAATGCGCTCAACGATCCTTTCTGGGCGCTTAGGAAACTGGCGGTTGAAAAAATAATTCGAGACGAAGAAACCGAGCTGCATCTTGCAAAGGCGGCATCAGATGATATTATGCCGCAGGTTCGCGCTGCGGCAATCTCAAGACTGGGAGATACCGGCAGTGAAAAATACATGAACCTTTATAAACAATCGCTGGCAGATAGTTCCCTTCAGGTGGTTGCCAACGCGCTTGACGCCATTTTTGAATTAGACAAGGACACCGCAATGGCGCTTGCCCGGCAGTTCGAGGATCACCATACGGGCAGCATCGTGTCATCCATTGGCGGCATATACGCTGAAGCCGGAGATTCCAGCAAGCAGGATTATTTCGAGCAAAAAGCTTACTCGGTGACGAGTTGGCCGCGTTATACCCTGCTTGCCGATTATGGCGGCTTCCTGCAAAACAAGAACGAGGGCATCATCCGCAAAGGGGTGCAGACATTAGAAGACATCGCGCTGCATGCCGGTTCGGAGTGGGACAGGTTTTCCGCGACAAATGCCATTCACGAATTGAAAAGGAGCTTCAGTGAAAAATCGAATTATGAGGGAATGGATGACTTGAAGAAAAAAGAGTTGGAAGATTTTCTTGATAAAACGCTGGAAAATATACTGGCTGCAGAAAAGGATGACGATTTGCAGGGCAGATACGAAAACTTCAGATGAACACGCGCGATCTTCTATTAAGAATAAGAAGCAAACAAATTTTCCTACAGATGGCGGTGATTTCGCGGAAAAATTTCTTCTCTTATCTGCGCGTATCTGCGGAATCATCGGGAAGACTGAAAATATCTTTTCTTATAAATAAGCACACCCCGCATGGCGATTGTCAGGATGAGGGGTATCAAGGCGAAGTGCATCTGCTGCGGGAAAATGGTGAGTCCACCTGACCACGCTGCAACCGCCAGGGCTGCAGCCAGCAGAAAATAAAACCTCACCCGCTTTAAATTCTTAAAGGGCAGCAGCAGTGCGAAAATCAAATGAGTAGGCATCGCCCAAAGCAGGTTATAGTTTCCCCCGGCATGATGATCTGAGAAAAATGATATGTAAGCAACAACGCATCCTGTCAGCCCTATGATGAAAAAAAACAACATGTCAGGCGCTATTGAAACTTTTCCTCTCCTCAAATCGAAAATCGTTATTGCAGTAAATATTAAGAATACGCACCAAAAAACACTCACCGGGGTCAACAGGCTTTTGGGAATCTCTTCCGGCCCGGCCTTGAAAATGACGTTTGAGTTTTTAATCAGCGGAATGGAGGAATCTCCATCCAGTATCCGCGCATTCCTGAATCCCGCCTGCAAATAATCAGGCAGGAACATGTATTGATAGGGTTTTGCTTTGGCATCAATCTCTGAGCCAAGAGCCAGGTCAATGGCGAAGTCGCCCACGGGGTGGTCTTTCCTGGCATACAAGTCCATCAGATCCCTGAAAGAGTATGATTCTTTGATATGCGTTGAATCAAACACGATTTTCCCGTTAAGCACCCGGGCGATAATGTCGCGCAGGCGCGTGGAACAGTTATCATAAATGTAATCATACACATAGTCGCGGTTTTCCGGCTGATGGTTTTCAATCAAAAGACCGAACAGCTTTTGATTTTCACCGGGAGTAAGATTAAGAATGTCCTGAGCCACCGAACGGTTGTCCATTACGTAGGCACTGATAAAATTTCCTGTTGGCGCTATGCTCAATGTAAAAACAGGCCTCCCCTTCGCATAGCTGGAATAAAATCCCGGACGGTCGAAATCGAAGGTGCCGTAATTGAACGTAACGTCAATTTTGTTCACCGGATCATATACGCGGAAAGCGCTGTGCCCGAACGCCTCATACAAAACCTTTCCAGGTGAACAAGTGATGAGGCTGATGTATGCCTCTGACGACAGCCGCGGTGGCAGCCGGGCACCGAGCACTGTGCGCTGTGCACCGAGCCATGTCGCAATACCCAATACCCAATACCTGATACCCATATTTAAAACGCCTGCAAGTCAACCAGCTTTTTATAAACTCCATCCTGGGATGCCATGAGGCTGATGTGGTTTCCCTGTTCTATGATTTTACCGTCCTGCAACACGACAATCTCGTCCGCATATTGAATCGTTGACAGGCGATGCGCAATCACAATGGAGGTGCGGTGTTCCATCAGCTTGTAAATAGCATCCTGCACGAGCTTTTCATTTTCCGTGTCGAGGGAAGACGTAGCTTCATCAAGAATCAGGATGGGCGGATCGTTGAGAATGGCGCGGGCGATGGTGAGGCGCTGCCGCTCGCCACCGCTCAGCTTGTGGCCCCGGTCACCAATCACGGTGTCGTAGCCATTTTCGAGGCGCGTGATGAAATCATGCGCGTTGGCGACTTTCGCAGCCATCATAATATCTTCCATCGCAGCCTGCTCTACACCGAAGCAGATGTTTTTTGCAACACTATCGTTGAACAGGATTGACTCCTGCGTCACGATGCCCATCAGCTTGCGGAGTTCGGGAAGCCTGCAGTCTTTAATATTAACGCCATCTATCATGATTTCCCCTTCCACCGGATCGTAAAAGCGCGGAATCAAATCCACCAGGGTGGTTTTGCCGGCACCCGACTGCCCGACCAGCGCCACCATCTTTCCTTTTCTGATGGTCAGGTTGATGTTTTCAAGCACGCGCTGGTCGTCATAATTATAGTAGGCGAATGACACGTTGCGGAATTCGATTTTGTCATTAAACGCTGAAATGCTTTTGGCGTCCGGTTTCTGCACGATGCGGATATCGGCATCAAGAATTTTCGTGACGCGCTCCACAGAGGCGAGTCCGCGCTGGATGTTGTAATAAGCGTTGGAAAAACTCTTTGCCGGTGGTATCAACTGCGAAAAAGTGACCATGAAAAAGATGAACGCTTCCGGCTGAAGACCGCTGCCCTCCTCAAGCACTAATTTGCCCCCAAACCAAAGCACCACAGCCAATATTGCAATGCCCATGAACTCGGTGAGCGGTGACGAAAGGTCTCTCTTTCTCAGCGCGCGCGTCATGGTTTTGAAATACGACTCATTCACCTCACGAAATTTATTGAGCTGGTATTTTTCGGCTGTAAACGCCTTCACCACCCTCATTCCGGAAAGCGACTCTTCCACCACCGTAATCATGTCGCCCAGCTTTGCTTGCCCTTTGGCGGCTGCGCGCTTGAGGCTTCTGCCTATTCTGCCAATCACCAATGCCGTTATCAGGATCATCACCAGCACGAACAGCGTGAGCGTGACATTGATATAAAGCATCACGCTCAGAAAAACGATGATGGTGATTGGCTCCTTGAAAGCCGCATCGAGCATGCTGATGATGCCGCTCTCTATTTCCTGCACATCGGAAGTCATCTTGGCCAGGATGTCGCCTTTTCTTTCTTTGGAGAAATAAGACAACGGAAGCGTCAGCAGTTTCTGAAACAACTTATGGCGGATATCGCGGACTGCGCCATTCCGCAGCGGCACCAGCACGAACAGCGCCAGATAGCGAAAGAGGTTTTTAAGCAAAAAAATTACGACCACCAAAGCGCACACGGAGAGCAGCGCCTCGGGCTTTCCCCGTTCAGCAATTATCCCTATAAAATGATGATTGAAAACCCCGGTAATGTAACCGATGGTGACACTGAACTCCGGAATGGGAGGAACAGGCGTTTGCGGACCGACTTCCCTGTTGAACAGCAGCGTGAGGAACGGCATGATCATCGCCATCGAAAATGCCGAGAAGAAAGTGGAAAGCAGATTGAATAGAATATTTGAGAACGCCAGGAAGTAGTAGTTCCTGACATAATCCAAAATCCTCAGAAAGTTCGCCATGCAGTGAAACAAAGATATTGAATTATGAAAGTTTGAAAGTTTAGAGTCTGGAGTTTGAAGTAACTGACTCCGGACTCTCAACTAAAGCGCAGCTCTAAAAATTGCTCTTTTTACGCCTCATCCCAATCCTATCCATCTGGAAAGGGTGTAAGTTGTTGGATTTTTAGAATTGCCTTAGATTGTTTTTATTGCGCGCACGTACCTCCTTCCCTCAGTGGCTCTGCAGGGATGTGTATCCCTGAAATTGTAAATTTGTAGAAAACGCTTTAAAAGTATTAACTACATTATTAATATCATATACATGCTAATACGCTCAAATTATCTGTTAGTCCTGTTGGCATTTGCCGCTTTCTTTTCTGCCTGCAAAAAAGAAGAAACAGGCAGCGAGGCTTCGCTGCTTGAAGTAACGGAAGTATTGAGCACCGCAACTGCTCAATACAAGATATTTCTTGAGCAGGTAGGCGGAGATTTCATACGCGCTGCGGACACCACGGCAACATGGCTGAAAACACAGCCCACTGTGCGCAACGCGGTAGCTGTTGATTTCTATGTTTTCATCTACTTGAAATCAGGTTTGAAAACCGGAGTGATAGTCGAACTCACCGATGACCAGCAATTCAGCCTCTACCGCGGAGGCGGGGGCGGCAGTGCTTTAAAGGCCGCTGCCGGGAATTGTACGAACTCCATGCAGAATAACAAGGTGCTGATTTATGCTGCCGCATTCAACGACTTTTATAAAAACGGACAGATGGATAACATTCTCGACATCTTTGACAACTCAACGACAAATTTTGATGTAACGCTGTTAACCAATGAGCAATGCACTCCTGACGCAGCGACCACTTTCAACAACTACGGATTGGTGATTCTCGACACGCATGGCGAGCCGGAGGGATTCATGACAGGCACAAAAATTATTTTCACCTCGAAACCCGTCACTGAACAGGATGTGCGCGATAAAATCCTGCAGCAAGGAGGGGCTTATGTGTTGGATAAAGTGCTGAAGGGGCAGTTAGTGCAGTACACCCACCTTCGCATTCCTGATAACGAGCAATTTCCCTGGGAGGTTATCCAGTTGAAAAATGAATACCGTATTTGGGTGAATACGGAGCTGATAGAATCCGATGTTTCTGATTTATCAGAAACGATTCTCTTCGGCAACATGTGCTATAGCGGCTGGCTGCAGCCTATCAGCAATTCGGAAATTGACAAACCGATTGCGGCTGCCTTCATCAGCAAAAACCCGGTTTCCTATTATGGCTACACCTATGAAGATGGCACATCCCGTATGGCGCATGATTTCCGGTGCAAACAGTTTGAAGATTCACTGGTGACCTCTTTTGTGATTGACTATGACAGCACGGGAAATTCGCATCTGAAAACAGATGGAACCAACCTCATAGATTCAGCAGGCTACTACGAAAAGCGGGATTACAAGTGGAAAGATCTTCCTTTGAAGCAATATGAAAAAAAAGATTATTGCTTCGGCTGTGGCGGAAGTTTTACGGATGCCAGAGATGGGGAAGTGTATAAAACCGTTTGCATTGGCGACCAGATTTGGATGGCGGAAAATTTGCGGTACACCGCCCCTGGCAGCGTGTGCTATGATAATAATACTGCGAATTACGCGACTTACGGCAGGCTTTACAGTTGGAACATGATGATGAATGGAGAGCCTTCAAGCAATTTTACACCCAGCGGGGTGGAAGGAATTTGTCCATCAGGATGGCATGTGCCCAGTAATAATGAATGGCAAAAATTGGTGTTGACACTTGGGGGCGTTTCCATAGCCGGAGGGGCATTAAAAGATATTTCAGAATGGGACAGTCCCAACGCAGGGGCAACCAACAGCAGCGGTTTCTCCGCGCTGCCAGGCGGCTACACTACGGATTTTTCAGTTGCCTTCTATGAAAAGGGAACCTTTGCGCGGTTTTGGACATCTTCCGGATCAACTTCTGACCCTGACCTGGCTTTTCACCGCAACCTGAACAGCAACAGCGCTACTGTAGGTGACATTACTTTTTACAAAGGACACGGATTGGCGTGCCGCTGTGTGCGGAATTAAATTTTATTCTGCTTTCATCCCGTCTTAGTAACTGCCGCTGCAGAATTCAATAATCCCCATGCTTCAGAAAACTCCCGGCAGCCTCCAGCTCAAAAGCAAGTTCAAGCAGTTTCCGCTCTTCGCCTAATCCTGCGGCAAACATCACCCCGATGGGCAGCCCGTTTTTGCACTTGCCCATCGGCAGCGTGATGGCGGGCGCACCGGTGGTGTTTTGCACGATGGTGAAGTTGACGTAATTGTTCAGCCGCATCACCAGCGAGATGAAGCCTGCTTTGTGCCCGAAGCGGTCCAGCTTGGGCGTGGGCGACAGCAAGGTGGGGCTGAGCAGCACGTCATATTTTTTCACCAGCGCGTTGTATTCATTCACCACGATATTTCTCAGCCGGCTGAAGCTGCCCGGCACCATCAATATGAATTTCGGGAAATAACTGCTCAATCCCTGCGTGAACAACTCGGTCTTTTTATTGTTGAACTGCCACTTCATCGCAAACTTTCCAAACTTCATAATCAGCCATGCGTTGAAGCTGTAATACACCAGGAAGTCAAACAGGATTCTGTCATCATATGGATTGGAAATATATTCCACCGCGTGTCCCAGCGATTCGCATTTTTTTCCGGCAGCTACCACTGCCGCGCGCACATCATCCTGCGCTTCAATGCCTGCGGGGCTTTGCGTGAACAGGGCAATCTTCAACCGTTTGTTTGACGGTCCCGTTACCTTGCCGATTTCGGGCAGCTTCTTCGGCTTGTAATATTGCTCCATGGCGGCAAAGAAGTTGGCGGTGTCGCGCACGGTAGCGGTGAGTACGCCATCGGTAACGATGTCAACGGGCAAATCTTTGGACATGGAGCCGAGCATCCTGTAACGCGAGGGTTTTAACCCAATCACTCCGCAGCATGAAGCGGGAATGCGAATGGAGCCGCCCCCGTCCATCGCATGAGCGAGCGGTACCACACCCGCAGCCACGAGTGCTCCCGCGCCACCGGATGAGCCACCTGTTGAATATTCGGTGTTAATAGGATTGAGCGTGTCACCATGCAGCCGCGTTTCAGAACTCGGTAGCAGGCCGAACTCTGATGTAGCGCTTTTACCGAGGGTGACAAAACCGGCTGACAAAATCTGGTCAACCACCACGTCATTCTTCTTTGAAACAATATCAGGCATCCCTTCGCAGCCCCAGCGTGTCGGGAATCCCTTCACCTTCATAAGGTCTTTGATGTAGGTGGGCACACCGGCAAAGAAACCTTCCTCTTTATAGTTGGAGAGGTTTTTCTCATAGTCATCCGCCACGATGGCATTGAGGAAGCGGGCTTTCTCCGCCCGCTCATGCGCACAGTCCGCAGCCTCCTTCACCGAAATCTTTTTCTGGCGTATATTTTCCGCAATAGCGGTGGCATCCATTCCCTTCAGGATGCCGATGTCATGGACAGAAACTTTGGTTGGGGGCATGTTGATCTTTTGAAATGAGGTCATTGAGATTTGTTCTCAAACCTAATGAATTTATACCGCGAGTAGTCGAGTTTCCGAAGGAACAAGACGTACTCTCGGTTAATACCGAACATTCTACGGTTCAATTTTCGAAAACCTGACTTGTTTCGGTATAGTTGTCCGCAGGATTACGAAAAGCAGGATAGTTGAGGGCAACCGGTAATGCCCGCCCATTAATATTATCCGGGAATCTGTTTTGCCTTTCCCTTTATCCTGTTATCTTTGCCGTTCAATTTTTTTGAGCTATGCCCAAGATGAAGACCAATTCGAGCGCGAAGAAGCGTTTTAAGGTGACCGGATCGGGAAAAGTGAAGCGCGCCCATGCTTTTCATAATCACATCCTCACCAAGAAGAAAAAGAACAGGAAGAAGCATTTGGCGAAGGATGCGCTGGTGCATGAAACCAATGAATTCACAATAAAAAGGCTGCTCGTGAGAGCATAATTCAGTTTGAAGTGTAAAGCGTAAACCGGCTTTAAACAACTTTAAACCTTAAACCACCAACTTTAAACTTTAAAAAGATGCCAAGGTCAGTACCCGCAGTTGCCGCACACAGAAAACGCAAGAAAATCCTCAAGCAAACCAAAGGCTATTGGGGAAGAAAGAAGAATGTTTATACGGTTGCTAAGAACCAACTTGAGAAAGGTCTTGTCTATGCCTATCGTGACCGCAAGGATAAAAAAGGCCATTTCAGGACGCTTTGGATTGCCCGCATCAATGCCGCTGTGAGGCCTGAGGGGCTTAGTTATTCAAAATTCATGGACAAACTGCACAAGGCAAAAATCAATCTTAACAGAAAAGCTCTTGCCGACCTCGCCATGAATCAGCCTGAAGTATTCAAACAGGTGGTGGCGCAGGTGAAATAGTTTGAAGTTTGAGCCTAAAGTTTAAGGTTTTCCGGAATTAGTCTTCTTTCGATTTCGGCTTGGAAACAAGCACTTCGTCTATCATCCCGTATTCCTTGGCTTCTTCCGCGCGCATCCAGTAATCGCGGTCGCTGTCTTTTTCAACTCTTTCGTACGGCTGATTGGTGTGTTGGCTGATAACTTCGTAAATCTCCTTTTTCAGCAATCCGATTTCACGAGCCGTGATTTCAATATCACTTGCCTGCCCGCCCGCGCCTCCCATCGGCTGGTGAATCATCACGCGGCTGTGTTTTAGACCAGTTCTTTTACCTTTTACGCCTGCGCAAAGCAATACCGCAGCCATGGAAGCCGCTACACCCGTGCAAATGGTGGAAATATCAGGGTTGATGTATTGCATGGTGTCATAAATTCCCAAACCTGAATACACAATGCCGCCCGGACTGTTGATGTAAAGCTGGATGTCGCGCTTCGGATCAGCCGATTCGAGGAAAAGCAACTGCGCCTGAATAACGCTCGCCACATAGTCGTCAATCGGGCTGCCCAGAAAGATGATGCGGTCCATCATCAGGCGGGAAAACACGTCAATCGCTTGTATATTCAAAGGGCGCTCTTCGATGATGTAAGGCGTGAATCCCTTGATTGTCGTATCAATATATTTCTCCAGATGGGCGCTGTTCATGCCCTTGTGCTTCACGGCATAGTTTTGAAATTCGTT
>CAZCXH010000008.1:0-57417 GCA_964502525.1 uncultured Chitinophagaceae bacterium
ACTTTTCAAGTAGCTCCTTTGCCCTTGTCCTATTTTTGATGCGATTGCCCTGTAGCAACCCTTTAGACTTATCGTGAACTTGTTTGCAACAGGAACCGGTTTCTGTCTAATTTGCATCCGTCATTAGCCTCCTCCAAGTACAATCGTCATAATATGAAATCTAACGGCTTGTATGTCCATTATGGCTGTGGGATTTGTGCTCCAAAAGATTGGGTGAATTTCGATGCTGCCCCCGGCCTTTTGCTTACAAAAATCCCTTTATTGTCATCGTATGTCAGTTGGAGTCTTAAAAAAAGGAAGAAACTCAATTCGCTATTTCCGGAAAATGTCAGGTATGGAAACATTGTAAAAGGGTTACCCGGCATGGGCGAAAATTCCTGTGCGGGCGTGTTTTGTTCTCATGTCCTGGAGCACTTGAGTCTGGAAGACTTTCGTACTGCGCTGAAAAACACTTACCGTATCTTAAAAAAAGATGGCATTTTCCGTTTGGTGGTTCCTGATCTTGAATATTGCGCTAAAATGTACGAAACCGAAAGGCAGCAAAATGACAGCAGCGCTGCGATTAAATTCATGAACAGATCAGGATTGGGGATTGAAAAGATTCCGAAAACCATCGGTTCTAAAATCACAAGAAGCCTCGGCTTTCCCTACCATTTATGGATGTGGGATTTTGCTTCTTTGTCAGATGAATTGAAGGAAACATGCTTCATTAAAATAAGAAAGGCTTCGTTCAATGATTCTGCCGACAAAATGTTCTTACAGGTGGAGGAGAAGAATAGATTTGAAGACTGCCTGGCTATTGAATGCTCGAAGTAGCGCCTCAAACCAGTTTTGCTTTGAGATAATACTGCAACCAATAGTACCTCTCGAACAAAATGTTCTTAATAAAGATGAGCGTATTGCCGATGTATGGCTTGCCATCATAGTCATGAATGCAACTATCGCAGTCATTGGCTACAATTTGCTTCCTGTGTTCAATGCTTTTGTCTGAAAAGAAAATGTCGGTGCCCTTTGCCTCGCGTAAACCGCCAATCCTGTCGCTCTTAACCGCACAGTAGTAAAGATCGCCCCGCGAGTCCATCGTCATGCCATTTTCCTGCCAGTGGCATCCCATCAGCCTTTTCGGCTTGGGCGCTGTGAGGAAATAATATATTGCATAATATTTGAACTTCCGCTTGATATTGGTTGCGAGCAGGTAGCGGCTGTGAAAGAATTCCCGGGCGCTTTGGTACACGCGGTTTTTCAGCAGGCTGAACTGGTCCATCAGTTTGCCGCTCTCAATCCGCTTGTTCTCGATGGCAAGACGGTATTTGATCTCAAGCCCGTGCAGGCGTCCGTAGGCATCTAATTCCTTGAGCCGGTCAACGTTCTGCAACATCACCGTGCAGCCTACATCGAAGGTATCGCAATATTTTATCCGGTTATTTTTTATTTCGAGAATCGTTTCGGAGGTGAGTTTGAACACCTTCAGTCCGCGCACGGTGTCGTGCGTTTCGCCATAACCATCAAGCGAGATGGAAATATGAAACCCAACGCCCTTTGCCTTGCATTTTTTATACATCTCTTCCAGCGATGCGAGCAACAGCTTCTTATTGAAACCGTGCGAAATAATATTTAGATTTTTGATTTTGGGAAGTTTCAGGATTTCCTCAGTGAAGGCGGGCAGTTCTTTGATCAATGACGGCTCGCCTCCGTTGATGCCAACCGATTCCACTCTTGAAAAAATGTCGTCTTTCATGAATCGCGAAAACTCATCTGTTGTCATTTCATTGGAATAATCCATCTGCCAGATATTGCACATCACGCATTTGGAGTTGCAGCGGTAAGTGATGGGGAGCTGGACAACGCGGGGATAGCGTTTCCGGACGCCCGAATTTCTAATAATGGAGGCATTTATTAAGAAATAAGCCGCCCTCAAAAGTCCATTCGCTGCAAGCAAGAATCAGCAGTTTGCAGGTAAAATTAGTTCAACGCCTTCTTTTGGGATCTTAACCAAGAGTACGTTTCTTTCCTTCTGAAATCCGACTACTCCCGGCATATCATATCTGATTTAAACGATAAGCCACCTTTCTTAATAGCTGCACAGGAAGTGAATCTTTGACTTCAGCAGCTTTTTTAGGAAATCTTTTTTTCAGCATATCGGGACGACCGCCCCGCAGCACAATGGGCGATCCCCTTGGAACCAATATCTTGTCCATTCCGGCATAGGATACCCGGTAAGCCCGTCTCGGCTGTTTTGAATCACATTCATCGCTTGAATGAACAAGCAATTGATTAAAGATTAAAACATCTCCCGCATTCAGTTCAACAAACATGGCTTTGCTTTCGTCAACCTGCGACAAGTCGAGCCGGTCATGGTGGGTCTCTCCCTTAACGCGGTGCCACTTCAGGAAACCAAACTTATGCGAGCCGGGAATAACCTTCATGGCTCCATTTTCCTTCCTTACATCATCCAAAGCAATCCAACCAATGTATTTCAGCGGCTCATGCGGCCGGGAGATGAAATCCTGATGCCAGGGGACTGCATTTCGTTTTCCTTTCGGTTTGTAAACCAGGCTGTTTTCATAAAGGCTGATATCCTTATTAAAAACTTCTTCCAGCTTGTCCAGAATTTTTGGATTTTTTGCTAAGTCCTGAAATTCCGGGTGGCGCTGAAACAAGTCGTAAAGAACACCCTGATCCGTACGGTGTTTCTCATAAAATTTCCGAAAGGGGTCTTCTAATCCGCTGTCGCCATAGGCGATAATTTCATCCGTCAGGATGCGGATTGGTTGCAAATCCCTTTCAGAAAATATTTTTTCCAAAATTGCGAATCCGTGTTCCTTGAAATTATAATCTGCAGGCGGCAAGGTTCTTTGATTAAGCCGTTAAATTTACCAGCTAAATTATTATCAAACTAAATCAACAGAATGTATAAGGATCAGCAGGTTTTATCCTTACTTAAAGACAATCATGTTACTTTCAATATCCTGGATATTGGCGCTTCAGGAGAACCTTACCGTCCATTCGAAAGAATTAAAAACGTTGCTAAAATATTTTTAACAGATCCTGATTCGCGCGAATTTGAAAGCTCAAAAGAGGATGGCAAAACGCGGATTCCCAAAGCAATTATTGACAATGATGTGGATAATGATGTCAAGCTGTATCTGACCAAAAGTCCGTTTTGCTCCAGCACCCTGGAGCCCGATTTCAGCAGGTTGAACAACTTCACTTATCCGCACCTCTTCGAGGTGGAAAGGACTATTAACCTTCCTGCTACTTCGATTAACAGGGTGGTAAAAGAATATAATATTGAAGGTTTTGATTGGATCAAACTGGATACGCAAGGCACAGAGTTAAAAATCCTGAAAAGCCTCAAACCCGAATACTTTTCCAAATTACTGTGCATTGACCTTGAAATCGGTTTGTACCCTCATTATTTTAATGCTGACACCATGCCATCGGCTCATGAATTTTTGGAGAAGGACAGGTTCTGGATTTCCGGGATGCGAACGCAAAACAGGATCAGGATGAGAAAAAAAGACCTGGATGAAATTATAAACAGCAGAAAGCATTTGAGAAGGATTATCAGGCGCTCGCTCGAAACCTATCCTACGACTTTCGAAGTTCGATACCTCAGAAGCATCAATCAAGGAACAGAATTTAAAGCGGAGTATGCCCTGAAGCTATGGGCGCTCAACTATTTTACCGGCAATTTTTCCTATTGCTTCTATTTATCAAACATGCTGAATGAAAAATATCCTTCGCCTTTAGCCCAAAAGGTAAAAAAAATATCAGAGGATTTGGTTTTTTCCTATCGCAGGATTTTTCAGCAACTTGCTGCCAACGCCATGCATGAAATAAAAAGAAGAATGTGGTGAGGCTGGTGGCAAGGTGACTAAAGCTTGCTGATAAAAATCAAGCAGCGAACAGCAGTGTTTTAAACCTAATAACTTTATCCCGAAACAAGTGTAAAAACGAATTGTGATCGGGATATACCATCGGTACTATGCAGTACAAGTTCGAAAGCCTGTTTACCGATGGCATAGCTCGCTTTAAATACATCTCTTTCCTTGGGCATCATCATCCGTCAAAGCCTCAAAAGCACCATCGTTTCTTATGCGGGCGTTGCGCTTGGCGCGCTGAACACGCTGGCGCTGTTTCCCCGTTTTTTTGAGGCAGATGAGTTCGGGCTGACGCGGGTGCTTCTGTCGGTGGCGGCTCTGCTTGCTCAGTTTGCCGAGTTCGGAGGCGCCAATGCCATCAATAAGTTTTTTCCTTTTTTCAAGAACGAAAAGGAAAAGTTGAGGCAATTCGTTTTTTGGATCCTGCTGATGTCGTTGGCGGCTTATGCGATAGTTGCATTCATTGTTTACGTTTTCAAAGGGCCCATCCTGCAAGGCTATGTCAAAAACCAGTCAACGCTCGCCATTGATTTCTACGGTTATGTTTTCCCCATTGCTATTTTCCTGCTCACCTTCAACCTGCTCGAAGCCTACTCCCGATCGCTGCTCAGGATCACTGTTCCTAATTTGCTCAGGGAAGTTTATCTCCGGCTTTTCCTGCTTGCCATCATCCTGCTCTACCACTTTGATGTGATCAGCTTTGAACTATTCATCATTCTTTTCGCTGCTTCTTACGGCAGCGCGATGATTATCCTTGCCGGCTATGTAACCTGGCTCGATCGTAATTTCTTCATGCCGAGCCTGTCTTTTGCCCGCCACAGGATGGTTAAGGAAGTGTTTGTTTTCAGCCTGTATTCCTTGCTTACTTATGCCATCGGCAAAGCCCTCTACCAGTTGGACGTGATCATGCTGAGTTATCTCGACTCGCTCGAAGGTGTCGCGGTTTATTCGATAGCTTACTATGTGGTAACGCTCACCATGCTGCCGCAGCGTTACCTGAGCCAGATTTCCTTCCCTATCCTCTCACAGCACATTCAGGATTCAAAATGGAATGACGTGAAGCTGCTCTATCAGAGGGTAGGATTGAATCAGTTTGCCATCGGGGTATTCCTCACTGTTGGTCTTTGGGTCAACCTTGAAAATTTATATTACTTCCTGCCCGAAAAATATCACGCCATCAGCGGAGTGGTGCTGGTCCTGTCGCTCGGCAGGCTGTATGACATGGCAACCAGCGTTTGCCATGAGATTGTTCTCCTCTCTCAGCATTTCAAATTCAACTTCTGGACCGGGGTGCTGACCGTGATTGCCGGCATCGTTACAAACCTTGTTTTCATTCCCCTGTATGGCATCCTGGGCGCTGCAATAGCCATGGGATTGACCCTTTTGATTATCAACACCATCAAAATAATTTTTATCTATGTCAAAATGGGGTTCCTGCCCTTCAGCAATAAGATGATTGCTGCGATGTTCATAGGCATCCTTGTGGTTGCCGCATATTACCTCACGCCCGATGCCGGAAATGTTTATGTGAACCTTATTGCCCGGTCTGCCCTCGCGGTTTTCATCTTCGTCCCTCTTTTGTTTTGGTTCAACATTTCTGCTGACATTAATGATGCTTTCAGAAGAATGACAAAAAAATTGAGGTCGCGCTGGACATTCAAATAGTTTGGCTGCAGCGCTTCTAACAATCACTGTTTCCGCCTTATTTTTTTAGCCGCTATTGCGAACAACCTGCCGTTTCAATTCTTACCTTAACGCCTTTTTTAAACCAACAAATCATGAAAAGGCTGTTAATCCTTGCGGCAATCGTGCCGGCTTTTGTTTTTGTTAAAGCTCAAGGCTGGACGAATTACCACAATGGGCGCGAAGTGGAAATCAACTACCAGAAAGCGGAATGCCACGACATCGCCAACGGAATTCACAAAAAAATTGTGCTTCTCCAGTTCGTGAATCTCACGAACAAAAAATTGTCGGTAAGCTTCAACAAGCAGATGTGGTATAACGGCAAATGCACCGGTTGCGACAATCCTCCGGAACAGCATTTCACCGTTGTCCTGAACCCGCAGCAAACACTCGAAGGCTCATGCGCTGACAAGCGCAACAAATCGCTCTACATTGTTGACAAGATGCTCAACGGAAGCGGCTCCTCCTCGCTTTCAAAGTTTGAGCTGTCAGATATTCAGATTTCCGCAATTCGTTAATTCATAATACATCATGGTCATGAATAGGCTAATCAAATCAATCCTTTTTGCATTCCCGTCATTAATGACAACTGAAGCGTATTCGCAATGCACCGTCACCGCCTCGGTCAACCCAACGGAAGTGGTGTGCGGAGACTGCGCCACCCTGAACGCTTTCGGTCAGGGACAGGGGCTTCAGGTGTTCTCCGAGAACTTCAACACCGGTGCGCCTGTCGGATGGGCGTTTACCCAGCAAGCGAGGTTTGACAATCCTTGCAGTCCCAACGGTGTGGATGGCACAACGCATATATGGCTTGGCAATACATCCGGTGTGCCGAGGGCATTGGAAACGATACCTTACAATTTCAGCACTGCAACCAGCGGTGTCACGGTTTGTTTCGACATGCTGTTTGCCGTTCAAACGGGCGACCCTGCAACCGCTCCCTGTGAAGGTCCTGACGAGCCGGATGAAGGCGTGCATCTTCAATACTCTATTAATGGGGGCGCAACCTGGATTGACGTTCACTATTTCGATCCGAATGGCGGCAGCGACCCGCAATACACCAACTGGAACAATTGGTGCTTTCAGCTTCCACCCGCAGCGCTGACGGGCAACACGAAGATCCGCTGGTTTCAGGATAATGATTCAGGCGCTGATTACGACCACTGGGGCATTGACAATGTGGTGATCTACTTCAACGACCCGACTTACAATATTATATGGCAGCATGACAACTATGCCTACGGCTTGGGTAACAGCGGTGGTGATAATCCCAACCCGGTATGTCCCCGCACGGGCACGAACTATATCGTGGTAATGTCAAACGGTGCATTTTCATGCCGCGATACGGTGAGAGTGGATGTGGTCCTGCCAACGCTGTCGGTTGATGCGGGCACTGATGCAAGCATTTGCGCTGGTCAATGCGCAACGCTCGATGGCACAGGGAAAGTGGTGAAGCGCCCTGCGAAAACACCGACTTACTTCAATGGCGAAGTGACGCCTATCGCAAGCGTACTCGGGTCTCCAACAACCATCAATATCAACATCACCGATTTGAATATGACTACCATACTTCCCGGCTCTATTACCGGGGTTTGCATCACTGCGCTGACTTATTTTGGAATCGGATTCCCTAATCCGACAACAATCGGTGACCTGAATGTTTCGCTTGTATGTCCTGACGGAACAAAAGTATTGTTAGTCCCTTCAGGAGTAACTTCTTCAACTACTCCCATACAAGGATATACTAATACGTGCTTCACTCCTTCAGCCACCGCTAACATCGCTTCGGCAACCGAACCTTACACCGGCACATTCGCTCCTGCGCAACCGCTTGATAACCTTGTCGGATGTACCGCAAATGGCGTATGGTCAATTGAAATCGTACCAACCTCCCTATTAGGTTTTGGAGTCGGCTCATTCTTCGGATGGACCATCTCCTTCGATGACCCCGAGATCAGCTATACGGCTGACTTCACATGGTCTCCGGCATCAGGTTTAAGCGACCCGGATTCACTGCAAACTGACGCCTGCCCAACGCAGAACACGAATTACATTCTTACTGCATCCGATACTGCAGGATGCGTCACGCTTGCTGACACGGTTACCGTGACCGTTGATAGCAGTTCCGTCACCAATGTTTCCGCTTCTATCTGCGATGGCGACAGTTTCTTTGCCGGAGGCGCGTATCAGACTGAATCGGGAATTTATTACGATACCACTTCACTAAGCGCTGGATGTGACAGCATCACTGTGACCGATTTATCCGTTGTGGGAGATGTGCCGGATACCGTTACTGCTGCAATTTGTCCGGGCGACAGCATTTTGCTGGGAGGAGAATACCAAACCCAGCCCGGAATTTATACCGACACTTTCATCACGTCTTCAGGATGCGACAGTATTGTTGTCACCATATTGACCTTGCATCCTCCATCGGCAATCAACACTTTTGTTGAGTTCGTATGCCCGGATGACAGTGTCCTCATCAATGGCGAATACTACTATGGCGGGGAACAAGCTCTTGATACGCTGCCGGGCGCTGATGTCAATGGCTGCGACAGCATCGTGGAAATATTGGTGTTCAACATCGGAACGGCAGCGCTAATTGAAAACCTTTTCCTTTGCAGGGATACTACCATCAATGGAATTCTTATTGACAGCCCAGGACAATATTATATTGACACGATCGAAAACGGAGCTTCAAACGGTTGCGACAGCTTCTATGTTGTTAACGCGATTTTCCTTCCACCCGATCAAAGTTTTGCCGCTGAACAAATATGCGATGGAGATTCCATCTTTCTGGGCGGAGATTTCCAGACAAATCCCGGTACTTATTATGACACGCTCACCGGCTCTGATGGGTGCGACAGCATTGTTATCACTAATTTGACAGTACTTCCGTCATTCACAACGAACGTAAGCGTTTCTATCTGCGATGGCGCTTCTTACTTTGTTGGTGGTGCCGATCAAACTCAGTCCGGAACATATTACGATACACTCACCGCTTCCAACGGCTGCGACAGTATTGTGATCACCGAATTAACAGTGCTGCCAGTTTTCACAACCAATGTCCATGTCTCAATATGTGAGGGCGACTCTTTCTTTGCGGATGGTGCGTATCAAACCCAATCGGGAATTTATTACGACACGCTCACCGCATCCAACGGGTGCGACAGCATCGTTGCCACTGATCTTGCGGTAATAGAAAATATTGTTGACACCGTTGCAGTTTCCATCTGTGACGGGGAAAGCTACTTTGCAGGAGGAGGATTTCAGACCACATCAGGAACCTACTATGATACGCTCTCGGCTTCGGGAGGATGCGACAGCATTGTCATCACTGAATTAACCGTGCTCCCCGTTTTCACAACCGATGTCAATCCTTTCATTTGCGATGGGGATTCCTTCTTTGCTGGCGGAGCATACCAAAACCAACCCGGAATCTATTACGACACGCTTACAGCTTCCAATGGCTGTGACAGCGTTGTTATCACCCATCTTGCCCTAATAGAAGAAATCATTGACACGGTCTCCGCTTCCATCTGCGAAGGGGAAAGTTATTTTGCCGGTGGCGGATTCCAAACGGTTTCCGGATTTTATGCCGACACGTTCGCCTCTTCCGCAGGATGTGACAGCATCATCATTACAGAGCTTGCCGTATTGCCAATTTTCACAACTGATGTCAACGCCTCCATTTGCGATGGAGATTCATTCTTCGCTGGCGGAGCCAATCAAACCCAGCCGGGAACTTACTTTGATACCCTCGCTGCTTCCAACGGATGCGATAGCATTATCATTACCGATCTTGCCGTTGTGCAAAATGTAACGGAAAGCATTTTCGTTTCGATTTGCGATGGCGAAAGCTATTTTGCCGGAGGAGCATTCCAAACCGAATCCGGAACTTATTACGATACCCTCACTGCATCTGGCGGATGCGACAGCATTATTGTTACCGGATTAACCGTGTTGCTGACTTTCTCAACAGATGTCAATATTTCAATTTGCGATGGAGATTCTCTTTTTGCGGGAGGAGCAGATCAAACGCAGGCGGGAACTTATTACGATACGCTCACTGCTACCAACGGCTGCGACAGCATCATCGTCACTAACCTTACGGTGCTGCCCGTTTCGTCAGAAACCATCCAGGTTTCTATTTGTCAAGGTGAAAGCCATTTTGCAGGAGGTGCGGATCAAACCGAGCCTGGACTTTATGTTGACACGCTCACCGGTTCCAACGGTTGCGACAGTATTCTCACCACTGAATTGATTGTGCTGCCGGCTCCTTCCTCAACTCAAAATGTTGATATATGCAGCGGTGAATCGTTTTTTGCCGGAGGCGCATTTCAAACAACTTCAGGAACATATTATGACACGCTTGCCACTGCGAACGGCTGCGACAGCATCGTGATAACGAACCTTACCGTTGGCGCACCGCTCATATTAAATTTTGACGTGAGTGAATTGAGTTGCGAGTGCATCGGACAGGGAGGAGGCAACGGCAGTGCGCAGCCATGCCCGTTTGACATCTCCGGCTTGGCGCACGGAACGCGCGTCAACAGCCACTTCACTTCTTTGGGATTGACGATAACTGCAATTCCCAATTCAGGCGGCAGACCTGACGCGCTTATTTATAATACGGACGGCAACTGGACGGAAGACCCCGACCTGAATTCCAACGCTGGCAACGTCATCATCATCAATGAAAACCCCAACAACAACGATGGCGATGGAACAGGTCCTGACGATAATGCGAATGGCGGCACGCTGCGGTTCCTTTTTGATGATCCGGTTACTGTGGTCTCTTTTGTTGCCGTTGATGTTGATGAACCGGGAGCAGTCGCCAACGCTTATGACGGAGCGGGCAACCTGATTACTTCTGTCGTTATTCCGGCAGGCGCTGACGGTTCGGTTCAAACGATAACGGTGAACGCTGCAGGCGTAAAACGTTTCGACATCATCTACCGCGATTCGGGCGGATTCAGGCTGAACCTTGAGTGCGCCTCACCGGGCTGCGAGCAAGACCTGAGCGCTTTTGCCCACGGTGAAATCGTGACCGGAGCGGAAATCGCTCCGGGCGTTACTGTAACAGGAACATCGAACAGGCCTTCGCGTTTTCCGAATGCGGTGGCGATATTCAATTCAAATGTAACCGGCAGCCTTGACCCTGACCTGGAAGCCGGCATCGGCAACATTCTGATTTTACCGGAGAATCTCACCGACAATAACGGCAATGGAAACATTGACAATCCGAGCGATGCAAGTGACGGAGGAACGATGACGTTCACCTTCGACCGCGACCGGACGGTACACTCCATCACGCTGGTTGATAACGACCGGAATAACGGAACCATCAAGGCCTATGATCAAAACAATAATCTGTTGCTTTCCGTGTCCACGCCAAGCGGAGCAGCCGGTGGCGTTCAAACATACACGTTAAATATATCGGGAGTGCGCAGATTGGAAGTTTCTTATTGGGATTCTCGCGGTGTAACGCGCCTTATCCTCGATTGCCCTGCGGTCAATTGCTGTGACGGAAACGCAACGGCAAGCGCTGCCGGTGGGTTTCCGCCTTATCAGTTCTCATGGAACACCGGCTCAACCACCGATTATTCCGGTGACAGCCTGTGTGTTGGAACATATACGGTCACAGTGACGGATGCTCATGGTTGTTCAACAGTTGATTCGGTTTCACTTGTTAGGGCTGATGTTACTATAGCATCAGTATCAATTTGCGAGGGTGACAGCATCTTGCTCGGAGGCGCGTATCAAACTGAGACAGGTTTTTATTATGACACGCTGGGGGTAACCGACAGTTGTTATCAAATTCTGAAAACCGAGCTTTCGATTTTACCGTCTTCGCAGGAAACGGTGCAGGCGCAGATTTGCGAAGGTCAGAGTTATTTTGCCGGAGGCGATTTTCAAACCGAGTCAGGGACATATATTGATACTTTCACTGCTGCAAACGGATGCGACAGCGTACTCACCACCGGGCTGACCGTTCTTCCGGCTCAGATAACGGTTATTGAAGTTGCCATTTGCGAGGGCGAAAGTTATTTCGCGGGCGGAGCGTTCCAAACCGAATCGGGAACTTACTATGACACGCTGGTTACCGCATCGGGTTGCGACAGCATCGTTGAAACAGGTCTCACGGTAATTGCAACAATTACAGCGGATGTCGCTGCTCAAATCTGCGAGGGTGACAGCTTCTTTGCCGGTGGCGCTTTCCAGACTGAATCCGGAGTTTATACGGATACCTTCACTTCCTCTGGCGGCTGCGACAGTATTGTAGAAACAACGTTGAGCGTTCTCACTGTTTTGACAGAAACAGTTGATGCTCGGATTTGTGAAGGCGAAAGTTATTTCGCGGGTGGAGATTTCCAAACGGAATCAGGCACCTATTACGACACGCTGACTTCGTCATCCGGATGCGACAGCATTGTTGAAACCAATCTTACTGTTACCGCTTCATCCTTTACGTCTGTTGCAGAACAAATTTGCGAAGGCGACAGCTTCTTTGCCGGTGGCGCTTTCCAGACTGAATCCGGAGTTTACGCAGATACCTTCTCTTCCTCTGGAGGGTGCGACAGTATTGTTGAAACAACGCTGACGGTTCTCCCCGTTTTGACGGAAACCGTCAATGCCCAAATCTGTGAGGGCGAAAGTTATTTTGCAGGCGGTGCGTTCCAGACCGAATCCGGAACGTATTATGATACAATCACATCATCAAGCGGCTGCGACAGCATTGTTGAAACGAATCTCACGGTCATTGATTCGTTCTTCATCTCAATTTCAGAACAAATTTGTGAAGGCGACAGCTTCTTTGCCGGTGGCGATTTCCAAACTGAATCGGGAGTTTACACCGATACTTTCACCAGCACTGGCGGTTGCGATAGCATTGTAGAAACCACGCTGAGTGTACTTACGGCTTTGACTGAAACTGTCAATGCTCAAATCTGCGAAGGCGAGAACTACTACGCGGGCGGAGATTTTCAAACGGAATCCGGAACCTACTACGACACGCTGGCTTCCTCTTCCGGCTGCGACAGCATTGTTGAAACCAACCTTACCGTGATGGATTCATTTGTTACGAATGCTTCAATTGAAATCTGCGAAGGCGACAGTTTCTTTGCGGGCGGAGATTTCCAGACTGAATCGGGAATTTACCCGGATACGTTCTCCTCTGCCGGTGGATGCGACAGTATTGTGATTACTGAGTTAACCGTGCTTGAAAACTCCAGCACGTTTATCACAGTTGAGATATGCACGAGCGACACGAACCTGTTAGCCCGCGTCCCTGACTCGGTGTGCGCCCTGTTTGACTGCTGCTGCTGCTGCCCGATGTTCCTTGCTAATTCGGTGATAACAGTTGATACATTCCCCGCATCGAACGGGTGCGACAGCATTGTTACCACCGAAACAGTTTATGTCCCGGTGACCAATATTGAGCAGTTTGTAACGATCTGCGATGGCGACAGCTTCTTTGCCGGTGGCGCCTTCCAGACAACTCCGGGAACCTACACTGATACTTTCACCACTCAATCCGGCTGCGACAGCATCGTTACCACGGAGCTTTCGGTCGAGCAGGAAATTCTGATCAATCAGGATATTACTATATGTGAAGGCGACAGCTTCTTTGCAGGTGGGGCGTATCAAACCACTGCCGGAACATACGCGGACACATCCATTGCATCGGGAGGCTGCGACAGCATCACTGTGACGAACCTGACCGTTGACCAGCCAAGCATCACCAACAATGACGTCACCATTTGCGAAGGAGACAGCGTTTTTGCAGGAGGCGCTTATCAGACTCAGGCAGGCATTTACACCGACACGTTTGCTTCATCGGGAGGTTGCGACAGCATTGTTGAAACCGTGTTAACAGTAATTCAGCTTAACATCACTATGCAATCCACGGTGACAACAAGTTGTTTTGGCAGTTCTGATGGTGAACTGACCATTACTGTTGGTGGCGGAGAGGCGCCTTATGATTTGATCTGGTCAAACGGAACAATACAACAAGATGTTGGTGAGTTGGAGCCTGCCGGCCTTACCGGGCTTGCCGCGGGTCAGTACGGAGTTACAGCTACTGACGCCAACGGCTGCAGCGCGGCAGCCGATATTACGGTTGATGAACCCCTGCCGATGGCGGTGGGCGCAGTGCCAACGCCACCCGCTTGCAATGGCGGCAGCAACGGCACGATTGACCTGACCGTTCAGGATGGAACTCCACCTTATGATTATTTGTGGTCAACGGGTGACACTACGGAAGATATCAGCGGTCGTCCTGCTGGTTTCGACACTGTCACAGTGACGGACGCGAATAGCTGCATGGCAACGATTATCGTTGAAGTGACTGAGCCGGCTCCGATTCCTGTCACATTTACGGATGTGAATATTTGCTTAGGTGACAGCATTTTCGTTGGAGGAGCGTATCAAACGCAATCGGGAACTTACCATGATACTCTGCTTTCAGTTGAGGGGTGCGACAGCGTTGTTGCAACGAATCTGAATGTTGTTGAAATTACTCTGACCGGAGCGGTCACCCCTGCAAGCACAACAGGGGGCAGTGATGGAGCCATTGACCTGACAGCAACCGGAGGAATACCACCCTATACCTATTCGTGGTCGAATGGCAATACCAGCGAAGACTTAGCCGGCTTGTCTTCCGGTCAATACAGCGTGACCGTTGCCGATTCCATCGGGTGCAGCGCAACAGCATCCTTCTTTGTTTCCCAGCCCAACTGCGCTCTCGCCCTGGGCGCCACGCCTGACACGCTCGACTGCTATGGCGACAGCGATGGTGAATTGGAAATTATTGTTATTGGAGGAACGCCTCCGTATCAATACTCGTGGTCAACGGGTGCAGCAACTCCGGACATCAGCGGGCTAACAGCAGGATTTTACCGGGTGACGGTGACTGATGCTGCCGGATGCCAGTCCGTTTCCATCGTGCTTGTTTCGCAGCCGGATTCGCTTGCGTTAATAGCGGCTATTACGGATGAGAGCGCACCGGGTGCATCGGATGGAGGTATTGATATTACGGTTTCCGGTGGGACGCTTCCTTATGAATATGTCTGGTCAAATGGAGACACTACTGAAGACCTGAGCGGATTAAGTTTTGGCAATTACGAAGTAACCGTCATAGATGGGAACGGATGCGAACTGATTGACCAGTTTGATGTGAATCAAGTAGCGCCCATTATCCGAAGAAATCCAGGCTCTGTCAATGACTTTCGGTTTGTTATATACCCTAATCCATTCAGCGATAGAATCTTCATAGAATTTGAATCAGAAAGCTCTGACAAAGGATGGATCACCATGAGAGATTTATTCGGAAGAAAAGTCATGTTTGAGGACATTTCCATCAACACCGGCATTAACCAGTTTGAGTTGCAACCTGACAGCAAGCTCGCAGGCGCAACATACATGCTTGAAGTAGCCAAGGGCAACGGCAGTCAGCGCACAATCAGAACCATCGTGAAAGGAAACTGATGCCTGCGGAACTATTGGCTGAATCCGTTTAACTTTAGGGCAAATAAAAATTGCCATGCTTACCAAGGAACTTGTTATGGGCAATTAAAGTTGCTGCCGCAATGAGGATTTCATTATCATCAGTCTTTCTTGGTTTTCTGTTAATCCTGTCGTCTTGCAAGAAGGACTGTAACCTTCAGGATGAACTGTCGCATTATTATGATGAGTTGAGCGGAAGTTCTTACGCTGTTAGTGTCTTTATCCTCGGACATGATTCATTAATCTCCAGGATTCGTCTTACTCTGGTAAATACAAATGCGGATTGTGACACTATTCAGCCAAACGGTGATATTCATGATTTTATCATTGATTCAAGAAATTTTATTCGTGAAATAGATAAGAGTGGATATCAAACAATTTGGACTGAAATGTCTAATACCTAATCAGTTAATACCTATGAGTGTTTTAGTAAATAAGAAATCAAAAGTGCTTGTGCAGGGCTTCACCGGCAAGGAAGGCACCTATCACGCCACACAGATGATCGAATACGGAACCAATGTGATTGGCGGAGTCACTCCGGGAAAAGGCGGCACGAAGCATCTGGACAAGCCGGTGTTTGACACGGTGGAAAAAGCGGTGAAAGCAACGGGCTGCGATGTGTCGGTGATCTTTGTTCCTCCTGCTTACGCAGCCGATGCGATACTTGAGGCAACCGATGCCGGAATAAAGGTAATTGTCTGCATCACGGAAGGAATACCCGTGCAGGACATGGTGCAGGTGAAAAACTTCATAGCAGGAAAATCCTGCACGCTGATTGGACCCAACTGTCCGGGAGTGATTACTCCGGGTGAAGCGAAAGTCGGCATCATGCCGGGATTTATTCACAAGCCGGGAACGGTCGGCATTGTTTCGCGTTCAGGCACATTGACGTACGAAGCCGTTGACCAGGTGACAAAAGCCGGCCTCGGACAATCAACGTGCATCGGCATCGGGGGCGATCCGGTGATTGGAACGACTACTTTGCAGGCAATCAAGCTCCTGATGGCGGATGACGGTACTGAGGGAATCATCATGATCGGGGAAATAGGTGGCGGCATGGAAACGGAAGCCGCCCGCTGGATTAAAGAAAACGGCTCAAAGCCTGTTGTGGGTTTCATTGCAGGAAGGACAGCGCCTCCCGGTCGCAGGATGGGACATGCAGGCGCAATCATCGGTGGCAAGGACGACACTGCCGCTGCGAAAATGAAAATCATGGCGGAGTGCGGCATCCACGTTGTGGAATCGCCAGCGGATATCGGGGCAACGATGGCAAAGGCGCTGAAGAAAGTGGTGGCATAATTCAGTTTGAAGTTTAAGGTCTAAAGTTTAAGGTTAGTTGCAGACTTTAGCTTTCTGGCAAATTTTTAGACATCAGACTTTAAACTTTAAACTAAGAAAAGTTTGAAGTTACTCACCGGCAAAACAGCATTGATAACAGGCGCCTCCCGCGGTATTGGCGAAGCCATTGCAATAAAATTTGCCGAAAGCGGAGCCAACGTTGCCTTCTCCTATAAGCAATCGGATGAAAAGGCAAAGGAACTTGAAGGAATATTAGCAAAGCATGGCTCAAAAGTAAAATCATACAAGTCGGACGCTTCTGTTTTCCGCGAGGCAGACGATTTGGTGAAAGCCGTGCTGCAAGATTTCGGCAGGATTGACGTTCTGGTGAACAACGCAGGCATTACGCGCGACAACCTGCTGCTGAGAATGAGCGAAGAGCAGTGGGATGAGGTGATTGGCAATAACCTGAAATCGGTGTTCAACCTGACTCGTTTTTCCGCATATCATATGCTGAAGCAAAAAGGAGGCTCGATTATCAATATAAGCTCTATTGTCGGGCTGACAGGCAATGCAGGACAGGCTAACTATGCGGCTTCGAAAGCCGGCATCATCGGCTTCACTAAAACCGTGGCGCAGGAGTTGGGATCGAGGAATATCCGGTGCAATGCCATTGCTCCCGGATTTATTGAAACGGATATGACACGCGTACTGGATGAAAAAGTGGCGGCAGACTTGAAAAAAGATATTCCCCTGAGCCGACTTGGTCGCGTAGAGGAAGTGGCGGAAGCCGCCCTCTTCCTTGCCAGCGATATGTCAAGCTACGTCACCGGACAAGTGTTGAGCGTGTGCGGGGGAATGTATCGTTGATTCGATAATGTGATGATTCGGTGATTCGATAATGAATAAGTTTGCTGTTCCGTTTGCTATCTCAACGCATCACCGAATTATCGAATCAGCAAATCATCGAATCAGCCATTGATTTCCTTCCAATATCCCGAAGCTTACATTTTCCTTTGCCTGCTGCTGGGTTTGGCGTATGCGCTGGCGCTCTACTTCCGGCATTACTTCATTAAAGACCCAACTCCGGGACAAAAACGCCTGATGAATTTTTTAGGCGTTCTGAGATTTGCCGTAATAGCGTTAATAGCCATCCTGCTCCTTTCGCCTTTCATCAAATCGAAGTTCACCGAAGTGCAAAAGCCGGTCATTCTTGTTTTGCAGGACAACTCCGAGTCGGTGAAGAATTCTTTCACTCAGGCTGATTCTTTAAAATATGTGCAGGATTTCAAAAGCATGGTGGAAAAACTCAAATCGAATTTCGATGTGAAGGAATATTCCTTTGATGATGATCTGAGAACGGAAATTAATTTTTCATGGGATGGCAAGCTCACCAATATTTCTGAAAATCTGAATGACATCATCGGTTTGTATGCCGGGCAAAATGTTGGCGCCATTGTTCTTGCATCCGATGGAATTTACAACAAGGGCGCCAACCCTCTTTACAACCCGGGCAACCTGAAATTTCCTATTTACACAGTTGCGCTTGGCGACACCACCCCCAGGCGCGATTTAAGAATCTCAAAGGTGCTTTACAACCAAATCGTTTATCTCAACGATCGCTTCAAGATCCGCGTTGACGCGCAGGCTGATAACATCGCCTCCGCTAAAACCTCGGTTGACGTGGTTGATTACACGGAACGTGGAAATTCAAAGAAGCTGGAGTCCCGCGGTATTGAATTCTCCAAATCAAAAGCTTTTTTATCGGAAGACTTTGTGATAAGCGCAGACCGGGCAGGCATGAACCGTTACCAGGTGGCGCTGCGCCCCGTTGAAGGTGAATTTACGACTGCCAATAACTACATGGATATTTTTGTTGACGTGCTTGACAGCCGCCAGAAAATCCTTATCGTGGCTAATTCTCCCCACCCTGACCTCGCAGCCATCCGCGAAGCTATCGAGAGCAATAAGAACTATGAAGTGACTTCAAAGTTTGCCGATGAATTGCAAACAATCAACCCGGAAGATTACAATCTCATCATTCTTCACCAGCTTCCCTCGCAGCGGTTCCCGTTGGCAAAATTTCTTGAAAACATTAAGGAAAAATCAATCGCAACGCTTTACATTATTGGCGGTCAAACTTCCCTGCCTTTATTAAATAACAACCAAAGCGCCCTTCAGATCAAGGCTTCAAGCCCTGAGATGAATCAGGCTATTCCGGTGTTGAACACCGATTTTCCGCTATTCACCCTTTCGGATGATTTGCGGATGCGTTTCGCGAAGTGGCCACCGCTCTATGTTCCATTCGGGGAGTTCAACTCTTCAGCGACTTCAAAGCAATTGCTCCATCAAAAAATAGGTTCAGTTAATACAGAGTATCCGCTGATTCTTTTTGATGAAGCGGGGAGCAAGTCGGTCATCATTTGCGGTGAGGGATTGTGGCGCTGGAAGGTTTATGATTACCGCGAATTCAAAAACCATGACGGTTTCAACGAACTGATGACCAAGACCGTCCAGTATCTTTCCGTGAAGGAGGACAAGCGGCAGTTCCGCGTAAGGATAGCCAAAAATGTTTTTTATGAAAATGAAGTCATCAGCTTTCAGGCGGAACTTTATAATGACAGCTATGAGCTGATTAATGAACCTGATGTCTCCATACGTTTGGTTGATGACGAGGGCAAGGAATTTCCGTTCATTTTCAACAAGACTGCCAACGCGTATGTCCTTGACGCTGGGAATTTTCCGGTGGACAATTACTCCTTTAATGCTTCGGTGAAATATGGCGCCAAAGAGCTGAGCTACAGCGGCAAGTTCAGCATCGTGCCGATGCAACTGGAGGCATTCAACACCGTTGCCGACCATGGACTGCTTTTCCAGTTGAGCGAAAAATCAGGGGGAGAGATGTTTTATCCCTCCCGGATAAACGATTTAGGTGAAAAGCTCTCCGGCAACAATCAACTGAAGCCGATGATCTTCGCCACTTACAAAACGGAATCCCTAATCAACCTTTGGTGGCTGCTCGCAATTTTTGCCGGGATCCTCTCGCTCGAATGGTTTATCAGGAAGTATGAAGGAGGATATTGAATTGATTGGTGGATGAAAGAATTAGCGAATTAGCGGATGGATAAAAATGGATAAACAAAAAATTCGCATATCCGCTAATCACCGCATCAATCCTCTTTCTTCACAATCAGAAAAATCTCCTCGTTATCGCGTTTCATCAGGTATTTCTCGCGTGCGAATTTTTCGAGCGTCTCATCGCTGGAAAAAAGCTGGCGGTTGGTTTCTTCGATCTTTTCTATCTCTTCCAGGTAAAATTCCTTCTCAGCCGCAAGTCTTCCCAATTGTCTTTTCAACTTGATCCTGGTTATAATGTCATTGTCGTCAAAAAAAAGCATCCAGGTGAAAAACACTATCAGCGTGATGACATACTTGTTCTTGAAATAAGGAAAATATTCAGAGTAGATTAACTGCAGGCGCTTAAGGAAGGGTTTTCGCTTTGTCATGAATACAAAGTACACCTATTGACGCTTGAGAGCGAAAGGAGCCTGAAAGAGGTTATTAACAGGCGCATGTCAATTTCAGAAAAACCTGTACTTCCTGCCCGGATAAACCGCCTTTGAGCCTAACTCCTCCTCTATGCGGAGCAGTTGATTGTATTTAGCCGTTCTGTCGGAACGGGACGCAGAGCCTGTTTTTATTTGTCCGGTATTCAGGGCAACGGCAAGGTCAGCAATGGTGGAGTCTTCGGTTTCACCGCTGCGGTGGCTCATCACGCTGTTGTAGGAGTTTTTGGAAGCCAGCCTGGCAGCATCAATCGTTTCCGAAAGGCTGCCTATCTGATTCACCTTAATCAGGATGGCATTGGCAACCCCCTCATCTATCCCTTTTTGCAGCCGCTTCACATTGGTCACGAACAGATCATCGCCCACCAACTGAACTTTCTTTCCGGTTTTTTTTGTGAGGATTTTCCAGCCGGTCCAGTCATCTTCCGCCATGCCATCCTCAATGGATATAATCGGATATTTTTTTGCCCATGCTTCCCAATAGCCCGCCATCTCATCGCTGCTTAGCTTCCGCCCATCTGACTTGTGGAAATGATAAACTTTTTCCTGAGCATTGTAAAATTCCGAGGCGGCAGGATCGAGCGCGATGAAAATGTCGCTGCCGGGGTTGTATCCCGCTTTTTCAATCGCCTGCAGCACGGTTTCAATCGCTTCTTCATTCGATTTTATCTCCGGTGCAAATCCTCCTTCGTCCCCCACGTTAGTGGAGTAGCCTTTTTCCTTCAGCACTTTTTTCAAATGATGAAACACTTCCACACCCATCCGCAAGCCTTCTGAAAACGTATCAGCTCCCACCGGCATCACCATGAATTCCTGGAAATCAATCTTGTTGTCTGCATGTGCACCGCCATTCAATATGTTCATCATCGGTATCGGAAGGGTTCTCGCCTTGTTGCCGCCAAGGTAGCGGTACAATGACTGTCCCGATTCAATTGCTGCCGCTTTCGCTGCCGCCAGCGACACTGCAAGGATGGCGTTGGCTCCCAGCTTGCTTTTGTTCGGAGTGCCGTCCATTTCCAGCATGGCGCTGTCAATCTTCTTCTGCTCATCCACTTTGATTCCTTTTAGTTTTTTTGCGATAACGGTATTGACATTTTTAACGGCCTTCAGCACCCCTTTGCCCATGTACTGCTTTCCGCCATCGCGCAGTTCAACCGCTTCGTGCGCCCCGGTTGACGCGCCTGAAGGAACAGCCGCCCTTCCGAGCGTTCCTTTTTTCGTAACCACTTCAGCTTCAACGGTAGGGTTGCCCCGCGAGTCGAGTATCTGGCGGGCATGGACTGACTTTATCGTGCTCATTTCTCTTTATGATTTTTTAACATTTTATAGAATGCTGATGACAGGGATGTTATGGATTGTGCCATACAGAAATTGAAATCAACCCAAAGAAAAAGGCAATGGGCAAACGGCAAGGAACAATTGCACTTTGCTTATTGTCTTTTGTCTTTTTGCAAAATGTGACAACATTAATTCAAAATGAGTAATACACGGATTAAAACCAGCAGCAATCCGAGTCATCCGTGTTCCATCGTATTTCAAATGTGCCGGGAGATATTGAATTTGGAATTTTCTAAACACTTTCCACTTCTACATTCGATCTTACCATTTCCACAAACTCATCGAACAAATAGCGCGAGTCAATCGGGCCGGGTGATGATTCGGGATGGTATTGCACCGAAAACGCCTTCTTTTTCTTCAGCCGGATACCGGCCACTGTATTATCGTTAAGGTTGATGTGTGTCAGTTGGATGTCCTTCGATTTTTGCAACTCCTCGTAGTTCACCGCGAAGCCGTGGTTTTGCGATGTTACTTCGCACCGTCCCGTCAGCAGGTTTTTGACAGGATGGTTCAGCCCCCGGTGCCCGTTGAACATCTTGTAGGTGGAAATGCCGGCAGCGAGCGCCAGCAACTGGTGCCCGAGGCAGATGCCAAACACCGGCTTGTCAGCAGCCAGAATTTTTTTCACTGTTTCGATGGCATAAGGCATGGCGGACGGGTCGCCCGGTCCGTTGGAAATGAAGTAGCCGTCAGGTTCCCATTTGTTCATTTCCTCGAAGGTGGATTTTGCGGGAAAAACCTTCAGGTAGCAGCCGCGCTCCGCGAGGCAGCGCATGATGTTCCTCTTCACGCCCACATCGAGCACTGCAATTTTCAGCGGTGACTTCGCCTCGCCATAGAAATAAGGTTTCACAGTGGTCACCTTGGAAGACAATTCCAGCCCCGCCATGGAAGGCACCGCCTTCAGCTTCTTTTTCAGCACATTGAGGTCAGTGGTTTCCGAAGAGATGATGGCGTTCATAGCCCCCTTGTGGCGGATGTGGCGCACCACCGCGCGCGTGTCAAGGTCGCTGATGCCCACGAGATGATTGCGTTCCAGATAATCTTGCAGCGAGCCTGATGCCTGCGGTCGCGAGTACGCATTGCCCGAAAAATTCTTCATCACCAGCCCTGCTATCCTGATGCCATCTGATTCCGCTTCAGCTTCCTTCGCGCCATAGTTGCCGATGTGGTCGGTGGTCATCACGAGTATCTGCCCGTAATATGAAGGATCGGTGAACACTTCCTGGTAGCCCGTCATGCCTGTATTGAAGCAAATCTCCCCGGTGGTGGTGCCGGTTTTTCCTGCGGGCTTTCCGTAAAACACCGTGCCGTCTTCGAGCAGCAGCACCGCCTTGTCTGATAGATGTTCGCCAGTTTTACTCATGGATGATTGTTGGTTTTCGTGATGAAGCAAAGTTAAAAATAAGTGAGCAATGACCGGAGGCTGTCAGAAAGGCCATTGGGAAACTGTTTAAAACCAAAAATGGAACGCAGATGACGCAGGAAAATAGGATGACCACAGATATACCAAGAGTAGTCGAATTTCCGAAGGGAAGAGACGTACTCTTGGTTAATACTGAACATTTCTCAGTTCAATTGTTCGAAAACCTGAGCTGTTTCGGTATAAAACAATCAGCTAAGAAGGAACTTTTGCAAGATGAACCATCTTCATCTGTCCCGCGCCCCGGTCTGCTCGTTCCTCCCAAATGAATTTGGGTTAAAACTTATGGATCACCTTAATCTGGTGGTCGCGGAGGTGTTCCCGGGCAAGTTCGAGGTTTTCGGTGAAGCCGAGTATGAATCCCCCGCCCCCTGAGCCGCACAGCTTCAGGTAGTAGGCGCCTGTTTCAAGCCCTTTTTCCCATGCTTTGCGGAACAGCATGGGTATCATCGGGTGCAGGTTTTCGAGCATGAACTTAGAAACGTGAAATAGGTTGAGAAACAGGTCTTTGGTTTCGCCTTTCAGGAAATCACGGATACACTTGTCGTTATATGAAACGTAATGTTCATTGAAGGTTTTCAGGAAATCCTGGGATTTGCATTTTTCAAGAAACCACTGCACCAGGGGTTGCGTCCGCCCCGGCCTTCCGGTATCAATAAGGAAAATGGCTCCTTTCCCTTCCTTGTGTTCAGCCGGCAACTTCACGGTTCCGATATTGGTCTTGGATTGAATCAGCAGCGGCAGGTTGAGGTAGCAAATAAGCGGATCCATGCCGGAGCTTTTCCCATGATAGTAGGACTCCATCTGCGAAAAAACTTCCTTCAGCTTCAGGATATCATCGCTTTTGATCGTGTTGCGTTCATATTTGTCCGTCACATAATTGCCGTACAGCGCAGCCACCAAAGCACCGGAACTGCCTACGCCAAAACCTTGAGGAATGTCGGAATCGAAATAAAGCCCCTTGTTAATATCTCTTTCCAGCCTGCCGAGGTCAAAATCTGCGAGCAGCACCCCCTCGCTGCTGATCTTTTTCAGATATTTGAGGTATTCCTTCAGATGCTGGTTGGACTGTTTGGCTTTGTGCGAGGCTTCACCCTTTTTGATGAACGATAGCTTTCCCTTAAACGAATGGAACGGGATGGAAAGCCCCATCGAGTTTTGAATGATGCCATATTCGCCAAATAGAAGGATTTTTGAGTTGAAGGACGACTCCGTTGGAGCATTCTCTGTTTGACTCATGCGTTTAGTTTTACCGGACCTTTTCCTGCGCTGTCTGATATCACCCGTTTGTGGGCGCAATATACGATAAGTTCGTTCGCAATCAGTTGACCGATATCAACCTCAATATTGCCTGGGTACAGCAAATGCACATTGGGCCCCGCGTCAATGGTGAAGCAAAGCGGCAGTCCTGTTTTCTCGCGGAAATTCCTCACTTTTTTGATGATCTCAAGCGTACCCTGTTCCCACAGCACTACGGGCGGTGAAGAGGCGAGCATCAGCGCGTGGAGCGTAAGGGCTTCATTTTCAACGATGTCGCAAAATGCGCGCAAATCTCCATTTGACAATGCTTTCAGAATGCCGGTGAGGTTTCTGCCAGCTTGCGCATAGCGGGCTTTGGCAAACGGATGGCTGTTCATCAGCTCATGACCTGCGCGGCTCGGCACTGATTTTTTTTCAGAGCTTACAATAAGTATGTCATCACGAAAATCATGGAAAATTTTATCCACTTTGCCGGGAAACGGAGAGGCATAGTTATCACTTGTCCCCTTCAGCGATTTGATTTTTCCCCAAGTCACTATTCCGCCATACACCGAGCGGGCTGCGCTGCCTGAGCCAAGCCGCGCGAGATAAGACGCCCTGCGGAAGAAATCTTCATGCTTTGACTCAGTTCCCTTTTCCCTTTCTTCCAGGCTGCAAAGGCATAGGGCAAGCGCGCTCATGCCGGATGCCGATGATGCGATGCCCACAGAATGGGGAAAACTGTTGTGGGAATAAATCTCAAACCGGTATTTGGTCAGAAAAGGAAGTTCTTCAAGGATGCCGGAGAAATACTTTTTGATTTTATCCTCAAAGTCCGGTTTGCGCATCCCATCGAAAAAGAATGCAATGTCAATTTGCTTTGACCTGGATTTCTTTTCAGCGAAACGCATTTCTGTTTCCGTGAAAGCATTATTGAGGGTAAAGCTCAATGAGGCATTAGCGGGAATCTGACGCCCTTTCTTTCCCCAATATTTTATGAGGGCAATGTTAGAAGGCGAGCGCCAGGAGATGGAGGAGGTCATATAATCTAATATACTTCTTCATGGGATCCGATATCTTCAAGAAGAATTTCAGTCTCGCTTGCAAAACAGAAGACAACCCGTTGATCATATTCAATGCTGAAACTCATAGATCCTTTAATTGTCCGGTTAATTTGTGCGTTCGGAGGCGCGGATGGTGAGGATCATTGGCAAAAAGCAACAAGCATTCAATAAATTTCAGTTGTTTTTCAGCATTGTTTCGCAAGCGCTTTTTATAGGCGCGTTTGAAAGACGCGCTGAAGGCGATTTTAATCATTCCTCATTCAGTGTGTTGAGGAGGTCTTTGGGATTATCATAGAATTTTATCCTGCCTTTTTTTAGTTCTTTCATGCTCTGCTGATGATTGTTCAGAATCTCGCTTCTCCTTTCTTCCGCCAGTATCTTATCAAGCATTGCGTGGAGGTCTTCCTTTTCAGCTCGGGAAAGCTTCTTCACCTCTTCAATAATTGCAGCAAAAGTTTTCATGAAGCCAAATTAAGAAATTAAGCAAACTCAATACTGCCTGTCCAGCACGTACCAACTGAAGGCGCGCAGCATCAGCTTGGAGAATGAGTCGCGCAGCAAGGGGTCAATGCGCTTCCATTCGCGGTCAATCAGGTCGCGGGCTTCGTCCTGGCAAGCCTGGATGGCTCCGCATTCTTCTATCAGCTTCACCGCCCTGCCGAGCGCTTTCCTGCTCCTGGGTTTCGAGCGGATGATATCCCACAATTCCCTGCGCTGCTTGTAATCAAGGCGCGACATGGCTTTCGCCACAGGGAAGGTGACTTTTCCTTCTGCAAGGTCTTCCGCTTTTGATTTCAGATCGTCCTTGAATCCGCTGAGATTGAGCGCGTCATCCACTATTTGGAATGCGACTCCGAGATTCTCATAGAACCTTCCGATCGCTTTGACCTGCTGCTTTGTTCCTCCGCCCATCAGCGCTCCGGTCATTGCGAGTGTGCTGGCGGGAACGGCAGATTTCAGCCGGTGAGTGGCAAAAATTCTTTTCTCAAGCAATTTTCCGTCACCGGTTTTCACCACTGCAGGCATCATGTAATCCAATCCTGAAATATCCAGAGCCTGTCCCGAGTGCGCAGCGCGAAGAGATTCGAAGTAGAGGTTATATATCTCCACCTTCCGCTTCGGCTTGATGAAATCAGCATGGTAAACGATGATCTGCCCGATGAAATATGCCGCAGTGCCGGCATTGATGGCGATAGGCTCTCCAAACAACACGTGCGCTGACGGACCTCCTCTTCGGATGGGCGATTTGTCCTCAACATCATCCACGATAAGGGATCCCACGTGCATCAGTTCCGGCAAGGCGAGCCAATCGGAAACGTGCTGGGAATTTCCTCCAACGATGTCGCAGCAGGCGAGCGCGGCATACGAGCGCCATGATTTTCCCCTGCGGTCAATGATGGTGCGGATGGGCTTGATGAGAGCATCGGAATATTGTTTCGCGTCCAGCCCGTCAATATGATGCTTATTCTTTTTGTGGGAAACCAGTTCGAGCAATTTTTCAGGCGCTGGGTTCAGCGGCAATATCTTCTCGATGGATTTCAAGGTTTCACGGCTCACCACTTTAAAGAAATCGTCCATGGATTCCAGCTTGAAGAATCCGTGGCGTTCCACAAACCCCGGACCTTTCACTGCCTTGCCATGGAAGATTCCTTCCGTATTTACCCTGCCCTCCCAAAAAGCGGGCTTCGAAATCACCGTCATGAATTCCTGCTGTTCGAAATTGGTGGTGACGTTCAGAGAAATTTTCGCCTCGGGGACTTCCAGCTTCCACTTGATCGGATAATCATTAAACGTTCGCATGCTCGTCCAGGTGTCGAGCGGCTGCAGGTTGAATTTAGTGTAAGCCTTGCGGTTGCCTTCCTCGTCAATCACGATTGCCCATTTGCCAACACCTTTCGGGGTTTTCCCTGACAAGTCAAAAAGGTCATAGGCGCTGATCTCGCATCCGTTGTCAAGTTGCGTGGAGAGCCAGTTCCAGCCGACATCCTTGCGCTTTTCTTCATGCCCATTGGAGTTTTTCTCCTCCTTGTTTTCAGGCGGCTTGCCAAATTCGTGGTCATACCATCCGCTGCCGCTTATCTCGAAAGTTTCACCCTTCAGCGTGATGGTTCCTTTAACATCACACCGGGGAATGAAGTAATAAAACATATTTTCCGCTGAAACACCCAGCACCACGCCATTATCGCCATGCCTTACGGGAGGTTTTTGAGGAGTAAAATTCACGGTGCACCCGACTTTCTGTTCTTCATCATAAAGATGGAGGTTATAGGTGTTGTTATCCTGCTTCGTGAAAGTATTGCCATCTATATACAGATCGAGCTTCTCCATGCCCACTCCTACATCTTCCTTTATCAGCCGGTCAGGATAGGGAACATTTCCTTTTCTCAGCAGCTCGAGCACGGCTTTTCTCAGGCGGTGGTCGTTTACTATTTCCCCTTTTTCAATTTTCTCCAAGCCGATTTTCGGGGTCACCTTGTCCACCAATGAAACCGGGAAGTATTTTTCCTTGCGCTCGTTGCCCTTGTCATCATAAACCGCCCATGTGATGGAATGACCGTAGTTGAACCTTTTATTTTTCTCATCATATTCGAGCAGCCTGCGAAAGAAGGATGCAAAGAGAGAGAACTGCCTTCCTTCCCTGGAGGTGACATGCGCATTCATATACCACCATTCGATGGTAGATGATTGATGCGGAAGGTCATGAACGGCAAGGTCAATCGCGCCTGCTTTGGGCCAGTCGGAAGGATGAATGAAGCTCTTGGCTTTCGCTGATTTACGATGGGCTGCAGGTTTCGTTCTAATCAGTGTTTCCAATGAAAAATTTTGAGAGCCAAAGTTCTGAATAATTAGCGTAGAATCCATGTTTCAGGGCGCTTTTCTTGAAGGAATTTCGGGGAATGATACGCAAGACTACTTACTTCCGAATAGAATTTTCCGATAAGGAAACACGGTGGTGTACCCTTTTTCAATGAAATAAGCAGCAGTTTGTTCGCTGTTAATTGACAATGCCATGACAAAATCGCCACCCCATGCCCCCAATGACTTGACTGCGCCCGGAAAATCGCTGAACAGCCTGTCCTGCACTTTTTCCAGCCTGAGGGCGGATGAAATCACATTCTCATGCTCTTTCATCAGCGCGATAAATTCGCTGACATCATCGCAGGCAGCCATGCGTTCGGTAATGGCGGAAATCTGAGGGATTAATTCAGGGGCGTGTTCGTTGTCACGATATTGCATCACCGCTTGCTGTGAGTTTTGTTTATTTCCGAGATAGATGAACACCAAATTGTCCGTGACGGAATTATTCAAAGCTACCTCATCCCACACAGCGCGGCTGTTTGAAAGCCGGTAAACAATAGGACTGGCAGCGCTGGCGCAGGCAACGTCATAACCCGACCCCTGCAGCACGGAGAAAAATAAATCGAAAGGATTCACTTTCGCCCATGAAGCTATGTTTTGGATCAAAGTGGAACTGCTTCCCAATCCCCATCCCATGGAAAACTCAAGACGGGAAACCGCCTTGATATTGGTCTTTTCCGATAGAAAATCCTTATTAAGATTTCTCGCTGATCGCAACGCATCCTGAAGCAAATAATGCGGAACAGCGCCTTTTCTCTCAATGATTCTGAAATCATCCTTTTCAAAAATTGCTGATAATACGCTGTTCCCTCCTTCATCCAAACTTGTCCAAAACAAATGCCCTTGTTCGTCTTTCGCAGAATGAATTTCAAGGTGCTGGCCAAAACAGGTGGGAATGGCCAGCGCTTTCGAGCCATCCATTACAAAATATTCTCCGCTTAGCAGCAACTTCCCGTGCGCGTAATATTTGGATGCATCCGGCTCATTCGGAATTGGAGAACTCACATTATTTCCATTTATCCCATCCGCCTCAAATAATTCACCTGCCCGAGGTGGTAACTGAGATGAGCGGCAAGTTGAATGAGGGTGTGCAGCGTAGTTGAATTTTTTCCAAATGTGTCAATAGGATAAGGCTGCATCAGTTTTTCATCAGCCAGTGTTGACAAAACATCGGTAACGACAGTTTCGGCTTCATTCAGTCCCTGAAGCAATTTTTCTTTTGAGACCTCTTTTTCGGAAAACTCCCTGTCGCGCTGACGAACGTAACCGGTGCCGCCCAGCACTGCCCCGATGAAGTGTTTCAGGTTGCCGGTGACGTGCAACGCAAGATTGCCTGCCGGATTTTTGATTTCGCCCGTCACCTTCCATAGCCGCTCATCGGGAAAAAGAGTTATTTCCTCCCTGAGTTTGCCAAGGTCGCGCTGAAAGAAATCAAGGAATGTTCGTGCAATCAAATGTATAAAGTTGAGAGAATTCAGAATTCAGCCATTAACTTTCTTCGACACTTTCAGGCGAAACTTTGAAAAATCTTCATCGCCCCTGAACCCGTCAAAGTCGGGGTCATTCAGGAAATGCTCATAACGGTCTTTATCCTTCAAAAATTTTTTCTTTTTGCATTTTCCGAGGTATAGCAGCATGTTTTCCTTGTCTTCCATCAGCGAATAGTTGCACGCCATGTTGTAATAGGATAATCCTGCATAATCCGGATTGATCTCCATAGCTCGCTGCTGATCTCTGATGGATTCAGTATGATAGCCGAGCCTTGATTTGGCGTTCCCCATTTCGATATACGCATCGGCATTCTCCGGTTTCAAACGTACAGAAGTCATGAAGTCCGCGATGGATTTTTCATAGTCCTCCATCTTGGCTTGCGTTCGGGCTTTCTCCAGATAGTTGTCGGGAATGGTCGGGTCCATATCAATGGCGTGATTCAGGTCTTTGAGCGCCATCTCATAATCACCGAGTATGCGGTAAGCCACGCCACGGTTTCTCACCGCCAGCGTCATTTGCGGATTGATCTTCAGAGCCATCTCAAAATCACGGATGGCAAGTTCGACATCGCTCCGGCTTGGCGCAGCTACATTTTGGTTGTAATAGCGGGCTGAACCCCGGTTATTATATGCGAGCGCATAAGCGGTATCAAGCCGCACCGCCACCGTAAAATCATCAATCGCCTTGCGGAAGTTGCCGAGGCGATGATAACATACTCCGCGGTTGTTGTAAACCTCAGCAAAGTCGGGATTGATGGCTATCGCCTTCTCAAAATATTTCAGGGCTTTGTCAAACTTGCGTGATTCGCTACATGCATGTCCAACAGCGCTGTAAACCGATGCGCTTTCCGGAGCATGCCTGACAACCTTTTTCAAATCTTTAAGCGCATTATCAGGGTATCCAAGATAGAGGTAGGAAAGCCCGCGGTAGTAGTAGGTGTCAAGAGCCTTAGGGGTGATAGCGAGGCTTTGGTTAAAATCCTCAATCGCGCTTTCGTAATTGCCCAGCGTGTAGCTGTAAACTCCCCGCTGGTAATAGAGATCCTGAGCGGAGAGATGCAAGCAAAATCCGGCTGAAAGCAATAAAAAAAACCGCTTTAGCATGGCGACAGCAACGGTAAAAAGAAAATAAAATTAGCGGAAATGAAGGCACTTTGCGGAGTTTCAAAATTACACTGCGTGTTTAACACGCAACTTCTGAACGTTAACACGGTGTCATTGATTTTGCCATTTGATCATTAAACAGCGGCACGAAGTCATCTGGAGGATTCCTCAATCACGGGCTTAATTCTAAATTTGTGGCATGATCGTGACTATTGACTACGGAATGGGAAATCTGCATTCCGTATGGAAAGCTCTTAAACGAATTGGATTTGAATCAAAAGTGTCTTCGTCTCCAGCCGATATTTTGAGCGCAGAAAAAATCATTCTGCCAGGAGTGGGTCACTTCAAAAGCGGGATGCAGCATCTTGGTGATCTGAAACTTCTTGAGCCGTTAAATCAAAAAGCGCTCCTTGAGAAGACTCCTGTTTTGGGCATCTGCCTTGGCATGCAGCTTCTCACCAGGCACAGCGAAGAGGGGGATGCTACAGGCTTAGGATGGTTTGATGCCAACACCGTTAGGTTCCGTTTCGACAATGCACATCGCAACCTTCGTGTGCCGCACATGGGATGGAATAACATAAAACCTGCTGCGAGCAACGACCTTCTTAATGGTGTTTCGGGCGATTCTGTTTTCTATTTTGTCCATTCCTATCATGTGGTCTGCAATAATCCCGCGGATGTGCTCGCTACCACTGCCTACGGTATCAACTTTGTTTCCGCGATCAGAAAAAATAATATTCACGGTGTTCAGTTTCACCCCGAAAAAAGCCACGAGGGCGGGATGAGCATCCTGAAAAATTTTGCAGAACGATGCCACAAAGAGGTCGTTCCCGTCTGAGAATATGTTTCGCCCCAGAATCATCCCCGTATTATTACTGCTGAATAAAGGGTTGGTGAAGACAATTCAGTTTACGAATCCCACCTATGTTGGTGATCCTATAAATGCGGTTAAGATTTTCAATGACCAGAAAGCCGATGAGCTGGTTTTCCTGGACATCACCGCCACAAAGGAAAACAGGACTCCCCCGCTCGATTTGTTGCGGAAAATAGCCGAGGAAGCTTACATGCCATTTGCGGCAGGAGGAGGTGTGAAGACGCTTGATCATGTTCGCAACATCATCAATGCTGGGGCGGAAAAAGTAGTTATCAATACAAGCGCAGTAGAAAATCCGAAAGTAATTGAGCAAGCCGCATCCATTTTCGGAAACCAGTCCATCATTGTTTCCATTGATGCGAAAAAAATCGGCAATGGGCAATATGAAGTTTTTGTCCGTTCCGGTGAAAAAGCGACTGCCCTGAATCCTGTTGCTGTTGCAAAAGATTGTGAATCTCGCGGAGCCGGAGAGATCATGATTAATTCCATTGACAAAGACGGAACGCTGGCGGGTTATGACCTGGAGTTGGTGAAACAGGTAGCGGATGCTGTTTCAATTCCTGTGATTGCTTGCGGAGGCGCAAAGGATTATGAGAACCTTGCAGAGCCATACAAAACCGGAGCCACTGCTGTGGCGGCAGGCTCATTATTTGTTTTCATCGGTAGAAAGCGTGCAGTGCTGATTAATTATCCCGACAGGCAGGAGATTGAGGAGATTTTCAGCAGAAACTCATGATTCCGTTTGAGTTCATATTTGCCGCAATGTGAGTTTTGGCTGGCTTATTGAGATTTCGCAACTTAAAATTGCTTACCTAAATTTGGAATCGAATGATTTATATCCTTCTCCCCGCTTTTAACGAAGAGCTTTCCCTAAATCATTTGCTTCCTAAGATTCATCATTATTTCACCAATGAGTTGAAGCTGAATTACCACATCCTGGCGTGTGATGACGGAAGCAGGGACCAAACCTTTGAAATTCTTCAAAGAGAAAGCGCGCAATATCCGATTACTGTCATCAAGCATAAAATCAACAGGGGCTTAGGCGAAACCATCAGGGACTTGTTTGAAGCGGTGGCGGAAATGGCCAAAGATGATGACGTAATTATACGCATGGACTGCGATGATACGCACGAACCGCATTTTATAAAAGGATTAATTGACAAACTAAACGAAGGTTATGACGTGGTGATTGCTTCGCGCTTTGTGGAAGGAGGCGGACAGGAAGGGCTTAACCTTTATCGTAAAACCATCTCAAGGCTTGCGAATATTTTTCTCGGCATCTTTATTAATGTAAAAGGTTTGAAGGAATATTCATCGGGCTATCGCGCCTACCGGCCCGCAATGGTGAAGAAAGCAATCTCTGTTTTTGGTAACAATTTTATTCAATTAAAGGGGTTAGGCTTCACCTGCACCATTGAGAAAGTAGTAAAATTCAAAATCATTGGCGCAAGAATCGGTGAGGCGCCAATGGTGCTGCGATATGATCTGAAGAAAAGCCAGTCGAAAATGGTAAGCTCCATCACAACGTTGGGGTATTTTGTGCTGGTGCTCATGTACCGATGGCCTTTTGGTGGATGGAAGTCGCAGTATAAACACCTCACTCAAAAGTCCTGACCTTTGCCGCAAGCTACTCAAAGCATCGAGTCGGTTCGCGATTTCTGGCAACGCAATCCGCTTTTCAGTGGGGAAAGCAAGTTTAAGCCTGGCACGAAAGAATTTTTTGAAGACCACAGCCGGGTTTATTACGAGGATATTTTCGTAAACAGAACTCCCGAAAAATTTTTACCAGCCCATGTTGAACTCGCGAAAGTTTTGGATTTGGGCTGCGGAGTCGGCTTTTGGACAATTGAAATCCAAAAGCTAAGAACTTGCAAAGAATTTTACAGCGCAGACCTCACTCAAACTGCGCTCGACATCACCGAAAAGCGATTAGCTGCTTATGGACTTAAATCAAACCTCTCGTTACAGAATGCCGAGAAAATGACCTTTGCGGATAATTTTTTTAACCATGTGAATTGCCAGGGTGTCATCCATCACACTCCGGATACAGATGCCGCGATAAAAGAAATAGCACGGGTTTTAAAACCGGGAGGCACTGCCTGCATTTCGGTTTATTACAAAAACATCTTCGTCAGGAACTGGAGCAGGATTTCTTTAGTGGGAAAACTTCTTTCAAAGCTCGGTGCAGGTTTAAAAGGAAGGGGCAGGGAAGGCATCTTCAGTATTTCCGACCCGGATGAAGTCATCCGGCTTTATGATGGTACCGGTAATCCAATAGGGAAATCTTATTCGCGGAAGCAAATCATTGACATGGTTAGTCCTTATTTTGAGGTGCAGCAGGTATTCAAATATTTTTTCCCGCTGCGCGCGCTGCCGGTGAAACTGCCGAAACTCATGCACCGGTTTCTATCAGATAACTTTGGGTTTATGATTCATCTTAATCTCAGGAAAAAGTAATGTGCGGCATAGCCGGATTTCAATCTAAAAAAGTAAAGGACGGGGAAGCTGTCATCACCCGGATGAAGGATGTAATCAAGCATCGCGGTCCGGATGATGAAGGGACTTTTGCGGCTGACGATGTCACCTTTGGACATGTCAGGCTTTCAATCATTGATGTGGCGCATGGCAAACAGCCGATGTCCACGCATGACGGAAGATACACGGTGGTTTACAATGGAGAGATTTACAACTACCTCGAACTCCGGCAGGAATTGTTTCAAAAAAGTTATCCTCTGAAAACCTATTCCGACACGGAAGTGCTCCTATACATGTATAAGGAACACGGCAAGAAGATGCTCAACTATCTCAACGGCATGTTCGCCTTCGCGATTTATGATTCGAAAGAGAAGGAGTTGTTTCTCGCTCGTGATCATTTCGGTATCAAGCCGCTCTATTATTGGAACCGTAATAACCAGTTCGTATTTGCATCGGAGATAAAAGCGCTCTTAAAATTTCCGGGAATCAAAGCGGAAGCCGACCGGGACTCCATTTATGATTACCTCACGTTTCAGTTTGTGCCGGGGGAAAAGACGATGTTCAAAAACATCTTCAAGCTGGAACCCGCCCAACTCATGACAGTGAAGAATGGGGAAGTGAACGAAAAGAAATTTTACTGGACAATCAATTACCAAATTGACGCGAAAAAGAATGAGGAGGAATTTGCCGATGAGTTGCTGGTGCTTCTTGATAATTCCTCTTCCATTCAGATACGGTCGGATGTTCCTATTGGCGCTCATTTGAGCGGGGGCATTGATTCAAGCACCGTGGCAACCCTTGCTTCAAAAAATTATTACGGCTCTTTCAAAACGTTCACGGGTGGTTTCAAAGAATCCCCCGATTATGACGAATCGCATTACGCCAGGATTGTAAGCAAAAGTATCGGCAGCAGGCACTTCACGATTTTCCCGACTTACAAAGATTTTGAAATCAACTTTGAGAAGCTGGTTTATCACATGGATGAGCCGGCAGCCGGTCCGGGGATTTTTCCGCAGTACATGGTATCAAAGCTCGCGGCTGAAAATGTAAAAGTTGTTTTGGGCGGACAAGGAGGAGATGAAATTTTTGGCGGCTATTCGAGATATGCCGTTGCTTACCTGGAGCAGTGCCTGAAAGGCGCCATTTTCGAAACACAGGAAGAAGGACAGCATGTGGTGACGCTTGCTTCCATCATTGAAAATCTGCCGCAGCTTAAAAAATATCTCCCCCTGATTCGAAATCAATTCGCAAAAGGATTGTTTGAGGATATGGACCGGAGATATTTCCGAATGATTGACCGCTCGCCCAGCCTGCACACGTTATTTACTCCCGAGTTCCTCCGCAAGAAAAATGATGAGGAGATTTTTCAAAAATTCTCAGCCATCTTCAACAAAGCCGACACGAAATCCTATTTCAACAAGATGACGCACTTCGACATCAAGACCCTGCTTCCCGCGTTGCTGCAGGTGGAAGACCGCGTGAGCATGGCGGTAAGCCTCGAATCGAGGGTACCCATTCTTGACCGAAGGATTGTCGAGCTTGCAGCGAAGATGCCTCCCACGATGAAGTTTGCGGGTGGCAAAACGAAGTATATGTTCTTGAAGGCGGTTAAAAACATTTTGCCGAAGCAAATCCTGACGCGCAAAGACAAAATGGGTTTCCCCACGCCCATCAACGAATGGATGGCGGGACCGCTTAAAGATTACGTGCTCGGAATTCTATCCTCCAGGAAAGCGCGCCAGCGGGGATTGCTGAAAGTTGACCAGATTGAGCGCCAGATCAAACAAGGGGGAAAATTCAGCCGCGATTTGTGGGGAGCGTTGAACCTGGAGGTGTGGTTCAGAACTTTCATTGATTGAATGCTGACCATCATAACCGACCTGAAGGAGTATACTTGGCTGAGTTACCTGCTTGAAGAATTCCGCAGGATTAATTCGGCTGAATTTGAAATAAAGGTAGCTGCCGCAAATGACTTATCTTCCGGTTATTTGATTTACTACACAAAAAATTTCTCTCAGGGAATTACGCTCCCCGGCTTATCCGGGAAGCAACCAGACGGAAATGTAAACTTTGTCAGCAAAACTATTTTCGTGATAGAAGGCACGCAAACTTCCGACCAGCGATTTGCCTTAAGCTACGATTTGTTCTGGAACGCTTTTGTGTTCCTGTCACGATTGGAAGAATGGCTGACAGAGAAAGCAGGAAATAAAATTTCCAGCTACAGTTTCAATCATCCGAGGAAAAACAAAGACACGTTTTCTATTCCGGTGGTAAACAATTTGTTCGATGAACTGGAGCGACTCATTAAAAGTAATTTCCCTGACTTGAAATTCGGCTCTGCGAAAAAACCAATCATTGACTGGTCTCACGATCTTGATTATATCACTAAAACTGCCAAGTTGCGCTTCAAGCAAACTGTATTCAATTCCTACAACACGCTGAAGGCAATTGCGCGTCCATCGGAATTTTTCAAAAAAGCTGGGAGAACTGCGAGTTTCCTGTTCAGCAATCCGGATTATTGGTGTTTTGATTACTGGGAGAATCTGGAAAAGTCGCATCATGTAAGGTCAACCTACTACGTATATGCTTATACTCCCGGACGAAAAAAAATCAAGTCATGGCTGATTGACCCTTCTTACGAGGTTGCTGAAAATGAAAAGCTGCAAAAAAAATTGAAACACCTTCATGCGGAAGGTTTCACCATCGGGTTGCACGGAAGTTTCGACAGCGCTATAGACGGGAAGAAATTAGAACGTGAGAAAGAAACACTTGAGAAAGCCATCGGAGCGACAGTGAAAAAAACCCGGCAACATTGGCTGAACTACGAGGAAGACAAAACACCCCTCTTTCACGATCGCCTTTTTGAAACAGATTCTACCATCGGGTGGAACGACCGTTCCGGTTTCCGTTCGGGAATTGTAAGCGTTTACCATCCCTTTAACCATGCAGAAAACCGGGCATTCGGTTACATAGAAATCCCTTTTGTGCTGATGGATTCGCATATTTATGATTACGGTTCCGTCAGTGAATCGGAAGCAGTAACACTTCTTGATTGCTTGAAGAAATATAAAAATGCAGAGGTTTCCATTTGCTGGCACGCGCGCACATACAGCAGCGATTATAACTGGCATCCCGGCTATGAGAAAATCCTGAAGCAGCTTGCAGCATGAAAGTTTATGCTGACATATTGAAAGCCAATATTGAAAAGCTGTTGAGCCTTTACAACACGGACCCGCTTTCGCCCACTTATGGCTATGGCGACAGGCTTTACTGGGGCTGGAAGATTTCTGATTTTGCAAATGGAACATTTCAGGGTGGAGTACACGCGTTGTCTGTCGCGTATAAACTCGGTTTGATTGAGAGTAAAGAATTCCTGTTTAAGCTAATTGATTCCGCAATCCTGGCGATAGAAAAAATCCGTGACCGCCACGGCTCGATGGTTGAAGCGTATCCGCGGGAAAATTCGTTTTGCGTCACTGCGCTTGTTGCATTTGATACGCTTTCCGCAATCAAGCACCTTGACGGAAACCTGAATGAAGAAAAACGAAAGAAATATTTCTCAGTTATCTCCCCGCTGATTGATTTTATTACGAAACATGACGAAGAACATGCCGTTATCTCCAACCATCTCGCCACTGCGGTTGCAGCCATCACCCTTTGGAATCGCCTAACAGGTGCGAGCAATCCACGCGGGAAACAGTTGCTCGAAGTAATTTACAGGCATCAATCCAAAGAAGGTTGGTACCGCGAATATGATGGCGCTGACCCGGGCTACCAGACTTTGAGCACCTACTATCTTGCTTCTGCTTTTGAAGATACGGGTGATGCGCAGTTGAAAGAGAGCCTGCTTCGCTCGGGTGAATTTCTTCAGTACTTCATTCACCCTGATGGCACGATTGGCGGCTTGTATGGTTCGCGCAATACGGAAGTGTATTACCCGGGCGGCATTGTTGCGTTTGCGCCACATTATGATGTTTTCAAAAACATCGCGCTGCAATCCGCACAAGCGATTAAGGAGAGGTCACACATCCTGCCTGATTCAATTGACGCCAACAATTACGTTCCACTGATTAACTCGTATGCTTACGCTGCGGTGCAACCCTATGTCAGCACCTCATTAACTCTTCCGTTTCAACAGGCGTTTGAAAAGGATTTCAAAGATGCAGGACTTTTTATCAAGTCAACCGCAAGCTATTACTGCATCATTAATTACAAAAAAGGCGGAACGCTGAAAGTATTCAACAAAAAAACAGGCAAGCTCGATTTGGAGGATGGGGGCATTTTCGGAAAGCTCAGCAATGGAAAAACTTTTTCTACGCAAATGGCGGATGATTCCAACACTTTTGAGCAACGAAAAATCAGCGATTCTTTCTTTGAAATCAATAAATCGCAACCAACCGCATTTACGACACTTGTGCTGAGATTGTTTGCGCTTACTATTTTTCGCTCGGTTGCTCTGGGCAATCTTTTTAAAAAGCAAATTGTCGGGATGCTGATGACAGGAAAGAAAAAAATTGATGGCAGCGCAATCCGGCAATTTGAATTCAGCGAGGATAAAATTTTAGTGAAAGAAAAAATCACAAAGCCATCGGGCTGTACTGAAATCGGGCATTGTGGTTTTGCGAAATCCATTCACATGGCTTCATCGGGCTATTATAATTACCACAAGACGGTTGCACCGGAAAAATCTCAGCTTGTAACCTTCGTGACGGAATGATACCGAGGCTAAAGCCATATTACAATTACAAAGAACTTCTGGCTGCGCTAACTCCCTCCACGGGAAACATTGAGCGTTTTGAAAGCGAGTTTGCAAAGAAATTCGGCTGCGCTCATGGAGTAATGTTCTCCTATGGGAGAAGCGGTATTTACGCGCTGCTGAAAATCTGGGGGTTGCAAAATGATGAAGTGATTTGCCCGGCTTACACCTGCGTGGTGGTACAACATGCCATTGTAAAATCCGGCAACATTCCGGTATTCATAGATTGTGCAGAGGGCAGCTTTAACATGGATTACGATGAAATGGAGAAAACAATCACTACTAAAACCCGCTGCATTGTGGTCACCCATTTGTTCGGTTATCCGATGGATGTTTACCGCGTTGAGCAAATTGTGAGGGATGCGGAGAAAAAATTTGGCAACAAGATTTATGTGATTCAGGATGCCGCTCATTCATTCGGAGCAAAGTGGAAAGATGAGTTGGTAACCAAATTCGGTGATGCAGCCGTTTTCGGATTGAACATCAGCAAGATTATCAACTCCGTTTTCGGAGGGATGGTGATCACCAACCATGAGGATTATTACAAACGGCTCATTGAATTCAGAAAAAGCAATTTCAAAAAATCGGGAATTCTAAAATCGCGGAAGCGGCTGGCTTACTTAGTCAGTGTGATGATAGCTTTCAACTCAACCATTTACGCAATTGTCAATTGGATGGAACGCAAGCGGCTGCTTGACCGCTTTGTGAAATACTATGACGAAGGCGCCATTGACATGCCTGCCGACTGGGACCAGATGCCGTGCGAACTGGAAGCACGGGTTGGGTTAGTGCAATTGAAGAAATATGATGAAATAATCCGCTTGCGCCAACAAAATGCCAGGCACCACATTGAGCAATTCCGAAACAACCCGAACGTCATTTTTCTGCCTTACGATGAGAACTGCACTTATAGCCATTGCGTAGCATTGGTGACCGACCGACAAAAATGGGTGGATGAGTATTTGAAGAAAGGCGTGCAGCTTGGAATTCTGATTGAGTATTCAGTACCAGAGATGGAAGCGTATCGGAAATACAAAAGAAAGGAATATCCGGTCGCAAGACATTATTCGGAGCACACAATCAATTTTCCCAATTGGGCTGGTCTGAAGTTGAGTTGATCAGGTTATTCCTGATCAGGAAATTAAAAAGTTTTTGAGCAATGATTTTGTTTCCTTCAGGTGAGTAGTGAATGAAATCAATGTACAAAGCATCACGGTTCAGTTGATCGAACTCGGAACGAATGTCGAGATAATAAACATGCTCATATTCTTCCGCAGCGATGCGCAGCAAATCATTATACCTGATATAAATAGAGTCCCACAATTCGATGTAGCCTTCATTTTCATGATTCCATTGCTTCAGCGCCATGTTCTTTGATGAGCGAACATCGGAATAATAAAATGGATTAACGGACAAGAACACGATTGCGACATTGCTGTTGTGGCAGAAATCTATAAAATCGGGCAGCAAAGAATTATCAATATACTCCAGCATTTTTCCCGAATTGCATTTTTGATGCCTCTCGGTTTTCTTTTTTAAGATACTGCTTAGGTAAAAGAGCGTTGCGATTTTATTTTTGTCAGATAACTCCCGGTTCCAGCGGATTTGTGCCCAGGTCAAGCCGGGATTCCATTGTTCACAATATTGAGTCAACAATGACATGTCGTTAGCCGCTTGTACTGTAACTAATGCCGGATGATACAGTTTCATCACGCTGTGTTGCAAATGATAAAAAGTCTGCCTTAAGTTATAAGAAGGAACTCCTGCATTCAAGGCAGAACATTGGTTGTAACTGCGAAGCAAGCTGTCTAAGTAATAAGGGTATGTTTCATTATCAGAAACTCCTGCCCCGAACGGCACCGAATCGCCCAGATTCGCCACCAGGAATTTTTTGCCGGTAACATTACCCCCCCCCCCCCGTGCGGAATCCCTGCTCGTTTATCGAGACACCCTTTCGCGGGTTTTCATACCCCGGTCGCAGCACATACTGCCGCTCGTCATCAACGGGCGACACGTAGCCTACCTTGAAATTTTCATTTCCACTCCAAAGCCAAAAGGCATTTTGAAAACGAAAATATGCCTGCAGGAATAGCTCTGCTGCAAAAAATGAAATCACCAGCGAAAAGGTGATGGAAAACAAAATTTGGAGCCATTTATTTCCGGAGATTTGAGACATAAGCAATCAAACAAAAGTATGCTTAATCTCTATTTGAATGAACTCGGTGGGGTTGCCAAACTAAAAAGGGGGCATTATCTCGGGTAAAACGAATATCCGATTAACACACCTAATTTTCCGGCACGGCTTAATAAAAACGGGTATTAGAAATATGAGTGGTGCCAACGTTCAGATAAGAGTTGCAGGTGCTCACGATTTGGATAATTTGGTTGCGCTGCATTTGCAGAATTTCAATCCTAATGAATTATCAGTAATGCTGGGAAGAAAATTTATCAGGGAATTTTACTGTGAGGCGATTAAAGATGAACAAGTGGTTCTGAAAGTCATGCTCGTGAATAGAGCACTTGTCTCATGCTCTATGATTCTGTTTAACTATGTGGTGTTCGAAAAGAATCTCAGGAGAAGGAGCCTCCTTCCGATGCTGAAGCTACTCTTTAAAAGCTTAATGTTATTAAGGTTGAAAAAAATTACGGGAATTTTGTCAAACGTGCTGAAGAACAAACTTAGGAGACGCTTAGACCCTGAAGTTTATAATTATCTTGTAGGCGCGTTTATCATTGATAAACAACATGCCCATGAGCCGGTTGTGATTATCAATTTTATTAAAATGCTCAAGGAGAATATCAACCTGCTGAAAGCGAAATCCCCAAAGGGGTTTTGGGCAAGCTGCAGAGAAAGCAACACGGCATCCTCCAGATTGCTGAAAGATACGGGAATGAAGGAATCATTCAGGATGAATTTATTCCCGGAGGATATTATTGTATTTGAATACCGCAAATGATGAGCATATGAATGAGAGCATACTAAATATCGTTATAGCAACCGCAAAAATGATAGGAGATGAAACCAATAACGATAGCCTCAAAGGCGCAAATGCCGATACCCCGCTTTTTGGCATCAACGGGAATCTGGACAGTCTGGGATTGGTGCAGCTCATCGCGGAGGTAGAGAGCCGAGTTTCGGCTGAGATGGGCAAAACCATTGTCATTGCAAATGAAAAAGCGCTGAGCCAGAAAATTTCACCGTTCAGGACCGTGCGCAGCCTGGCGGCTTATACCGAACAACTACTGGCAGAAAGTGAGTAAGGTTTTTATTATAACAGGTACTCGAAAAGGAATCGGCAAAGAGCTTGCCGGGCATTTTCTTGCTGCGGGAAATATAGTTGCAGGATGCAGCCGGGGATCGGCAACCATCAGTGATAAAAATTACCGCCATTACGAGCTTGACGTAACAAATGAAAGCGAGGTGGCCGGAATGGTAAGGGACGTGGAGAAGCAATTTAAAAAGATTGACGTGCTCATCAATAATGCGGGCATCGCGTCCATGAATCACTTCACCCTCACGCCATTGAGCAAGGCGAAAGAAATACTGGAAACGAATTTTCTCGGTACTTTTCTTTTCAGTCGCGAGGCGGCTAAAGTGATGATCCGCAAGCGAACGGGGCGCATCATTAATTTCGTTACGGTTGCAGTGCCGCTTCAAATTGAAGGCGAGTCCGTTTATGCAGCGAGCAAGGCTGCGGTTCATAATTTCACCCAAATCACTGCAAGAGAACTCGGTCCTTTCGGAATCACTGTTAATGCCATCGGTCCCAACCCGGTGATGACCGATTTGATAAAAACGGTTCCGAGGGAAAAAATAGAAGCGCTGGTGAATCGCCAGGCAATAAAGCGCGCGGGAACGGTTCAGGACATTATCAATGTCATCAATTTTTTCGTCTCCGACCAAAGCGGCATGATTACCGGACAGACCATTTATTTGGGAGGAATAAACGGCTGACCATGCAGTGGCTGTTGGATAAACTCGTTGCTTACGCTGATAAAAAAGCGATAATCAGTGGTGAAAGCGTTTTTACTTACAACGACCTCTCTGGACAAATCCAAGAGTACTTCTCATCACTTAAAGGGAAAGTACTGCCCGGTGAAGTTGTTGTATTGATTTCAGATTACTCGTTTCACTCCATCGCTTTTTTTCTCGCGCTTATCCAAAACAAAAACATCGTCATCCCGCTCACTACCACGCTCGAATCAGAAATAAAAGAAAAGATTGTCACAACGGGATTCGACAAATCCATTGAATTGCGTGGCAGAGAATATACTATTAATCAACCCGTAGAAAAAGCGAAAAAGCATGATCTTATCGCTTCGCTCCAAAACAAGGACAGGGCGGGGTTGATTTTATTCAGCAGCGGAAGCACCGGAAAGCCGAAAGCGATGGTTCACGACCTTGACAATCTGCTGGATGTTTACAAAGACAAGAAACCCAAGGATCTCAATTTCCTGATCATGCTGATGTTCGACCACATCGGGGGCATCAATACGCTTTTCAATGCGCTGTCAATGGGCGTTTGCCTCACCCTACCTTTAAAGCGAGAGCCGGAGCATATTTGCAGCCTGATTGAAAAAAATAAAATTGATGTCCTGCCCACAACACCGACTTTTTTAAACCTGATCCTCATCAGCGAGGCGAATCAGAAATTCAACCTATCCTGCCTTAAACTAATCACTTACGGCACAGAGCCTATGCCCGAAAGCCTCCTGGTAAGAATACGTCAGGCATTTCCAAAAGCCAAGCTGCTGCAAACGTTCGGCACAAGCGAAACAGGCATTGCGCAGGTCTCCAGCAAATCATCGTCCAGCACCTATATCAAGATTGACGACCCGAACATCGAGTACAAAATCGAAAACAATGAATTATGGCTGCGCAGCAAGACACAGATTCTTGGCTATATCAATGATTCGATGGAGCGGTTCACGGCTGACGGTTGGTTTAAAACCGGTGACATGGTAGAGGTGGATAAAGACGGCTATTTGAAAATCATCGGAAGAAGTTCTGAAATAATAAATGTGGGCGGGCTGAAAGTATTGCCTTCGGAAGTGGAAAGTGTACTGCTTCGCCATCCTGATATATTGGACTGCGTGGTTTATGGAAAACAGAACGCCATTACCGGGCAGGCAGTTTCAGCAGATGTTGTACTGAAGCAAAAGGTGGAGCCTTCGGAGGCAAGAAGAGCAATCCGGGTTTTCTGCACTCAACATTTAGACAGGTATAAAATACCTTTAATCATTAACTTGATTGACCATGTTAGCTTTACAGACCGATTTAAAAAAATCAGGAAACATAAGCCAATAGCCCACTGAAGCCGGTTTTCCTCATGGAGAAAATAAAATCCCTTTTTTATGAGCATTTATTCCAAAAATTCGGATTCAGCGGAATCATCAGGGTCGTTTTCTATCCCTTTACATTATTAATCTCAAATCCGATCAATCTTATCATATCTCTCTGGCGTTGCCGCGTGTTATTGAACGGAAATTGGGGCGATTATTCAAACTTTAACTCCTCCGGACTTAACGCCTTATTCTACCGGTCAGCTGCTATCAACTTGTACAAATACGGAAAGAGCGGAAGCAGTCCTTATATGGGACTTGGCAATTTCCCGCTTGTTAAAGTGCGTTATTTCACGCTGGCATCATTATACAGTTATTGGATTGGAGGTTGCGTTCCTGTGCTAATAGGAATGGCAAGTTGGATTTTTTTTCACTTTTTATGGATTGGTCAAACTGATTACTATTGGTTGATCTTAATACTAACACTTGCTGTCTTCAGCACATCGTTTTACATGAATATCCTGTATCAGAACTATAACATCTTGGGCTGGTGTTTGCTTCCTCTCGCCCTCTATGGAATGACTTCTCAGAATTGGCCGCTGACCGCAGTGGCCTGGTTTTTAGCAAGCTTTGGCAGCGTCACAGTGATTGTGGTTGGAATAATTCTATCTGCAACGTTGGCGGTTGCTGAATCAACACTTCTGCCGATAATAACCACTACTCCCGCTATGTTAAAACTTTCGTTGAGTTTTATTCCGGTATTAACGGCAGGCACTTCCGCCTCGAGCCCCCTCATTACGATCACAAAGGCGATTGGCTTTACCAAAAGCAATGTGAAATACAAATTTGTTGCTACACCGGGAGATACTGTTTTAAATATTTACCTGTTTTTTTTGTACGCACAGTTCCTTCTTTGTTGCTTTTTTACACAAGGGGCTGTTCCTGCACTGGCTATTGCTGCTGTGGGTATTTTTGCGCTTAATACATTTTTTCGTTTTGCCGACAGGCAATCCATTTACATTGTCATACTAAGTGTTTTTGCCACGGTGCTGCTTGAAACAGGTTACAACCTTGCACTTCTTGCTTCCTTTTGGATTGCAGTATCTCCAATCCCAATGATGCTGTTAAATAACGCTTTAGATTCCATGCCTGTATTTACACCATTTTATGTAAGAGGCCCAATTAAGGAAATGGAAAACTTTTTCAGTACGGTCGGAAAAAACAGCAAAATTCTAATGGCCTACGAAAATCCTGAAAACAATCATGATAAGGTTTTTGATGGTTACCGTATCTTACTTGAATTGCCCCTTTATGTGGCGACAAAAAGAGAATTTCTTATAATTCCAAACTGGTGGGCTGTTTACGAATTGAACTACGAAGGCGCCCCCGAATTTTGGGGCAGAGATGTGAATAGCGTTTTAAATAACGTCAGGCAATGGAAAACTGATTATGTGATAATCTACCAAGAAGAGTCGAAAGAACTGGATCCGGTGTGGGAGAAAAATAATTTCAAACCGGTAGCCACTTTTCATTGGAGCGATTTTAGCGAGAGATTTAAAAACGATATGCCCACCAAAAAGCCGCTGCCATCCTGGTTTTTGTTAAAACCTCCGGCAGAAGTGTAACACTCCGGATTCCAATGGGCAGCATTTTAAAACCATTCGGGAAAGACTTAGTGATTTATGGATTTGGGCTGGCTGTATCGAAAGGGTTGGTCTTCTTCCTCATCCCCATCCTGACCCGGTTGTTTTCACCAGCTGAATACGGTGTTTTGGAAATGTTTTCAACGATCAGCGCCATCCTCTCCCTCATTATGACAATGGGCTTAGATAGCGCGCAGACTTATTTTTTCACAGAAGCGAAAAACACGGGAAGCCATAAGCCTGAAACGATCACCGCCTCGGTGTTGCAATTAAGGATTGTTATCGGGCTGATTATCATAGCGGTTGTTTCCCTGTTTTCCCCGATCATCGTTTCCTTCACCTTCGAAGAACCGGTTCCAGCATCTTATTTGTATTTAGTGATGCTTTCCACTTTTTTCTCCACCTTGGTTTTGCAAAGTATCGAAATTTTCAGGTTGCTGTATCAACCGTGGCGCTACGTCTTGCTTTCTACCTTTCAGTCATTGGCCGGTATCGGATTCATCCTGTTGTTGGCTGTACTTTTCGAAATGAGGTTGCAGGGCTATTTCCTCGGATTGCTATCGGCAAATTTCATTGCAGTCATCATTGGTTGGATAAGCACCAGAAAGTATCAGTCCTGGAATAAGCCTGAAACTTTTTTCTGGAAGAATCTGATGAAATTCGGCATTCCGCTGCTTCCGGCTGGCCTGATGATCTGGATCATGCAGGCGTGCGACCGGTGGATGATATTAAAGATGACCGGGCAGTATGAGGTGGGTATCTATGCAGTCGGTGCAAATTTTTCGATGATTATCCTTTTATTTGTTGAAGCGTTCAGGCGCACGTTTTTGCCCTACTCCATGGATGCGTTGCATCAGGAGGAAGGCAAGCGCATTATCCAAAAAGCTGCGCTTTGGTATATTCTTGCAGGATCCGTTTTTTCTGTAATTCTGGCTGCCTGCTCTCCGTTGCTTGTGGGTTTCATTGCCGACAAGGAATACTACGAATCATGGAAAATTGTTGGAGTGTTATGCTGGAGCACCATTTTTTACGGCTTTTATATGATCAGCGGACTTGGCATATTCAAGAGCAAGAAAACCTATTTGTATATTGTGGTGTACGGTGTTGGTGCATTACTGAACATTATTCTGAACTTCGCGCTTATTCCCGTAAGCGGCATCATGGGAGCCGCCATCGCTACTTCGCTTGCGATTTTGGTCTCGAATATGGTGTCAATGGTTTTATCCAACAGGTATTTTGAAATAAGATGGATGTGGGGATGGTATGCGTTGATAATAACTGTTTCATGGCTCCTGATTTACTTCATTATTAATTTCTACTGAATTTTTAGCCACTATGTGCGGAATTGCCGGAATAATCAACTTAGGAAAGAACGCAAGCATCAAGGCTCATTCAGTGATGCAAATGACCGAATCACTGAAGCATCGTGGACCTGACGATGAAGGTTTTCTGGCAGTGAATCAGAAAAGCGCGACTATATTTTCAGGAGATGACACTCCGCAAAGAGAAGCCCGGTTTAATGACATCAACTACTATCCTGATAAACATATCACTACCGTTGCAGGTGAAAATTTTTATCTCTGCTTCGGTCACCGCAGGCTTTCAATTGTTGACTTAAGTTACCGGGGGCATCAGCCCATGTGCGATCACAGTGGCCTATACTGGATTACCTATAACGGTGAAGTCTATAATCACGCGGAGGTAAAAGCGGAATTAGGAAACATGGGGTACCGATTCCGCAGTAATACAGATACCGAAGTTATTTTAAACGCTTACATACAATGGGGCGCTGATTGCCTGCAAAAGTTCAATGGCATGTTCGCCTTTGCCATATACAATACAACCGACCAAACTGTTTTTTTAGCAAGGGACAGGGTTGGAATAAAACCTCTTTATTACTCCATTCAAAACGACCATTTCATCTTCGCTTCTGAAATAAAGGCAATTATTAAATCTGGTTTGTACAAACCGGAAGTGAATTTTGAAGGGCTTTGGCACAACCTGAGTTTCAATATTGCCCCGCGCCCGATGACTTGCTTTAAAAATGTTTTCGCCCTTGAGCAGGCTCATTGGATGCAAATCAATTTGAATACGGGCGTAACATCAAAACAGCGATATTGGGATATTCCCACCGGGCCGCAAGACTTCTCTGTATCCGAAAACGAAGCAGCGGAAATGCTTGAAGCCGCGGTCACTAAATCAATAAAATACCGGCTGATTGCCGATGTTGAAGTGGGCACTTTCATGAGCGGAGGTGTTGACTCAACAACGGTATCGGCAATCGCCAATAAGTTACACAAGGGCATTAAGGCATTCACACTTGGATTTGACAAGTCCATTTCAGAATACAACGAAATGGAGGAGGCAAAGGAAAATGCAAGAATCAATAACCTGAATCATGTAATAAAATATGTTGAGGCAAAAGACATTATTGATCACATTGAAGATGCCATCGCTATACAGGAAGAACCCTATTCCTCCATCCATCCGGATTACGTCCTTTCAAGGGTGGTTTCCGAAAACAAGGTAAAAGTGATATTAAATGGCTTGGGGCCTGATGAATTGATGGCAGGGTATAAATATTATACCCAATTCAACATTTGGAAAATCATGCAGGGGCTAAGGTTTGTGATGAAATTAATGCCGCATCACAATCAATATATTGATATTCTGAAGGAATTGTCTGAATGCAGGAATGTCTCCGAATATTACTACGCCTTGTTCTCCAATTTTCAAGATAGCAGCAAGCGCTGTCTTTTTCCCCGACAATATTGGTATGATTCAAAGTCGGTACTTACCCGGTTATACAACAAAAATGCACGGAGCTTTTCAGACAGGTTGCAGGAACTGGGTTATTTTGATTTCATGAACTTTATTGGCAATCACCATGTAAGCCGGTCTGACCTGAATACAATGAGATTCTCCATTGAAGCGCGGTTTCCATTTTTAGACCACAATGTAGTGGAACTGGCTTTCAAACTCCCGGCTCGTTTCAAAATTAACCATGGCGTTCAAAAATATCTATTGCGCCAAATTGCCAGGAAATACATATCTCCACGCTCCTTAACCATGAAAAAGCGTGGTTTCGGATTGCCGGTTGGAAGATGGGCTCATCATGAACTGCAATCCTTCACAATGGATAGTTTGCAAAGTTTAAAGAAAAGAGGGATTTTTAACCCGGTTTCAATTGCCAGAATTTATGAAAGTTCAACTGATAAGGGGTTTCACCAACTTTGGCATTTAGTTACGGTTGAGCAGTGGTTTCAAGAGTTTATAGATAAGGCGGAGCGATTTTAATTTATTAAATATGGGTATAAAACTAGGCATTGTTGGCTGCGGAAGCATTGCGGGCAGGCACGCCCAGGCCATTCATGAGCATCCGGGCGGAGAGTTGGTTGCGGCTTTCGATATTAAGCCGGAACGTGGTCAAGCCTTCGGTAAGAAGTTTAATTGCGCCATCGCCTCATCTTATGAAGAGTTGTTAGCCATGGATATTGATATCATCAATGTTTGCACTCCCAACGGCTGTCACTTTGAAAATACAGCGCAAGCGCTCAAAAAAAAGAAAAATGTGCTGGTAGAAAAACCTATGGCGCTCAAAAGGGAGCACTGCGAGGAAATGATAAATATTGCCTTGAAAAATAACCGGCAGCTTTTTGTTGTGAAACAGAACCGTTTTAACCCTCCGGTGCAGGCCATGAAAAAATTACTTGACGAGGAAAAGCTAGGGAACATATATTATGTGCTGATAAATTGCTTTTGGAACCGAAACAAGGAATACTATATCAACTCCGATTGGAAAGGCGACAAACAGTTGGATGGAGGCACACTGTTCACCCAATTCAGCCACTTCGTTGATATTCTTTACTATCTATTTGGCGATATCAAAGACATGAACGGAATCATTACCAATGCAAGTCATCAGGACTTGATTGATTTCGAAGATACCGGCTCGTTTAATTTCCGGTTCAAATCGGGCGCTGCTATCGGTAATTTGAATTACACCACTTCCAGCTACCTGCAGAACATGGAAGGTTCTCTTACTGTATTTGCCGAAAACGCCACGATTAAAATCGGGGGGAAATACCTCAATGTAATCGAGTATCAGAAGACTAACGGTTTTGACATTACAGGATTGCCACAATCTGGACCTGCAAACCAATATGGCTATTATGAGGGTTCCATGTCAAATCACGATAAGATGATAGCCAACGTGATTGACGCGCTGGAGGGCAGAAGCGCGATTATGGCGAATGCCATGGAAGGGATGAAGGTGGTGGAGATCATCGAAAACATGTACCAGGCAGCAAGATGGAACCCATAATCAAAGAGGTTGGAATTAAAAACGTCACCTTCGGAAAGAACGTGATGGTTGTGAAGCCCGTTAACATCTATGACTGCTCGATTGGCGATGATTGCCGCATCGGGCCGTTCGTGGAAATTCAATCAGATGTGAAAATCGGAAATCGCACCAAAGTTCAATCTCATGCCTTCATCTGCACATGGGTGGAGATTGGCGATGATTGCTTCATTTCGCACGGGGTGAAGTTTGTAAATGACACGTTCATCAAAAACGGCCCGGCACGAGGTGATAAAAATTTCTGGAGGAAAACGAAAATCGGCAACCGTGTTTCCATCGGAACAAATGCCACAATTTTGCCTGTAGAAATTAAAGACGGTATTGTGGTTGGCGCAGGGGCGGTGGTAACGAAAGATTTGGATGAGCCGGGAGTTTACGCTGGAAACCCTGCGCGTAAAATCAAAGACTTGAAACGGGAATACTTGTAAACCATCAATAACTGATTAACCAATCAATACCATGTCCGTTCCTTTTGTAGATCTGCACGCGCAATACCTTAGCATCAAATCAGAAGTTGATGGCGCCATTCAGGACTGCCTGAACACGTCATCCTTTATTGGTGGCTCGAAAGTGAAAAAATTCGAAGAGGAATTTGCAAGCTACGTGGGAAGTAAATTTTGCGTCAGTTGCGGCAACGGCACGGACTCAATTGAAATTCTCCTTAAAGCGATGGGCATCGGCCCCGGAGATGAGGTGATTGTTCCGGCCATGACATGGATTTCCACTTCAGAAGCGGTTTCATCGGTTGGCGCAAACCCGGTGTTTGTTGACATCCATCCGGATTATTACACTATTGATGTCACAAAGATTGAATCAAAGATCACATCAAAAACCAAAGCCATCATCCCTGTTCACCTTTATGGCTTGCCTTGCGAAATGGATGAAATTTTATCACTCGCAAGGAAATACAAACTGACAGTGCTGGAAGATTGCGCGCAAGCTCATGGTGCGGTGTACAAAGGGAAAAAAGTGGGGACAATGGGCAATGCTGCATCTTTCAGCTTTTATCCCGGAAAAAATCTGGGAGCTTATGGCGATGCAGGAGCGATGGTTACGAATGATGAAGGACTTGCGGAAACAGCAGGAATGATAACCAATCACGGTCAAAAAGCAAAGCATGACCACCGCATGGAAGGCAGGAACAGCAGGCTTGACACGATTCATGCAGCGGTGTTATCCGTGAAGCTAAAGCATCTTGATAACTGGAATAGCAAAAGAAGATCGACCGCAGCGAGCTATTGCGAACTTTTGAAAGATGCAGCTATCAAACTCCCATCATCTCCTGAATATTCAAAACACGTATTCCACCTCTTTGTCGTGCAGACTGATGATCGGGGTGGAGTAATGGATTATCTTACAAAGAAAAATATTGACACTGCAATTCATTATCCCAGTTCGCTGCCTTTTGTCAAGGCCTATGAACACTTGAAGCTTCGCAGGGACGATTTCCCCGTTTCGTCAGTATTCCAGGAAAAAATAATTTCCCTTCCAATGTTTGCCGAGCTTACCGAAGATAAAATCAGCTATGTGACTGAAATGATTTCCGAGCGGACAGGTCGCGCCTCTCTAAAAGTCAGGGTTTAGCTCCCTCCAGCAGCTCATCAAAAAGCTGCGCCAGTTGCCGCGCCTGTTCTTTTCTTTCGAAAATGGGGTTGGTGTATTTGTTTTGCCTCAGCCCTTCGGTTTTCCATTTGCGATACATTTTTAAAATAAACTCCATTGGACCCTCCTTATCATCATAAGCAAAAATTTTTCCGGTATTAGCCAGGCGCACAATATTACCGGCTTCGCCATTTACCGGACCTATTATCAATACAGGCCAGCCTGCTCTCACATACTCGAAAATTTTTGAGGAAACTACCAACTCGTTCTGACTCACGTTCATGATCAACAAAAAAAGCATTTGTTCGTCCGCCAGTTTTTTTATCAGTTCCACTCGCGGAATGCTACCGTGAAAAGAACGGTTCTTCTCAGGCACATGCCGTTCTATTTCATAGCGTGCCTTTTCAGTTACCGGTCCGTAAAAATCAAACAGAAAATCTTCGGAGAATTGCGGATTGGAACGGATAGCCGCTTCTAAACTTTTTAGAAAATTGTAAGCGATTTGGTCATCAAGAATGCTCCCGTAATGCCCGATTTTGAACTTTGAGCTCTTTACAGGACTGAAACTCATGAACTCCTCCTCATCGTACCCATTATAGATCACCTTTATTTTTTTCTTGTCCGGAGTTTTGGTTTGTAACAGTTGTTGAATCACTGGCCCGATGGTGATGACGCTATCGGCACGGGCATACACTTTCCTTTCCAGATATTCATTGGCTTTCACCACAAAGCCGAAACGCTTCAGGTAGTTGTAATTGACATTCTCCACCCACGGATCCCTCGCATCAACTATCCACGGAAGCCGGTATTTCTTCTTCGCATATAGTCCGACAAGATGTGGAGTAAATGGTGGCCCTGTTGAGAGCACCGCACCGATGTCAAATTCCTTCATGATAGCATCTACCGCCCACTTTGCCGGATTATACCACCCAATCTTAGAATCAGGAATGAAAAAATTCAGCCAGATAAAATGAAGTAAATAATTTATGGCTTCGCTGGGCTTTCCATTATCACCTTTTTTACTTTTTTGCTTTTCTTTAGATTCACCTTTTTCACCACCCGACAGCCAACGGGTCGGATCGAACCAGTAGTATATCCTTGCTACATCAGCATCTCCTTCTTTGGCGAAAACTTCCTGTGCAGGCAACTTACGGTTACTTATTGTCAGCACTACCGGCTGATATCCAAAGCTGGGCAGATATTGACAAAATTTCTGAATCCGCTGAACTCCCACGCCCAATTCAGGCGGCCAATAGTAAGTAATGATCAAGATTTTTTTCAGGAATTTCTGATCAGAGACCATGTATGCGATATGCGCTTCAGGTGATGTAGTACTCATAATGAGTTGGAGGGCGGTGACTACCGCTTCTGTCAATCAGTACGATTCCCATTTTCCCCAAATAGACTGTCGCCAGCAATCCCTTCACTTTCATGCTTTTTATTTTTTCCCAGGCTCTTTCCATTCCCTCCGACCAGCTGATGTCGTCAAATACTGCAATGCTTACATCGCTCAGGTAAGGGGCCAGTTGTTCAAAGTATTTCACCGTTGCAAACTCATCATGATGCCCGTCAATGAAAGCATAGTCCACAGGCTGTTGCGCTTTCAAAACCGATTCATAAGTGTCGAGGAAACGTCCCTGTACCACCTCGCACCGCGATATTTCGAGGGTTGATATATTTTTTCTTGAAAGGACCGCCAATGACGGTGAACCTTCACAGGTCACGAATTTTCCGGCATTATTTATCTCCATTGCTGATGCTTGATAGGATGCGGATATGCCCAAACAAGTGCCCAATTCAACTCCGCTCCGGAATTTGAAGTCATAAATGATTTTGAATAGCAGTCGGGCAAAATTTTGCGAGGTTGACGATTTGCACATTTGCTGAACGGTTCTTTCAATGCGGATGCCTTGCTGCATCTCGCTTTCGGTGCGGTGAGAGGTGGCAGAGCCCGCCCCGAAATCCTGGATGGCAATCAATTCCTGCGATTGACTTAATGATGCTCGCAGTGCTTCAATTTTTTCAAACCGCTGCAATTGTTCGTTCGTGAATGTTTCATTGGATGCAGACTCAAGGGCAGAAGCAAGCTTCATAATCACTTCGTTGTTCGTTGATCGCATTTGCGCGAGGCAGCTTCTTGAAGCGCTTCTCCTCGCATAAACCCCCAAAGGAGCGGAAAGCTTGCTGAACACCTTTCTAGTCAGGAAAGTCAGATTTCCCATTTTATTTGTTGTTTTTAATGACGGCTGTAATCATCGGAGGGGCTATTGATAACTTAAATATTTTACAACACCTCGCTCAACGCCTTCGCCATCCACCCGTTGCACCATCTCACCAAAGAGTAATTCCATTTGTAAAACCGGCTGATGCGATAGATGAAATCATGACGCGAAGGTCGGTACATATTTTCAATTGTCCAATCAGCAATTTTATAGGCTTCATTTAATAATTCCGGCTTGTACTTAGCTGCTTTTTTGAATGAAAGGACTCCCTGCGCGCAGCAGTGAATGTCATAAGGATATTGCTTCACATCAGTCCAATACGGAGCGCCATTGGGCTCGAAAAAGTGGGTGCGGTAGTATTCGAGTCCCTTCGTGTAAATTTCCATGAACGAAAAGTCTCCGCTCGCCTCCATATAATCAAGCATGTTGTCGAGCAATCCACCTGTGTGGAAATTGTCGTGGTAATCAATATAGACCGGATTGGTATTCGGCAAAGGCAAAGCATAGGCCCAGGCATGTTTCTTAGTGGAGTTGTTCGCAACGAATTGAATTTGTTTCTTCGCAATGTCAAGCAGGCGTTGATTTTTATTGAGCGCCCAGATCTTAGCCAGCAATCCGGCTGACATTGCCTGAACGTTTATCGTGATGGAGTCCACTTCAGAGAGAATGTAAGCAACTGCTCTTTCGGTTTGAGTTTCGTGCAGCACTTTTAAATCTTCCGTGATAAATCTCGAAAGGGATTCAAGGGCGCTCAAATACTCCGGCTGTTGCGTGATTTGATAAGCCTTCACCAGAGCCTCACCGGTAAAGGATGTTACAACGATGTTCGGCTCATTGCGCTCCTGGCAAAACGGTGGTACGCTTTGCCAAAGAAAACTATACCCCCAGCATAGATTTTTTTGGTTGGGCGATGGATTATCCAAAAGCCACTTTAGCAAACTCCCGGCTTCAGCAAGATATTCGGAATTGCCGGTATGCTCATAAAGATGCAGGTAAGCCTTTGCAAACAAAGCAATACCCTTTTGATTACGTACTTTTTTCACGCCAAGTAACGGTCTGATATGAATCGGACACTCCTTCACCGCTTGAATAACGAAAAAACGCAACCACTGATTTTTCAGCGACAGCGCATTGAGAAAGGGACTATTGAGCGCATCAAATTTCTCATAACCTGCATAATCCTGGCGTTTCATTTCCGCCAGCACATCCTTTAATATTTTTCCGTAATCGTGTTTCTGAGAGGGACGAGGGGCGGGGGACGAGGGGCGGGAGAAATCTGACATGACTTAATGTTGTTCCTTGATTATCTGCTGATGCCACACTGCCAACTGGTTAACCTTCCACCTTTCAAACAAATTATTTTTCAGCACAGCATTTCGTTTGAATACTCGGGGAAATTTTTCCAGAAGATAATTGTAATTATCGGCAGTATGCTGTTTCCATTTTTCCGTTTGCATCCACATCTCGCCCGGAGTGCCGAAACCGATTTTGTCTTTACGGTTTAAAATTTCGGGTATCGAATATTTTCCAAGCGAGCGTTTTTGCAATACTTTGTTCTCACCCTTCGAGATTTTTAATTCTTGCGGAACCGACAACGCATATTCCACGAAGCGATAATCAAGGTAGGGCAGGCGCGTTTCAATTGAAAACGCCATGGAGTTGCGGTCTTCGGTGCGAAGCAAATGTTCCAGCTTGTATTGAAAGTGGCGCACCAAACTCGTGTTCAAATCAGTGGCGTTGAAGAAGCGATGGAAAATTCTGCTCTTGTCAATGTATTCGTAGAAAAAATCTTTACTCACATGATTTTTCAGCGTGTCATAAAGCAGGACTTTTCTCAGAAAATCGGAGATGTTTTGGAAGATCAACGTTTGAAATGATTCCTTTTCCTGCTTGCGCAGCGCGGCAGACCAGACTTCATTGGCAAATGCAAATAACTTTCCCTTCCGCAGCAGTGATGTTTGATAGAAGGCATGGAAATATTGGTAGCCTGCGAAACTTTCATCACCACCCTGCCCATCAAGCAAAACAGTCACTCCATTTTGCTTCGCCAACTCTATTACCTTATACTGCGAATAAAAAGTAGGGCTGGTGCATGGTTCATCCATCATGTATGTGAAGCGATCGAATTCATCGAATGATCCATCAGCCGTAGGAAAAGTTCTGAAGTTCTGAAATCCATATTGATGCTGAAGTTTGTCAATGAAACTCGTCTCATCAATCGCCAATCCGGGAAATGATGCGGTGAAAGTTTTATAAAGATTGGTGACTAAATTCTTTTTGTACAGAATTCCTACTATAACCGAAGAATCAAGCCCTCCGCTCAAACAGGAGCCAACGGGCACATCGCTCCTCATGCGCAATGCAACAGCAGAAGAAATCAGTTCGTCAATTTTCGAGTAAACCAAATCGGGCGCATCCCCGGTGGTTGTTTGAATATAGCTTTCAGGATTCCACCATTGCTTTACTTCGAGCGGCTTATCTGTATTGATAAATCCGTAATGCCCCTTCGGAATTCTTTTGATTTCGTTCAGAAATGTTTCATCATAGACATCCGTGCGGTTGAAGCAGAGGAAATCGAACAGACTTTGCTCATTCACGGAATAATTTTTTTGAACGATCCTAAGCGCTTTGATTTCGGAGGCAAAATACAAAGCGCCTTCGCGTTCGATGTAGTGAAGAGGCTTTTTGCCAAAGCGGTCACGCGCCAGGAAAAGGGAATGCTGCTGCGTGTCATAAATAGCAAACGAGAACATCCCGTTCAATTTCGGAAGGCAATCAAACCCGAATTGGATGTAGCAGTTGAGCAAGACTTCCGTATCCGTCTTGGTGTGAAAAATCCATCCGAGTTTTTTCAGCTCATCTCGCAGTTCGATGTAATTGTAAATCTCCCCGTTGAAAATAATTTGATAGCGATTGTCCGCTGAGAAAAATGGTTGATGTCCATCTTTGGATAAATCTATTATGGAGAGCCTGCGGTGACCGAGAATGCACTTTTCATTTACCTGAATGCCTTCATCATCGGGACCGCGATGCTGCTGGATGGAATTCATGCGCTGCACCTGCTCGCGGTGATGCTGGAAAAGAGGTTGTTTGGAAAAAATTCCGGCTATGCCGCACATGCCATCAGTTTGTGGTTTGTTGCTAATGAGAACATTCGTTCAATCGTTTTTTCGAGACGAACTTATATTTTCACAATACCTGCAAGTTGCTCTAAGAACAATTCAGTACCGTCCCGCATTTCCTTCAATAGATTCCCGCGCTTGCTTTTCCCTTGCTGCCACAAATTTTCATTTTGAAGCAGCGCAACGCCCATTTCTATAGAAGCCTCTTGCGAAGCCTTATCAAGTTTGAAATTATAAACCAATCCAAACCGCTGCTCCTGCTCATCGGTGTAGCCTCGTCCGGTGAAGTCACAGAAGATTGAGTGTGTTCCAAGCACAGCACACTCGGAAGCCATCGTGGCGCTTTCGCCATAGAGCAGGGTGGCGAAATACATCACGTGATGAATTTTTTCCGGTGAAATATTGATCCGGTAAGGTTCCAATTCAGAGGGCAACTTTTCTTCCGAAGTGATTAACACCTTTCCGAACTTCTCAAATGATTTTGCCGCTTTGATTTTTATCTCATTGCTCAACCCCTTATGCCCGATGTCATGGTCGGCAGTCCATGCTACAAAGCGCATTACGATGAAACGTTCGTTTTCCTTAAGCCCGATTTCATTCAGAATTGCAGGATTCGGCTTGAAGTGTGACGGGTGCAGGTAGAAT